>JAMPGF010000076.1 GCA_023664105.1 Butyricicoccus sp. | reverse complement strand
AAGACCGACGACGAGATCGAGGCCGTGTTCACCGTGGCCGACGCCCTGCGCTATATGCGCGAGAACAATATCTCCACCAGGATTTTCGAGTCCGGCCTGGGCATCTCCCTGTTCCGCGACAACTCCACCCGTACCCGCTTCTCCTTTGCCTCCGCCTGCAACCTGCTGGGCCTTGAGGTTCAGGATCTGGACGAGGGCAAGAGCCAGATAGCCCACGGCGAAACCGTCCGAGAGACCGCGAACATGATCTCCTTCATGGCGGACGTCATCGGTATCCGTGACGACATGTACATCGGCAAGGGCCACACATATCAGAAGGAAGTCGTCGAGGCCGTCACCCAGGGCCACAAGGACGGCGTTCTGGAGCAGAAGCCCACTCTGGTCAACCTTCAGTGCGATATCGATCACCCCACCCAGTGCATGGCGGATATGCTGCATATCATCCATGAGTTCGGCGGTGTGGAGAACCTCAAGGGCAAGAAGGTTGCCATGACCTGGGCCTACTCGCCCAGTTACGGCAAGCCCCTGTCTGTGCCCCAGGGCGTAATCGGCCTGATGACCCGCTTCGGTATGGACGTGGTGCTGGCGCACCCCGAGGGATACGAGGTCATGCCCGAGGTTGAGGAAGTGGCGAAGAAGAACGCCGCTGCCACCGGCGGTGCCTTCACCAGGACCAACTCCATGGCCGAGGCCTTCAAGGACGCCGACATTGTGTATCCCAAGAGCTGGGCCCCCTTCGCCGCAATGGAGGAGCGCACCGACCTGTACGCCAAGGGCGACAGCGACGGCATCAAGGCTCTGGAAAAGCGCCTGCTGGCCCAGAACGCCGAGCACAGGGACTGGTGCTGCACCGAGGAGCTGATGAAAACCACCCGCGACGGCAAGGCCCTGTACCTGCACTGCCTGCCCGCCGACATCAACGACGTGTCCTGCGTCGACGGCGAGGTTGAGGCCAGCGTGTTCGACCGCTACCGCACTCCCCTGTACAAGGAGGCCAGCTTCAAGCCCTATATCATCGCCGCAATGATCTTCCTGGCCAAGGTGAAGGATCCCCAGGCCACGCTGGAAGCTCTGGCCGAGCGCGGCACGGCCCGCTGGTTCCAGAAATAATTTTTTAGAGCATATCCCGAAATTATCCACGCACATCTTGCTTGCATATTTTCCGCTGTGCCGCGTTGCTTTGACTTGAAAGGCACAAAGCCTTCCTGCGTCAAAGCGCCTTGCCCAGCAAAAAATCTGCCGCGCAAGCTGCACATGTCCAATTTCGTGATAAGCTCTTATACCGCAAATCTTTCACAGGCCCGTCCGAACAGGGCGGGCCTGTCTTGTATTTTGGATTTTTTGGAGGTATTATAAATGGGCAAGCGTATTGTCATCGCCCTTGGCGGAAACGCCCTGGGCAGCAATCTCCCGGAGCAGATGACCGCCGTGAAGCAGACGGCCCGCGCCATTGCCGACCTCATTGAGGACGGCCACCAGGTGATCCTCTCCCACGGCAACGGCCCCCAGGTTGGCATGATCCAGAACGCCATGACCGAGCTGACCCGCTCGGACCCGGAAAAATACATCCCCTGTCCGCTGTCCGTGTGCGTGGCAATGAGCCAGGGCTACATCGGCTACGACCTGCAAAACGCCCTGCGCGAGGAGCTGCTCGACCGCGGGATCCAAAAGGGCGTGGCCACCGTTCTCACCCAGGTGGAGGTTGACCCGGCTGACCCCGCCTTTGCCAACCCCACAAAGCCCATCGGCGCGTTCATGAGCAAGGAGGAGGCCGACAAGCTCGTGGCCGAGCGTGACTATCAGGTGATCGAGGACGCCGGACGGGGCTACCGCCGTGTCGTGGCCTCTCCGAGGCCCAAGGCCATTGTAGAGATCCAGTCCATCAGGGACATGGTGGATGCCGGCCTCGTAGTGGTCACTTGCGGCGGAGGCGGAATTCCCGTGTTCAAAACCGAGGGCAACCACCTCAAGGGCGCGGCGGCGGTCATCGACAAGGATTTCGCCTCCTGCGTTCTGGCCAAACAGCTTGAGGCCGACACCCTCATCATCCTCACCGCCGTGGAAAAGGCGGCGGTCAACTTCGGCAAGCCAAACCAGAAATGGCTGGACAGCCTCACACCCGAGGAGGCGGAGCAGTACATGGCGCAGGGCCACTTCGCGCCCGGCTCCATGCTGCCCAAGGTGCAGGCGGCGGTGGAGTTTGCGCGCTCGGCACCCGGGCGCTCATCGCTTATTACCCTGCTGGAGAAGGCGCGCGACGGCGTCTCCGGCAAGACCGGGACCGTCATTAAACAATAATTTCAGCCCTGCCGGACGCGGTATATCTCCCGTCCGGCAGGGCAAAAGCGGTTTTTGCCGCGGTTGAATTTGGAGGTGTTTTTATGTCTATCCTGATCCAAAACGCCACTCTCATCTGTCCGGAGGGGCCGGTGCAGGCCGACCTCCGCGTGGTGGAGGACAAAATCGCGCAGATAGCCCCCGGCCTTTCCGTCGGGGACAGCAGGGTCATTGATGCCCTCGGAAAAATCGTGTTTCCCGGATTTATCGACACGCACACCCATTTTGAGATGAACAAGGGCCTGCCCAACGAGACGGCGGACGACTGGGCCAGCGGTACCCTGGCCGCCCTTGCCGGCGGCACCACAACCGTGCTGGACTTCGCCGAGCCGGAGCGGGGGGCCTCGCTGGCCTCCGCGCTGGAAACCTGGCACGGCAGGGCGGACGGCCGCGCCTCCTGTCACTACGGCTTCCACATGACCATCAAGGACTGGAACCCGGCCATCCGCGCGGAGCTGGCGGATATGTCGGCCGAGGGCGTGACCTCCTATAAGGTCTATCTGGCCTATGACGGGCTGAAGGTGTCCGGCGCCGTGGCTTTGGAGGTGGTTCGCTGCGTAGGGGAGCTGGGGGGCATCGTGGGCTGCCACTGCGAAAACGGTGATTTCGTTGCCTCCGGGATCGCCGCACAGAAGGCCGCCGGGAATTTGAAGCCCTCCGCCCATCCTCTCTCCCGGCCGGCGGCGGTGGAGGCGGAGGCCGTCAACCGCTGGCTGACCATTGGAGAGCTGGCGGGATACCCGGTCAATATCGTCCACCTGTCCACGGCCCGCGCTATGGAGACCGTACGCGCCGCCCGGGCGCGGGGTCAGAAGCTCTACGTGGAGAGCTGTCCCCAGTATCTGCTCCTGGACGAGAGCAGGTATGATCTGCCCGGCTTTGAGGGGGCGAAGTTTGTTCTCTCCCCACCGCTGCGGAAAAAAGCGGACAACGACGCCCTGTGGCGTGCCCTGTCCGCCGGGGAGATCGACACGCTGGGCACCGACCACTGCTCCTTCAACTTCAAGGGGGTAAAGGAGCTTGGTTTGGGGGATTTCTCCAAAATCCCCAACGGCATTCCCGGCACAGAGCACAGGCCCGCGCTCATGTACACCGCCGGAGTGGCCTCCGGGCGTATGTCCGCGCATGAGATGATGAAGCTGCTCTCCGAGCAGCCGGCCAGGCTTTTTGGAATGTACCCGCAAAAGGGCGCCCTGGCAGTCGGCAGCGACGCGGACATCACAATTCTGGACCCCGCTTACACGGGACACATTACCGCCGCGGCCCAGCATCAGAATGTGGACTACACACCCTACGAGGGCTTTGAAGTAAAGTGCCGGGTTGACAGCGTTCTGCTGTCCGGCGAGCTCGCCGTGGAGAGCGGCGAGGTGGTCAGGGCCGGACAGGGCCGGTATGTCCGCCGCGGCCCCTCCCGGTTCTGGCGATGAGGCTGGGAGCGGTGCTGATGGCCTCGGGGGCGGCGAAGCGTTTCGGGGAGAACAAGCTGCTCTACCCCGTGGACGGCGTGCCTGTCATTCAGCGCGTTTTTTCCGCTGTTCCCGCCGGGCTGTTTGCCCGGGCCAATGTCGTGAGCTGTTACCCGGAAATCCTCGCCCTGGCGGCGGAGCGGGGCTACGAAGCCATCCCCAATCCCCAGTCCGGGGAAGGTCAGTCAGCCTCTGTCCGGCTGGGACTGGCTCCGCTTCAGGATATGGACGGGGTGCTGTTTGCCGTGTGCGACCAGCCCTGGCTGACCCGGCAGAGCGGTGTGCGGGTGTTGGAAGCCTTTTCAAGGAACCCGGATAAAATCTGCTCTCTGAGCTGGCAGGGGAGAAGGGGAAACCCCGTCATTTTTCCCCGGGCCCTGTACCCTGAACTGATGGACCTGACTGGCGACCAGGGCGGCAGGAGTATCATACAGGCGAACGCCCGCCTGCTTGAGCTGGTTGAGGCGGACGGCCCGTGGGAATTACGTGATGTGGATACGCCGCTTGATCTGGGGCAGATGCAGTAATTGCTGCTGAAAAACGCCGTTCTGCCGTGATAAAGCTGCTTATTGTCCGTGCGCTTATTTTCAATGTCCGCGTCCTTTATCTGGATATTGCGGATGGTGGCGGCGCGGCAACCGTTATTGAGCAGGAGGTTGATAATCGCCCAATAAGAAAACCCGCAACCCATTGTCTTTCAATGAGTTGCGGGTTTCGTGGTCCGAGTGACTGGATTTGAACCAGCGGCCTCTTGAACCCCATTCAAGCACGCTACCATCTGCGCTACACCCGGATACCGTATTCACTTCGCGCTTTATCAGCGCCTAATCATATTAACACATCCGGCGGGAAAATGCAAGAGGTAATTTTGATTTTTTGCGGAAAAAAGAAAAATTTTCCCGCTCCTCCGTTGCGCGCGAAGGGGCGGGATTTGTTTTAAGTCTTCCCGGCGGCTGATTCCTCCATGCATTCCTTCAGCCGTTCAATCAGATGCCCGGTCGCAAACGCGACGGTTTCGTAGTGAATAAAGTCCGTGGTGTTTTTATCCCACATGAATTTCAGCACCGCGCCAAACTCCTCGTCGGCGTCCCAGAATTGCAGCATTACCGGGAAAAAGTCAAACAGCGGGAGCATGGCGGACACATCGCCGGCCGCGTCGGCGGGCCGGCCGCCCAGCTCCAGGCAGGCCCACCGGAGCTCATCACACCGGCCCGCGAAAAAAGCCGCCTGCCCGGAGAAAATCCCGATCCCGGAGGAGGCCGACGACTGCACCATCCCTCCCAGCGCGCCGGGCGGGACAAAACGCCCGTCCAGCGCGCAGTCCGGCCTGGACCAGGCGAGCATGTCGAAGATTGTCATGCTCGCCCCGTAATCGGCGTGGATATATTCCCGCCGCGCGGGACAGTACCATTCCGCCCGCCCGGTGGCCCGGTGAATTCGGTAGTCCCGCCCGGCAAAGCGGAGATAGATATAGCCGGCATCACTTTTCAGACCGAATTTCCGGAGCATCGCGCCCTGGTCATACCTGACAAACTCCAGCTCCATGCGGTCGCGCATAATGTCGTAATTGGAGGGGCGCCCCTGTCTTTTAATTTCCATAAAGCATCAACTCAACTTCACGCCCCAGATGAGGCACTTGCGCGTGCCTACGACGATACGGTCGTTGTACACCGCCGGGCTGGCCTCGACACCGCCCTGGAGGTTGAAGCTGTCGAGCAGCTCGCCCGTCTTGCCGTCGAGCATATTCATGTTGTTGCCGTAGGTGCAGTAGATCACATAGCCGGAGCCGTCGGCGTTGTACACCAGAACGGGGGAGCTCCAGGTGTAGTAGGACTTGTACTCCCAGACAACCTCGCCGGTCCCGGTGTCGAGGCAGACGAGCTTGCCGTTGTTGTAGTTGTCCGTCTTTGCCACCGTGACGTAGAGATAGCCCTCGAGGCCATTCTGCCCCAGCGCGGCGGTGGACTGCACGCCGCCGGAGACGCCGTCTTCGGTATAGCAGGTGTATTCCGTCTCCCAGACCTTCTCGCCCGTCTCCGCGTCGATTTTCCAAATCGGCACCTTTGCCGTGGTCCAGCTTCGCCAGCCCTGGTGGAAGGAGGTGCTGATATAGACGTAGGGATGCCCGTCCTCGATCGAGAGCACCGGCGAGCAGTTGGTGTCGTCGAGGGTGTCCTGCACCCAGTCGAGCGTGAGGGTATTCAGGTCAAGGCACATGAGGTTGCCGCCGTTGTCGGCCATGATGATGTGCCCGCGGAAGATGACGGCGCTGTCCTCCATGCCCACCCAGTAGGAGGCAAGGCTGGTGCGCTGGCCGTAGTAGTGCCACTTCACGACCCTGCCGGGGTCAATGGAGAGCGTCCCGGCCTTCTCGTCATAGTCGGTGTTGAGCTTGATGATATAGAGTATGCCGTTCTCGCCGGGGTAGATGAGCTGGTCAGTTTCCGCGTCAACGAGGGGGGAGGAGTCAAAATACGACAGCTCCCCGCGCAGAGTGAAGGGGTCACGGTTGCCGAACTCGTAGAGCACCTCATAGTCGATGAGGCTTATCACGAACGCGCGCGAGACGCCCTTGGTGCTGTCGACGCCGGAGCCGATATAGAGGATGGGGTAGCCGCGCGGGTCGAGCGCGCCGGCGCCCTTGAATGTGTAGCCCATGTTGAGCTTGTCGCGCGTGGCCTTTCCGGTCTCCAAGTCGAGGAAGTAGATGTTGCCGTCCATGGTCGCGTAGATGACCTCGACCAGCTCGTCGTCCTCCTTCGCCCAGTCATACATGTTCATTACGGCCTTGGTCTCCTTCGGCCACTTCACAATGAGCGGCTGGCCCACCCAGCCGCTGCCGGACCACCCGCCCAGTGTGGCGGTCGTGACCTTCCAGGGGTCGGAGAACTTGAAATCGCTCATGTTCGCCAGGCCGTAGGCCGCGCCGGAGCGGAAGTTGTCGCCGCGGAAGGTGACGATGCCGTCGACATCGGTGTAGTCCTTCCCGTAGCCGAAGTCGATGGGCTCGGCGGCCTCATAGGGCTCATCCTCTTCCAGCGTCTCGCCGTCGACGTTTATGCCGACGGTCTTGATAAACTTCGACGGCTCGGTATCCTCCACGCAGTGGGGGTTGAACTCGATGAGCGGCGTCGGAGTTGGCTCGGGGGTCGGCTCGGGCGTCGCCTCCGGCTGCTGGGGGAGGTCAGGCTGCGTCGAAGAGGAAGAAGCCGGCGAGGAGAGAGAGGCCCCATTCCGTGCTGGGGTGACGTTTTTGTTGAGCATTACGACCTTACCCAGCACCGCGAGAAGTGCGATGAGCACTACGGATTGTACGATAATGGGCAGCGCGGAGCGGCGTTTTGCGCGTCTCCTGCTGCGTGTTGCCGTTGGCATGTCAAACACCTGAATTCGTTGAAAATGTTGATGTGAGCTGGGAGCCCCAGATAACGGTCCCGTCGGAAAGGGTAACGCGGATATCCTTCAGCTGCCTGTCGGCGCGTATTTCCTCGATGTCCGCAAAATCAGAGCCGGAATATAGCTCATCCCCAAGGCTGAAGGATACGGACTGGGCATCAGCGCCGCGCCAGTCTATACTCGCCGAAGCGCCCTCGCGGCAGGTTTTTTCGAGACAGCCTATCTGAAATTCGCCGGTATAGGTCTGCCCGGAGGAAAGAAGGCGACTGCCTGTCTCGCCGTCGATGCGGATGGCCGTTTCGCCGACGACCTCGCCGTCCCGGTAAATGCAGGCGTCCAGCGTCCGCTCCACGCGCGTGGGCGCGGCTTGCCAGAATACGAGCGCCAGGGCCAGCAGCAAAAGCAGGCCCGCGGCGATGGAAACCTTCTTCTTCATCCCGTCACCGTCCTTCCAGTTTGCACAATTACTGGAATTATATCAAATCCCGTCGGAAAAAGCAACGTAATTTCATGCTTTTTGGCAGTTTTTGCGCGCGCTCGGAATTTCGTTTCCCGCTCCTGATTATGATATTGTCCAGGCTGCCGTTATATTCGATTTAAAAAATGTCATCGCAGAAAAAACTGCCCCGGCTCTTTCGGGCCGGGGCAAAAAAATCATTCCGTGAAATGCACATGACTGTTGATATGGTCGATGCAGAAGCAATGATAACCCGCGCAGCGGGAGCAGTAGCGGAACTCCAGATCCGGGTAATCCGTGTCCGTCCTGCCGCATACGCCGCACTTGCGGTTGTAGGGCTTGTGCGCCTGCTCGTATTTTATGCGCCGCACCTCGCTTTTGAAGTTAACGGTGTTCCGGCGCTGCTGCACGCGGGCGGGCCGGAGGAAATCGAACAGCCAGCCGCCGCAGAACAGCAGGTAGTTGAGCACCGCCACAACCGGCAGAAGGTTCAGCGGGAAGGGCAGCACCAGCACCTGATAGACGAAAAACACCGCGTCGACTATGCCCAGCCACTTCATTTTAATGGGAATAATGAAAAACAGCAGCACCTGCATATCCGGATACAGCGTGGCGAAGGTGAAGAACATGGAAAGGTATATAAACTCCGCGCTGACGCTCACGCTTATGCCCCTGACAAAATAGATAACGAAGCCGTAGATTATAGTCAGCAGCATACCCGTGAGAAAGTAAATCGTGAACTTTCCGCTGCCCCATTCCCGCTCTATCGTGCTGCCGATGAAGTAGTAGAAGTAAAACGCGATGAGCGCGAAAAAGCCGGAGGTGTGGGGTATAAGGGCAAAGCTCGCCAGGCGCCATATCTGCCCTCTCATTATCATGCGCGGGGAGAAGGTCAGATAGCCGATAAGCGCTCCCGTGGTGTCCATCATGCTGAAAAGCCAGACGATCACGTTGCCTATCACTATGTACATCATCAGGTTCGGTATGCCGAAACGCGGGTGCCTGTAGCAGAACAAATCGACCTTTTTCATGAAGCTTTTCAAGCGCATCACTCCATTATATGCAGATTCATGCTAATCATACCCTTTTTCCTCAAAGATGTCCATAGATATTTTATAAACAATTTTAAACATTATCCGCCACGCTTCGCGCGAAAAATTTTTTTGCAAAACCTATTGACAACAGGAGGGAGGCTGTATATACTGTACATACCGTATATGAACAGTTGAGGTGCACTGAAATTGGACATAATCATAAGCAATGCCAGCGGACGGCCGATATATGAGCAGATCTACGCTCAGATAAAAAAAGCGGTCATCTCCGGAGAGCTGAGCGCAGGGGACGCCCTGCCCTCGATCCGCGCGCTGGCGAAGGATCTGCGCATAAGCGTAATTACCACAAAGCGGGCCTACGACGAGCTGGAGAAGGACGGCTACATCAACACCGTCGCCGGAAAGGGCTGCTACGTCGCGCCAAAGGACATGAACCTGGTGCGCGAGGGGCAGCTCATGGAAATCGAGGGCTGCATGCGCCGCGTGCTGGAGCTTGCCGGGCCGCTGGGGCTGGGCCGCGCGGAGCTTGCGGAGATGTTTGCGATGCTTGAGGAGGAAAACAAAATTGAACGCGATAGAGATTAAAAACCTGAGCAAGTCCTACGAGGGCTTTACGCTCGGCGGCATAAGCCTGACCCTGCCCGAGGGCGCGATAATGGGCCTCGTGGGCGAAAACGGCGCGGGCAAGAGCACCACGCTCCGGCTCATCATGAACGCCATAACGCGCGACGGCGGCAGCGTCAGCGTGCTGGGCGTGGACAACCGCTCGCCGGAGTTCGGCGCGGCAAAGCAGGAAATCGGCGTGGTGCTGGACGAGGCGTATTTCCCCGAGGTGCTCACGGCGCGGGACGTGGGGCGCGTCATGGCGGGCACCTACAAAAACTGGGACGCGGCGCGTTACGGGGAGTGTCTTTCGCGCTTCGCCCTGCCGGAGAAGAAGCCCTTCAAGGAGTTTTCCCGCGGCATGAAAATGAAGCTTGCCATAGCCGTGGCGCTGTCGCACGCGCCGCGCCTGCTCATCCTCGACGAGGCCACCAGCGGGCTCGACCCCATGATGCGCGACGAGATCCTGGACATCTTCAACGACTTCACCCGCGACGAGACGCACTCCATCCTCATGTCCTCCCACATCGTCAGCGACCTGGAGAAGATATGCGACTACATCGCCTTCATCC
>JAMPGF010000075.1 GCA_023664105.1 Butyricicoccus sp. | reverse complement strand
GGCGGCGCTCATCGCGGCCCTGGCGGTGCTGAACCTGCGCTTTCTGCGCACGGTGACCGGGCCGGTGCGCGCTCTGACCGACTTCTCCCGGCGCATCTCCGCCGGGAGCCTGGGCATACAGGCCGTCAAGCCCCGCGACGACGAGATCGGCGAGCTGTTTGACAGCATAAACGCCCTGTCGTCCGAGCTTGCCAAAAGCGAGCGCCTGCAAACGGAGTTCATCTCCTCCGTCTCCCACGAGCTTCGCACGCCCCTGACCGCAATCACGGGCTGGAGCGAGACGCTGATTTACGACGAGGGCATCCGGGGCGACAGCCGCCGGGGCATTTCGATAATCCTGCGGGAAGCGGAACGCCTGTCGAAGATGGTGGGCGAGCTTCTGGACTTCACGCGGATACAGGGCGGGCGCTTCAAGCTGAACATGGAGCGCATGGACCCCGAGGCCGAGCTTGCCGACGCGGTGCTGACCTACAGCCAGCTTGCCGTACAGGAGGGGATAGCGCTGGCGTACAACCCGCCGGAGGAGCCGTCGCCGCTGATAAACGGGGACCCGGAGCGGCTCAAGCAGGTGTTTTTGAACATAATTGACAACGCCCTCAAGCACGGCGCGGGCGGCGGGAGGATAGACGTGGCCTTTGCCGCCGGCGCCGGGAATGTGACGGTAACGGTACGCGACTTCGGCCCCGGCATAGCGCCGGACGAGCTGGGGCGGGTGAAGGAGCGGTTTTACAAGGGCCGCGGCAGCGGGCGCGGCAGCGGCATCGGCCTTGCCGTGTGCGAGGAGATCGTGGCGCGCCACCGCGGGGCGTTGGCTATCGCCAACGCGGACGGCGGCGGGGTTATCGTGACCGTGACACTCCCCGTCGACTGAGCAAAAATAAAAAGTTTCGCCAGCCTTTTCAAAGGCTGCGGGGTCCGGGGCAGAGCCCCGGTCGCGCCGCATCTCCGCGCTAAGAGCCGCCGCTTGCGCGGCGGTTGCGCTCCGAAATGCGCCTGCGGGCGCGAGCACGGCGCGGAACTCCCCATCGTCAAAAAAATCAGGAAGGGTATGGGAAACCCTATTAAGGGGTTTCCCATCGGCCCCGGAGGGGCCGCAATAAAAAAGCAACACAAGGAAGGCAAACTATGTCAAAAGAAAAAAACTTCAAAACCTCCATCGGCGGTCAGGCGCTGATCGAAGGCATACTCATGCGCGGCGTAGACAGGCAGGCGACCGTCTGCCGCCTTGCCGACGGCAGCCTGGAAACACGGGTAGAGGAACTGCGCCTGATAAAGGAAAAATACCCCGTGCTGGGCCTGCCCTTCATCCGGGGCGTGGTGAACTTCATCGACTCGATGGCGAAGGGCATGCAGGCGCTGACCTGGTCGGCGGAGCTGCTGCCGGAGGAAGCGCAGGAGGAGCCGTCGAAATTCGACAAATGGGTCGAGGAAAAGTTAGGCAGCGAGAAGGCGGAGAAGGTCATAATCGGCGTGGCCGTGGTGCTGGGGCTTTTCCTTGCCGTGGGGCTTTTCGTGCTGCTGCCTGCCTTCCTGTTCGAGCTTCTGCCCAAGAGCATCGGCCTTGTGACCCGCTGCATCCTCGAGGGCCTTATCCGAATTGTAATCTTCCTGATTTACATGTACCTGTGCACCCGCGTCGACGACGTAAAGCGCATGTTCTCCTACCACGGCGCAGAGCACAAGGCCATCTTCTGCTATGAGCACGGCCTGCCGCTGACGGTGGAGAACGTGCGCGCGCAAAGCCGCTTCCACCCCCGCTGCGGCACGAGCTTTCTCGTGGTGGTCATGATAATCAGCATATTTGTGATCTCCTTCATGACCTGGGTGCTGAGCCTCATCCCGGCGGTGTCGGCGCTGAGCGGGCTTGCCGCGGCGCTGGTACGAGTGCTGGCGAAGCTTATCATGCTGCCCTTCATCGTGGGCATAACCTACGAGATAAACCGCTGGGTGGGCCGGCACGACAACGCCTTTTCCGCCGTCCTCGCCTGGCCCGGCAAGCAATTGCAGCACCTGACGACCAACGAGCCCGATGACGGCATGATGGAGTGCGCCATTGAGGCGCTGAAGCTGGTGATCCCCGACGAAGAAGGCGCCGATAAGTGGTAAAAACCGGAGGATAAGAGATGCCAAAGACCTACAGTGAGCTATATATAGACATACGCCGCCGCCTGCGGGACTCGGGGGTCGAGGCCTTCAACCTTGAGGCCCGGCTTATAGTGGCCCACGCGGCGAACAAGCCCCCGGCAAAGCTTTTGCAGGATCTGTCGCTGTACACCTCCGACAAGGTCGCCAGCCTGGCCGAGAGCTTCCTCCAGCGCCGCCTCGCCGGCGAGCCGGTGGCGTACATAACCGGCGGCTGGGAGTTCTACGGCCTGCCCGTGGAAATAACCCCGGACGTGCTCATCCCCAGGGACGACACCGCCGTGCTTGTTGATACGGCGCTGGGCATCCTCCGCGGGCGCAAGAACGACGCGCGCGTGCTGGACCTGTGCACCGGAAGCGGCTGCGTCGGCTGCGCGATCGCGCACGAGCTGCCCGCCTCGCGCGTGGTGCTCATCGACAACAGCCCCGCCGCGCTCGCCGTCGCCCGGCGCAACGTCGCGCTGGGCCGCATGGAGGACCGCGTCCTGTGCGTGGAGTCCGACGTCAGGGAGGCTCCCCCCATCCGCCTGGGCAGCTTCGACATGATAGTCTGCAACCCGCCGTACATACGCACCGGCGAGCTTCCCGCGCTGGACGCCTCGGTGAAGGACTACGAGCCCATCTGCGCGCTGGACGGCGGCGCGGACGGCCTTGATTTCTACCGCGCGGTGCTCGCCCGCTGGAAGGACCTGCTGCGCACCGCCTCGCACCTCGCCTTCGAGGTGGGCGAGAGCCAGGCCGACGACGTGGTCAGGCTCATGCGCCTGTCCGGCTTCAAGGGTGTGGAAAAATGCCTCGACACCGCGGGGATCGAGCGGGTTGTGTTTGGCAGGATATAAAATTTTCTCCCTCCCGAAGGGAGGGGGAAGGACAAAATAAATAAAATTTTCCGTCCCGCCCGAAGGGCGGGACGGAAGAGGAAAAAATATTGAGGTGGCAACATGGCAGAGAAGAAAAAGACTCCCATAACCCAGCACGGCCAGGCGGACGACAAGAAGCAGGCCCTCAAAACCGCGCTGGCCCAGATAGAGAAAAACTACGGCAAGGGCGCGATCATGCGCCTTGGGGACGACATCCCCGTGAACGTGGACGCGGTGTCCACCGGCTCGCTCTCGCTCGACCTCGCCCTCGGCATCGGCGGCGTCCCGCGCGGGAGAATCGTCGAAATCTACGGGCCCGAGTCCTCGGGCAAAACCACGCTGGCCCTGCACATCCTCGCCTCGGCCCAGAAGGAGGGCGGCGAAGTCGCCTTCATCGACGTTGAGCACGCGCTTGAGCCGGCCTACGCCCGCGCCCTCGGCGTGGACATCGACAACCTGCTCATCTCCCAGCCCGACACCGGCGAGCAGGCGCTGGACATCACCGAGGCGCTGGTGCGCTCGGGCGCCATCGACGTGGTAGTCGTGGACTCCGTCGCCGCTCTCCTGCCCCGCAGCGAGCTCGAGGGCGAGATGGGCGACTCCTCCGTCGGCGTCGTGGCGCGCCTGATGAGCCAGGCGCTGCGCAAGCTGGCGGGCACCATCTCCAAGACCAACTGCATCGTCGTTTTCATCAACCAGCTCCGCGAGAAAATCGGCGTGATGTACGGCAACCCCGAGACGACCCCGGGCGGCCGCGCGCTGAAATACTTCGCCTCCGTGCGCATCGACGTGCGCCGCACCGAGACGCTGAAGGTCAACGGCGAGATGATCGGCAACCGCACCCGCGCCAAGGTCATCAAGAACAAGGTCGCGCCTCCGTTCAAGGAGGCCGAGTTTGACATCATCTACGGCGAGGGCATCAGCAAAATCGGCGAGATCGTCGACCTGGCCGTGAAGCTGGAAATTATCGAAAAGGCCGGCGCATGGTTCACCGTGGCCGAGCAGCGCATCCAGGGCCGCGACGGCGTTAAGGAGTTCCTGCGCGTCAATCCGGAGGTCTGCGCCGACATCGAGCAGAAGATCCGCGACAATGCCTACAAGCTCATGTCCCCCCAGGCCCGCAAGGCCGCCCAGGCCGCGGGACGCGCGATCGACATTTCTGCTGACGAGTTTGAGGGTTGAGTTTGACCGTAACCGAAGTAAAGCAGACCCGCGGCGAGCGCTGCGTGCTCGTCCTGTCCGACGGCAGCGTCATCAGGACCACGCTTAGCGTAGTGGCGGACCACTCGCTGTACGCCGGGCGCGAGCTGAGCGAAGCGGAGCTTGCGGAGGTCGCCGGCGCGTCGCGGCTTGAGCGGGCGAAGGTACGCGCGATGAATATGATTTCGGCCCGCCCCATGAGCTGCCGGGAGCTGTACGACCGGCTGGCGGAGAAGGGCGAGACCGAGCAGGACGCGGCGGCGTGCGTGGAGTATCTGCTGGACCTGCATTTTCTCAATGACGCGGACTACGCGGCCATGACGGTACGGCACTACGCCGCGAAGGGCTACGGCGCGCGGCGCATCCGCGACGAGCTCTACCGGCGCAAGGTGCCGCGCGAGCTCTGGGACGAGGCGCTGGAGCAGCTTCCGGAGCAGGATGGGGAGATCGACCGCCTCCTGTCCCACCGCCTGCGCGGCGCCGCCCCCGACGACCGCGCCGCGATAAAAAAAGCCGGCGACGCGCTGGTGCGGCGCGGTTTTTCCTGGGAGGATATCAAAGAGGCCATCGAGCGCTGGCGCGCGGCAAACGAAGAATAAGAGCATATCCCGTTCCGTTTTCCGGGGTCGTGGCAAACGGCAGTCCGCCGGGGGGTGTTTCGGCCCGCGGGGCGAAACGCCCCCGGCGGCAGGCTGTCGAACAGCAAAAGCTGAAACAAAACGTCAAAATCCAAAACCACAGGAGCCAAAACCATGCCAAACGAAAAAATCGCGCTGATCTCCCTTGGCTGCGCGAAGAATCTGATAAACAGCGAGCAGATGCTCTGCCTTCTCAGCGACGCGGGCTACGAGCTGACAAGCGACTTCGACGGCGCCGACGCGGTGGTCATCAACACCTGCGGCTTCATTGACAGCGCCAAGAGCGAGGCCATCGACAACATTCTGGAGATGGCCGAGCTGAAAAAGGCCGGCCGGCTTGGAAAGATCATCGTCACCGGCTGTCTCGCCGAGCGCTACCGCGCCGAAATCGCCGCCGACCTTCCGGAGGTCGACGCCGTCGTGGGCGTAGGCAGCTTCGCCGAGATCGCCGCCGTCGTGGCCGAAACCCTGAAAACCGGCCGCGCGGAAGCGTTCGGCGACAGGAACGCCCCCGTGGACGAGGTGGGCCGCTTCATAACCACCGGCCCCGGCTGGGCCTACATAAAAATCGCGGAGGGCTGCGACAACCGCTGCGCCTTCTGCGCCATCCCGTCGATCCGCGGGCGCTACCGCAGCCGCCCCATGGAAAACATCATCGCCGAGGCCGCCGCGCTGGCGGAAAGCGGCGTAAAGGAGCTCATCGTAATCGCCCAGGACATAACCCGCTACGGCACCGACCTGTACAAGCGCCGCGCCCTCGCCGAGCTGTGCCATGAGCTGTCGGATATCGAGGGCATCGAGTGGATACGCCTGCACTACCTCTATCCCGACTCCTTCGACGACGCGCTCATCGACGAGATCGCGCGAAACGGCAAAATAGTAAAATACCTCGACATCCCCATCCAGCACATCAACGACGCCATCCTCCGCCGCATGAACCGCCGCGGCACAGGGGAGGAGATACGCGCGCTGCTGCAAAAGCTCCGCGGGCGCATCCCCGGCCTGGTGCTGCGCACAAGCCTCATCACCGGCCTGCCCGGCGAGGGCGAGGCGGAGTTTGAGCAGCTGTGCGAATTCCTCCGCGAGGCGCGCATCGAGCGCGTTGGCGTGTTCCCCTTCTCCCCCGAGGAGGGCACCCCCGCCGCGGAGATGGACGACCGCTGCTCCGAGGAGGAGGCGCGCCGCCGCGCGGAGCTAATCATGGAGCTGCAATCGGGCATAATGGACGACTGGTGTGCCGCGCGCGTGGGCGGGACGCTCCGCGTGCTGTGCACCGGCGAAGAGGGCGGCTGCCTCACGGGCCGGAGCTTCGCCGACTCCCCCGACATCGACGGCACCGTGTATTTCGAGGGCGAGTGCGTACCCGGCGAGTTTGCCGACGTGCTGATAACGGGGATCATGGACGGCGAGCTGATTGGAGAACAAGTAGAAAGCGAGACTGAAATATGACAACTGCCAATAAATTAACAATACTGCGCGTCGCGCTCATCCCCGTGTTCCTTGTGCTGCTGTACCTTGGCTTTCGCCGGGCGGCGCTGGCGGTGTTCATCGTCGCGAGCCTGACGGACCTGCTCGACGGCTACATCGCGCGGCACTACGGCCAGATAACCGACTTCGGCAAATTTATGGACCCGCTGGCGGACAAGATGCTGGTCATGGCGGCGATGTGCTATTTTGCGGAAGCCGGCGAGATGTACGGCTGGGTGCTGGCGCTGGTGCTCCTGCGCGAGTTTGCCGTGTCGGGAATGCGCCTGGTCGCCGTGGAGCAGGGCCGCGTCATCGCCGCGGGCTGGAGCGGCAAGGTCAAGACCGCGTCCACCATGGTCTGCCTGTGCCTGATGCTGGTCATCTCCGTGCAATGGCTCAATCTCGTCTGCCAGGCGGTGATTTTGCTCAGCACACTTTACTCCGGCGCTGAATATTTTGTAAAGAACCGTGATGTGTTCAAATCCGCTTAGTATCAACTGAGGGGCCGCCTTGCGGCCTCTCAGTTACGCGCCTCGGTTGACCGCGCCTGCGGGCGCGAACAGCTGTGCATCAAGAATTTGTAAGCGGCATAGCCGCTAACAAATTCTAAGATCCGGCGAGGCTTTTTTCTTAATGTTTCTTGACAGACGCCTTTGAGTAATGTTATTATCATTATGGCTATGAAAGGGAAAGTAGGACAGCCGTTCCCACCCAGAGAGGCCCCGCCCCGGCTGAAAGCGGAGCTGTGAGAAGCCTGTGCGAAATGCGCCCCGGAGCCGTCGGGGGAGGAAATGCCCCCGCGTGAGCGGCCGCGTTAAGGCCGGAGCCGGTAACTGCCGGAAAAGCTATAAGCGAGAGTGGAACCGCGCTGAAAACCAGCGCCTCTCACGGGTGGAGAAAACCCATGGGAGGCGTTTTTTGCATGGTCTTTCGCTGGCTTAGAAAGGATTGACATGTTTAACGATCTGCGCGAAATCATCGCCGCGTACAAGGCGCGCGACCCCGCTGCACGCAGCGGGATCGAAATACTGCTGCTCTACCCCGGCGTCAAGGCGGTGCGGAGCCACCGCAAGGCGCACTGGTGCTATGAGCACAATTTAAAATTCCTGGCCCGCATGATATCCCAGCACAGCCGGAACAGGACCGGCATCGAGATCCACCCCGGCGCGAAGATAGGCCGCCGCCTGGTCATCGACCACGGCATGGGCGTGGTGATAGGCGAGACCGCCGAAATCGGCGACGACTGCCTGATCTACCACGGCGTGACGCTCGGCGGCACGGGCAAGGACCACGGCAAGCGCCACCCCACGATCGGCAACAACGTGCTCATCGGCACGGGCGCAAAGGTGCTCGGCCCCTTCAAGGTGGGCGACAACAGCCGCATCGCCGCCGGCAGCGTGGTGCTCAGCGAAGTCCCGCCCAACTGCACCGCCGTCGGCGTCCCGGCGAAGATAGTCAACCGCGCCGAGTCCCGCGAGCGCAGCTACGTCGCCGATGTCGACCAGATAAGCGTCGCCGACCCGGTGTCCGCCGCGCTGGAGCTCCTGCGCGAGGAAATCGACAGGCTCAGAGAGGCAAACGATAAGGAGAATTAATGCAATGAAGCTGTACAACTCGGCCACAAGAAAAAAGGAAGAACTCAGGACCCACACCCCCGGCCGCGTGGAGCTGTACACCTGCGGCCCCACGGTCTACCACTTCGCCCACATCGGCAACCTTCGCTCCTACATCATGGAGGACGTGCTGGAAAAATTTCTCCGCTGGAGCGGCTACGAGGTCAACCGCGTCATGAACATCACCGACGTGGGCCACCTGGCCTCCGACGCGGACGAGGGCGAGGACAAGATGCTCAAGGGCGCAAAGCGCGAGCACAAATCCGTCATGGAAATAGCCAAATTCTACACCGACGCCTTCTTTGACGACTGCCGCAAGCTGAATATCAAGACCCCCGACGTCATCCAGCCCGCCACGGGCCTGATCGACGAGTTCATCCGCGTGATATCCGCGCTCATCGACAGGGGCAGCGCCTACGTCGCCGGCGGAAACGTCTACTTCGACACCTCGACGCTGAAGCGCTACTACATCTTCAACGACTTCAACGAGGCCGACCTTGCCGTCGGCGTGCGCGAGGGCGTGGAGGCCGACGCAAACAAGCGCAACAAAAACGACTTCGTGCTCTGGTTCACCAAGTCGAAATTTGAGGACCAGGCGCTGAAATGGGACTCCCCCTGGGGCGTGGGCTACCCCGGCTGGCACATCGAGTGCTCCTGCATCTCGATGAAATACAACGGCGAGTACCTCGACCTGCACTGCGGCGGCATCGACAACGCCTTCCCCCACCACACCAACGAGATCGCCCAATCCGAGGCCTATCTGGGCCACGAATGGTGCCCGCACTGGTTCCATGTCCACCACCTGAACACCACCTCGGGCAAAATGTCCAAGTCCAAGGGCGAATTTCTGACGGTCTCGCTGCTGGAGGAAAAGGGCTACGAAGCGCTGGTCTACCGCCTGTTCTGCCTGCAAAGCCACTACCGCAAGGGGCTTGTGTTCTCGTGGGAGAATCTTGATAATGCGAAGGTGACCTACGACAAGCTCATCGCCAAAATTGCCGCGCTCGGCCCCGACGACGGCGAGGTCGACGGGGCTGTTCTGGCCGCTTACGGGGAGAAATTCCGCGCCGCGCTGGACAACGACCTGAACACCTCCATGGCGGTGACGTGCATTTACGACGCGCTCAAGGCCAAGGCCAACGCCGCCACGCGGCGCGCCATCCTGGCCAGCTATGACGCCGTGCTGGGGCTCGACCTGCTGAAAAAGGCGGACGGGCGCCGCGCCGCGGACGAGAAGGCCAAGGCCTCCGCGACGGCCTCTGCCGGGGCGTTCGCGGTCATCTCCGAGTCCGGCGAGGAGGACGGGGCCGTGACCGCGAAGATCCTCGAGCGCGCCGCGGCCAAGAAGGCGAAAAATTTCGCCGAGGCCGACCGCATCCGCGGCGAGCTCAAGGCCGCCGGGATAGAGCTGACCGATATCCCCAACGGCGCGAAGTGGAAACGGGTGTAGTTTCCCTTTTTCCTCAGTCCGGAACGTTTTATCCGGGGTCATGCTTTTCGATGGTCTGCCTCGGGGCGAAACACCCCCCGGCGGCAAACTCTCGAAGCGCGCAGCCCCGGGCAAAACGCTCCAAGCTAACGAAAAGCAAAAAGGAGACCCCCATGCTAAAGCTAATCCTGGGCCGCGCGAAGAGCGGCAAGACAGCGGGAATAATGGAGGAGATCGCCTCGCTGGCGGCCTCGGGCGAGGCCGGCATGGTGCTGCTCGTGCCCGAGCAGTACAGCCACGAGGCGGAGACCGAGCTGCTGCGCCGCTGCGGCGACAGCCTGAGCCTCCACGCGGAGGTGCTCAGCTTCACGCGGCTTTGCTCGCGCGTGGAGGACGAGCTGGGCCGCCCACAGGGAAAACTGCTGGACAAGGGCGGGCGGCTGCTGTGCATGGCGCTGGCCGTGGATGCGATCGGCTCGCGGCTCCAGCTCTACGGTGCGGCGCGGCGGCAGATCCCGCTGCAGGCGCGCCTGCTCTCGGCTCT
>JAMPGF010000074.1 GCA_023664105.1 Butyricicoccus sp. | reverse complement strand
CTGCGGCTGGACATTTTCGGTCTGCGGCTGGATTACTCGGGCCGTCTGGGGCGGATGGCGTCGCTGTGCGCGGCGCTGGCGGGCCCCGTCGCGGGGTTGCTGTACGCCTTTCCGGCGATGCGCGCGGTGGGCCAGGGGCTGAAAATGAGCGGGGCGATAAGCCTGCTGCTGTCGGGCTTCAACCTCCTTCCCGCCCTGCCGCTGGACGGCGGGCGGGTGCTGGCGCTGTTGTGCGGTACGCGCGCCGTGCGCGCCTGCTCCCGCGTCACGGCCCTGCTGCTCATGGCGGCGGGGCTGTGGGCGCTTTTTGCGCACGGCTCGCTCTCCCTGCTCTTCGCGGGCGGCTGGCTGCTCGCGTACAGCGCGGGCTGATACTTGACTTTTTAGAGAATATGTGGTATAAAAAATATAAATTAAAGCTTTCTAATCAAATCCATATATGATTTATGAAAGAGGGCAGTGTTTATGAATAATAATTTTGAAACCTATAAACGAGAAATTGACCGAATTATTCGTCAGAATCCTTTGGAGTGCGAACTGTATTCAATCATTGCATCTGTTTTGCGTAGCTGCAATTCTTCGAGCGATATTTCTATAAGAGATGTTACCAATTTAACCAATCAATCCACAGTGACTAATCCAGAAATCAGGCACTATAAAATGCCTGATGGTACATTGGCAACCGCCGATTTTCTGTTTATGGATCCCAAATATAAATATTCCGAAAAGACACAAAACCGTATTTTGGGCTGTTGCGAAATTAAAGCTTTACACATAGATTTGAATGGAGCCATCAGAAATAACCCAAACCAATTTAAAGGCGAATTAGGCACATTTCATAGGTTGCTTTATACAAACGGAATTCAGTGGTTATACTATGAGAAAACTAAGAAACCTTTGTGGAAAATAGAGCTCGGCAAATATCATCTAAAAGATGGCCCGAAGGTGTCTGATGAAGATTATGTAGAATGGAATAACGATTGTCCTTGGGAAGTTTTAATAGAAAACCTTAACGAAATGTTTGAAATGTTTAAAAACCTGAAATCTGAATAAACAACACTTTCACCCCCGCCGGGCGGTTATCCATTTCGGATAACCGCCCGCTTGACCTTTTCCGGGGGATGGTATAAAATACACTGGATAAATTTTTCAGGAGCTTTTGAAAATACATGGACAAACGGCTGAAAAGGATCCTCCCCCGGGTGCAGAAGCCGGCGCGGTACACGGGCGGGGAATATAACCAGATCATAAAGGACAAGGCGGAAGTGGACCTGCGCATGGCCTTCTGCTTTCCGGACACCTACGAGATCGGCATGTCCAACGTGGGCATGCGCATACTCTACAGCACCATAAACTCCATACCCGGCGTCTGGTGCGAGCGGGTTTTCGCGCCCTGGGGGGACATGGAGCAGGAGATGCGCGCCGCCGGTTTGCCGCTGTACGCGCTCGAGAGCGGCGACCCCGTGTCGGAGTTCGACGCGGTGGGCTTTTCCATCGGCTACGAGATGGCCTATACCGCCGTGCTGAACATGCTCGATCTCGCCGGCATACCCCTGCTCAGCGCCGAGCGCACGGAGCTGCTGCCGCTGGTGTTTGCGGGCGGCACGGCCTGTATCAACCCCGAGCCCATGGCGCGGTTTATGGACCTTTTCGTCATCGGCGAGGGCGAGGAGATGGACAGCGAGCTGCTCGAGCTTCTGCGCAAAGCCAGGCGCGAGGGCTGGAGCAAGCATGACTTCCTCCGGCGCGCGGCGGGGATCGAGGGCGTATACGTCCCCTCGCTCTACGAGCCGGAATATAACGCCGACGGCACCTTGAAGGCCGTGCGCGTGCAGGAAGGCGCGCCGGAACGGGTGAAGCGGAGGATCGTCAAAGACTTCGACGCAAGCCACTTCCCCACAAAACAGATCGTGCCCTCAACCGAAATTGTCCACGACCGCGTGAATCTTGAGCTTTTCCGGGGCTGCATACGCGGCTGCCGCTTCTGCCAGGCGGGCTATGTCTACCGCCCCGTGAGAAACCGCGGCGTGGACAAGCTTCTCGAACAGGGTATCGAAAGCCTGAAAAACACGGGCTATCAGGAAATCACCCTCTCCTCCCTGTCCTCGAGCGATTACCGTCAGCTACCCGAGCTGTGCGACGGGCTTCTGGACTACTGCCGGGAGCGCAGCATCAGCCTCGCCCTGCCCTCGCTTCGCGCGGACAATTTTTCCATGGACATCATGCAGCGCGTGCAGACAGTGCGCAAATCGGGCCTGACCTTCGCCCCCGAGGCGGGGTCGCAGCGCCTGCGCGACGCGATAAACAAGAACGTGAGCGAGGAGGATTTGCTCGAGTCCTGCCGCGTGGCCTTCGCCGGGGGCTGGAACGGCGTGAAGCTGTACTTCATGCTCGGCCTGCCCACGGAGACGGACGGGGACGTCGTCGCCATCGCCCAGATTGCCAGGGACGTGCTCCACTGCTGGCGCGAAAACGCCGTGAACAAAAACCGGGGCGTGCGCATAACCGTGTCCACCTCCTGCTTCGTGCCCAAGCCGCACAGCCCCTTCCAGTGGGAAAAGCAGATTCCCATGGAGGAATACCTGCGCCGCGTAAAGCTCCTGCAGGAGAACATGAACGTTCGCAACGTGACCTACAACTGGCACGACCCCGAAACGGGATACATTGAAGCCGCGCTCTCCCGCGGCGACCGGCGTCTCGGCGCGGCCATCGAGCAGGTCTGGCGCGACGGCGGGCACCTCGATGCCTGGGGGGACTATTTCTCCTTCGAGCGCTGGATGGGCGCCTTTGAAAGGTGCGGGCTCGACCCGGACTTTTACGCCGCGCGTGAGCGCGGGCAGGACGAGCTGCTGCCCTGGGATATCGTCGACAACGGCGTGCGCCGCGCGCACCTCTGGCGCGAGCGGGAAAAGTGCTACGCCTCCGAGCTTTCGCCGGACTGCCGCAAGCAGTGCACGGGCTGCGGGGCAAACGCGCTGATTGGAGGGGTGTGCAATGGATAAGCTGAGACTTCGCTTTTCAAAGACGGGCAGGGCCGTTTACATCTCGCACCTCGACCTCATGCGCACCATGCAGCGCGCCTTCCTGCGCGCGGGGTATTCGCTGAAATACAGCGAGGGCTTTAACCCGCACCCGCAAATCTCGATTTTGCTGCCCCTGTCCGTCGGCTGCGGAAGCGTGTGCGAGCTTATGGACTTTACTCTGACGGAAAGTCCCGATCTGACCGAGCTTCCGCACCGCCTGACGGCGGCGCTGCCGGAGGGGATAAAGGCGCTCGCGGCCTATACTCCGGAGACAAAGGCGAAGCAGCTCACGTGGCTGGAACTCGAGGGCCGCTTCGAGTACGACACGCGAAACCTTGATGAAATGGCGCGCATCGTGCAGGACTTTTTCGCGCGCGGGAGCATAGTTATCCGCAAAAAGACCAAGCGCGGCGAGGGCGAGAGCGATATCGCCCCCGCGATAAGAAGTTTCTCCGCCGAGGCGCAGGCCGACGCCGTGCGCGTCCACGCGGTGATCTCCGCCCAGGAGCCGACGCTTAACCCCGAGCTTCTTCCCTCCGCCCTGCGCCAGCTCGCCCCTGAGCTTGCCCCGGACTTCGCGGAATTCACGCGGCTGGAGACATATGAGGAAAATATGTCGGTTTTCCGGTAAAAGCGGGCAAAAAACTCTTGCATTTCCAAAAGCCCTGTGATATCATATAACGGCTTGTGAAGCAAGCTGTGTAATAAGACGGTCCGCTCCCGCGGGAAAATGTTCCCCTCCGGCATGAACGTCTATAAAAGGAAGGAAGATTTGCTATGGCAGACCTGATCAAGACTCTCAATGAGCAGTACATGAAAGCCGAGGCCCCGGTTATCAACGTCGGCGACACCGTGCGCGTGACCGTGCGCGTCAAGGAAGGCAGCCGCGAGCGCACCCAGGCTTTCGAGGGCACCGTTATCGCCAAGAAACACGGCGGTATTAACGAGACCTTCACCGTGCGCCGCATTTCCTACAACGTCGGCTGCGAGAAGGTTTTCCCTGTTCATTCTCCCACCATCGTCTCCGTGGACACCGTCAGAAGGGGCAAAGTCCGCAGAGCCAAGCTGTACTACCTGCGCAGCCGCGTCGGCAAGGCAGCCAAGGTCAAGGAGAGACTGTAAGACAAGTCAAAAACGAAAAAGGCCGTATCGGTTTACGCCGAGATGGTCTTTTTCGTTTTTTGAGGATTTTATTGTTTTATTTGAACTCCACAATGACGCTGTAGCGGCTGTCGATAGCCTTGACCACCGGCTCATAAACCTCCCTGACCATCCTCAGCGCGATCTCGTCGGCGGCCTGCCCGTTTGCCGCGGTGTTGAACTTATCCTCCAGCCGGGAGCGCAGGTCCCGCTCGATGGTGTTGTAGTCGGCCAGGGACAGCTCAACCTCCCCCCGCGCCAGCAGGCTCTCCTTCACCTCGTCGATTATCACGTTGTTCGGGTCGATCTCTATGGCCTGCAAATAGGCGTGGCCGATTTTTATCGTGACAGTCTTTTTCTCCGCGTCCTGCACGACGTTCGCCGCGGTCAGATTGTCCAGATCCACGACGAAATATCCCGTCCCGGTGTAGGACACGTTCTGCGTCTTCTTGAGGAAATCAAAGTCGAGCTGCTTAATCAGCCGGTCGGTCAGCTTCGTGCTGACCGTGCCGATCTGCGTGCTGACGATAAGCTTTCGCATCTCGTTCTGCCCGGAGAGTATCACGTCGGAGAAATTGACCTCCACGCCGCTGGACTGAAGGTATATCGTGTCCAGATCGACCTGCTTAATGCCGTCGGAAATCTCCACATTCGCCGGCGCGGCACGGTGGACGCAGCCCCATATGACAACGGCGATAAGCACCGCGGCAAGCGCGCCGGCGGCTATATTCAGCGCTTCCCTTTTATTCTTCATGTCTTGTCCTCCCTGCGGAGACGAGCTCCGGAGTCTCATCGCGCCCGGCTTCCGTCCCGGCCGCGCCCCGCCTTCTCATCGGCGGCAGCGGGATCACGATCTGAAACAGCTCCTTGAGTATCCATTTGAGGATAAAGAAGGTCAGCAGCGGCATCAGGCAGTTTGTGAGGATAAGTATAGCGATGGAATTCATGCACCGGCGTATGTTATTCTGGAAGTGGAGCAGCAGGTCGGAAATATCGTTTATCGCGGTCTGGAAGAGCTCGGACAGCTTCTCAAAAATGGTCCTGTTCTCCTCCCCGCCGGTCATCGCCTCTTCCAGCTTATCCGCTCCGTCCTCCGTCTCCTGGATCGTCTCGTTGACGTAGTCCGTCAGCTCGGACGCGACGGTCCCGGACAGGTGCGTGCTGCACGGCACGACAAGGGCCACCGCCAGACCGAGAACGCAAAGCCGGACGGCGAGTCCCTTCAGCAGCGGTTTTTTCGTGACAACGAACGCCGCCCCCGCGAGACAGGCCAGCGGTATCAGTATTGTAAACGCCGCCTTTATCCCGAACTGGATCAGGATCTTTTCCAGAAACAGAACCGCGAGTATCGCGATAAAATAGACATTCATGTCAGCCAGAGTGTCCGCCAGAGGCGTTCCGAAGTCGTCCGGCAGCGCGGAGATAGCCAGCGACGTGGAAAGCGTGGCCGCCGAAAACTTCATCACGGTGTCGCTGCTGTCCTCCACGCTCTCAAGGGAGTCCCGGACAAAATCCGACTCCGGCAGCTTTGCCGTAACAATGAAGAACGAAACCGCTGCCGCCAGCGCCAGCAGCAGGAGCCTCACAGCCAAAGAGGCGTGCTTTGACGATAACATATCTCTTCCCTCCCCGCATTTTTCCGATTCGCAGTCTATTCTACCACAGGAAAGGCAAAAGCACAATATTCGACATTATGCAATTTGCAGTTGGCAATTGCGCCTGTTTATGCTATTATAAGCAAAAAACGAGAAGAAAAGGGAAAACTGCATGAAGATACTTGAATTTATCGTCGCCGCCGTGATCCTGCTTCCCATAATCGCAGGGATAATAATAAATTTCCTCGCGCGGCGGCGGTAAGCGAAAACCGGGGCGCCCGCAAGGGCGCCCCGGATAATCTATTCCGTTTGCTTGACAAACACATATTTTTTCAGCAGCCGCGACAGGTACACGCAGGGTATCGACAGCAAAAACCAGAAAAACGAAAACAGCGGGCATATCTGCCCCATGAGGTTCAGCGCCAGGCCCGAATAGTCCCACACATGCCAGCCCAGACGCAGGTTCACCGCGCAGCCGACCGCGAACTCCACCGCCGTTACCACCGCCATGCACATTATCCATTTCTTCCACAGCGGCTCGTTCATCCGCGTGGCAATAAGGTGCATCAGGCAGCAGCAAAAGCCGCCGGTGAGTATCATTGTCCAGTGCGTGTAGCCGCGCCAGAGCGTCTCCAGCGTGCCGTAGCCTATCGCGCCGAAGACGTATATGCTCAAAAATTCCAAAAACACCATCAATGCTTCATCTCCACAGGATAGCATTGCCCTTTTTGCCTGAAATTATTTATACTGTTTTTCCGAATCTGCGTAAAACTAATCCTAATACTAATTCTCGATTGAAAGTTCAATCGAGAATTCCGCGTGCTACGCACGCTCGCGCCGCGCAAAGCGCGTCGCGCCGTCTCATTAAAACCCTGACGCGCCTACGGCGCTATAAAAAGCTCTTGGAGCTTTTTATCAGGGTTTAGTATAAAACAGTTTTTCAAGCAGGAAGGTGTCCCCGTGGGAAAAAGAGTGTTTTCGATAATTCTGATATTCGCCGCGCTGCTGTCCTGTCCCGCCTCGGCTGAGGAGCCGGAGCGGGAGGCGGTGCGCCTGCCGATAGTGATGTACCACCACATCTCAAAGGACCCGGCGCGCTGGAACGAGTACGTCGTGTCCCAGGACGAGTTCAGCTCGGACATGGACTACTTGGCCTCCCACGGCTGGCAGAGCGTGAGCGTGCGAGAGCTGCTGGACTGGTACGAGGGGAAATTTGAGATGCCGGAAAAGCCCTTCATGCTCACCTTTGACGACGGCTGCGACAGCACCGCGGCCTATGCCGAGCCGATAGTCGCCGAACACGGCTTCACCGGGGTGGTAGCCGTCATAGGCTCGGTCTGCCAGCGCTTTTCCGGGTTTGACGAGCATGTGGCGGAATACTCAAACATGAGCTGGCAGGACGCGGCGGAGATGGCCGCGCGCGGGGTTATCGAGGTGCAGTGCCACACCTGGGACATGCACGCTCTCTACCCCCGCAACGGCTGCGCCCGCCGCCGCGGCGAGGGTCTGGCCGAGTACCGCCGCGCTCTCTCCTCCGACCTGAGCAGGTACCTCCAGGGCTGCGAGCAGTACGGCGTAGCCGCCGTGCCGTCGATCGCCTTCCCCTACGGCGCGTTTGGCTCCGACACCATCGACGTGGTGCGCGACATGGGCTTTCTCGCCGCGTTCACATGCTCGGAGAAGGTCAACCTGCTCACCGGCGAGCCCGGCGAGCTGTTCCTGCTCTCGCGGTTCAACCGCCCCCACGGCGTGAGCAGCGAAAAATTTTTCTCCCGCTGGGAAGAAAATACTTGACAACGGGACGCGGGACTGGTATTATATCCAAGATAAAACAAAGTAGGCGCGGAGGTATCCGTCCTCACCCTGCCGCAAAAGCGCGCAGCGGTCAATAAAAGCCCCTCTGAAAAAATGCGCGGGGTTTTTATGTGCGGATGCCGTGTGCATTCGCTTTTATTTTTGGAGGTGTTCAAACATCGCAAACCTTGACTATCTTATCAACGAGGATATTGACGCCAAGGAAGTACGGCTTATCAGCGATACGGGTGAGCAGCTTGGTATCATGACAGGCAAGCAGGCGCTGGACATTGCCTTTGAGAAGGATATGGACCTGGTGATGATTGCGCCCAACTCAAATCCCCCCGTTTGCAAGGTCATGAACTACGGCAAATTCCGCTTCGAGCAGACCAAGAGGGAGAAGGAAGCCAAGAAGAACCAGCATGTGACCGAAATCAAGGAGATACGTATGTCTCCGAGCATCGGCGACAACGATTTCAACACAAAGCTGCGCAACGGCCAGAAATTCCTGGGCGAGGGCAACCGCCTGAAGGTCACCGTCCGCTTCCGCGGAAGGGAAATGGCCCACACCAACATCGGCGAGCAGCTGCTGAAGGACTTCGCGGCAAAATGCGCGGATATTGCGAATATGGACAAGAATCCAAAGCTTGAAGGACGGAACATGTTCATGTTCCTCTCGCCGAAAAAGTAGGTAGTAGGTAAACCAAGGAAGGAGAAAATATTTATGCCCAAACTTAAATCACACAGCGGCGCGAAGAAACGCTTTAACCTGAGCAAGACCGGAAAGGTAAAGCGCGCTCACGCTTACAAGAGCCATCTGCTCAACGGCCACGGCAAAACCACCAAGAGCAAGAGAGGTCTGCGCAAGGCTGCCTATGCCGACGTGACCAACGCAGCGACCATCAAAAAAATGATTCCGTACAAGTAAGGGAGGCCTTTGAGATATGGCAAGAGTTAAAGGCGCGATGATGACGCGCAAGCACAGAAAGAAAATCCTTGGACTGGCCAAGGGCTACTGGGGCGCCAAGTCCAAGCACTATAAGATGGCCAACCAGGCCATGATGAAGTCCGGCCGTTACGCTTACGTCGGACGCAAGCAGAAGAAGAGAGATTTCCGTCAGCTGTGGATCACCCGTATCAGCGCCGGCTGCAAGGCCAACGGCATGAACTACTCCACCTTTATGCACGGGCTCAAGCTTGCCGGTATCGACATGAACCGCAAGATGCTCTCCGAGACCGCCATCCACGATCCCGCCGCCTTCACCGCCCTGTGCGACAAGGCCAAGGCCGCGATCGCGTAAAAACCGGGAAAAACGCGCTGCAAACGCAGCGCTTTTTTTCACATTCTCTCCAAAACCACGTTGATAATATTCCCCGCGATGACGATGTTCCCGCACAGGTAAAACCACAGCATAAGTATCATCACCGAGGCCAGTGAGCCGTAGATGAGCGGGTACTTCACGCTCATGCCGATGAAATACGAAAACAGGATACTCACCGCCACGAGCGCCACAGACGCGGTCATCGCCCCGGCAAACACGCGCACACGCCTGCGCTTCGGCGCGGTTATGCGGTACAGCCCCAGGATTATTACGAACAGCAGCAGGAAAAGCAGGATAAACCGCGCCCAGTTCCAGTTATCCGATATGTCCAGTATGGTAACGTGCTCGCTTATGAAGTTCATAAACCAGTTGCCTGTAATCATCACGATAACGCCGAAATACACCGCGGCGAGGAAAATTATCGAAAAGAGGAAGCTGAACACCACCGCGAAGGGCCCGGTGAAGCGCTTGCTGCCGCGAATTTCGCCCATTATGTTGTCCAACGTGCGGTAGGCCGCGGCGGAAGTCGTCGCCATGGCGATTATCGCCATCATCAGCATCGAGCTGCTGCGGTTTATTGTTATGTAGCCGAGGTATTCCACAATGGTCTCCAGCGACTCCGCCGGCAGCAGGCCCGTGGCAAACGAGCGGATCGCCTCCGCCGTCGGGAACATGCTGCCGAGCATCTCATAAAGGCAGACGAACATCGGAAACACCGAGAGCATGAGAAAATACGACAGCGCCGCCGCGGCCCGCGTGACGTTTTTATCCATATAGGTCCGTATTGACACGGCGATGACGAATAGTATTCTTCGCGTTCTCATAAAACCACTCCAAACGAATGCGGAAAGACTGCCCCATTATACGCCTGTACGCGGCAAAATTATGGCGCATTGCGCGGCTGCACAGTACAAGAACCCCCGCTGTTACCCGGCGGGGGTTCCTGATATTGCGCCGTGCGCTTATTTCGAATTGAAAATCTTGAAGATCCCCTCGAAGGGATCCTCTTCCTCGGGCGGCTTGGGCGGCTCGGGCTTGGGAGCTGCGGCGGCCTGCGCGGCCTTCTCCGCGGCGGCGGAGAACAGATCCTCTTTCCTGGCAGGCGCGGCCTGCGCC
>JAMPGF010000073.1 GCA_023664105.1 Butyricicoccus sp. | reverse complement strand
TCCGAAATATTGGAGGAGATTGACGGCGCGGAGGATACACTGTCCGCCTGGCGGGCGGACCCGGATTCCGTTTCCTCCGGGCAGGCCTCGGCGGCGCTGACGGCGCAGGCGCTCGGCAACCGCGTGACGCGGCTGTACGACGTGGGCGTGGCGGGGCTGCACCGGACGCTGGCACATCTGGACGAGATCATGAGTGCGTCGGTGATAATCGCCATAGCGGGCATGGAGGGCGCGCTTGCCAGCGTGCTGGGCGGGCTGGCCGACTGCCCGGTTATCGCGGTGCCCACGAGCGTGGGATACGGCGCGTCCTTCGGCGGGCTGTCAGCCCTGCTGTCGATGCTCAACTCCTGCGCCAGCGGCGTGTCGGCGGTGAACATCGACAACGGCTTCGGTGCGGGCTACCTGGCCAGCATGATCAACCACACAGGCACGAAAGGGAGCGGGGGAAAATGAAAATTCTTTATCTTGACTGCGGCATGGGCGCGGCAGGCGACATGCTCTCCGCAGCGCTTTTGGAACTTCTGCCCGAGGCCGAGGCGGCGGACTTTCTGAAGGAGGCCAACGCCCTCGGCATCCCCGGCGTGCGCGTCGAGCGGCAGAAAAGCGTAAAGTGCGGCATCACGGGCACGCATCTTGCCGTCACGGTCGACGGGCTCGAGGAACTCGGCCATGGGCGCCACGGGCACGAGCACCGCCACGGCTCCATGCACGGTATTGAGCACGCCGTCCGGGAACACCTCGCCCTGCCGGAGAGCGTGAAGGACGATCTTCTGGCCGTCTACGGCCTCATCGCAGAGGCCGAGAGCCGCGTCCACGGCGTGCCCGTCACGGACATACACTTCCACGAGGTCGGCACGCTCGACGCTCTGGCGGACATCGCGATGTTCTGCCTGCTGATGTGCCGCATCGCGCCGGACGAGGTGGTCGCCTCGCCGGTGCGTTTGGGCTTTGGGCAGGTGCGCTGCGCCCACGGCGTGCTGCCCGTGCCCGCCCCCGCGACGGCGGAGCTTCTGCGCGGGGTGCCCGTTTACGCGGGGGACATACGCGGGGAGATGTGCACTCCTACGGGCGCGGCGCTGCTTCGGCACTTTGCCGCACGTTTTGGGGAAATGCCGCTAATGCGTGTCTCCGCCGTCGGCTACGGCTGCGGGACGAAGGATCTTGAATGCGCCAACTGCCTGCGCGCCATGCTCGGCGAAGCGGAAAGCGGCGGGGACGGAATAATCGAGCTGGCCTGCAACGTCGACGACATGACCGCCGAGGAGGTCGGCTTTGCCATGGAGCGGCTGTTTGCCGCGGGGGCGCTGGACGTATACACCGCGGCGGTGGGCATGAAGAAGTCCCGCCCCGGCACACTCATTCGCGTGATCTGCGCTCCGGAGCGCCGCGACGCGCTCTGCCGCGAGCTGTTCCGGCACACCACGACGCTGGGCGTGCGAGAGTGCGCCATGCGCCGGCATGTGCTTGAGCGCGGCATCGTCACCCTGGACACGCCCGCCGGCCCCGTCCGGCGCAAAGACTCCCAGGGCTTCGGCGTGGCGCGCCGGAAGTACGAGTTCGACGACCTGGCCGCCATAGCGCGCGAGCGCGGAATCAGCCTGCGCGAGGCCGCGGCGCTGGTGGAAAAAAGCGGGGAGTAAGTCAGCTCCGGCGCCCGCGATTTCTCATGTCGCTGCGAATCGCCTGCATAGGCGCGGCGGGAACCGCGCCTGTGGCGCGGAAGCAGGCAACGGTTTCCGACATTGCCTGGAAATTGAGCTCCGTCCCCGCGGCGTCGGGCACGTAGTCCACGGCGCGGTCGGCGGAAATGCCGAAGTGCCCCGCCGTCTCCACTGCGTCTATGTTCGCGCCGAGGAAGATGAACTCCCAGCCGTATTTCTCCTTTTCGTGCTCAATCATGGCTTTGACCTTATCGGAAGAATACTCGCGGCTGGAGTTCTCCGCGCCGTCGGTGATCATGACGAACATCACGTTCTCGGCGCGGTAGGGCCCGGCGGTGTTTTTCTGGACGGCGGCAAGCTTGCGGATCGTCCTGCCTATGGCGTCGAGCAGCGCCGTGGAGCCGCCAACGAAGTATTCCTTCTCCGTCATGGGGCTGACCGCCCGGATATCGATGCGGTCATGCAGCAGTGTGTAGTTGTTGTCGAACAGCACCGTGGTAATGCGGCATTCGCCCTCGAGCGAACGCTGCTTTTCCAGCATGGAATTGAACCCGCCGATGGTGTCGCTCTCCAGCCCCGCCATGGAGCCGCTTCTGTCGAGGATGAATACCAGTTCCGTAAGTCCCTTTTTCATTGAAATGACCTCCTGTTTTTTGATGAGCTGATCATACAAAAAACAGGAGGTCTTTCGGTCGCCTGCTAAGCGACAAATTTGGGTATTATACTAATTCTAATTCCCGATTGAGCTTTCAATCGGGAATCAGTATTACGACCCCAGCAGCGGCTGGTCGTAGGAAAAGAGCACTTCGTTAATCTCGTATATATTGTACCTGCAGTTGACAATGAAATACTCGACTATCACGTCAAACCTGCTGGCGTGGGACAGGGCGTAGCCGGCGCGCTTTAGCAGCTCATCCGTCTCGTCAAGGCTTAACTCCAGGGATACCGCAAGCGCCAAGATGGTCGGCTTTCTCGGCGTGTAGCCGCCGCCCTTGCGTATCTTGGAAAACAGCTTGCGGTCCAGGTTCGCGCGCTTGTAGACCTCTACGTCGGTTTTGCCCTTCGCGTCGATGAGCCTGAGCAGCGCAACCGAAAACGGCTCGTCCAGCTTCTCCAGCAGCTCGCCGATGCCCGCGGCGGGCGCCTGTGCTTGAAGCGGCATCGCGGCGTAACTCGCCGGGGCATGAAGCGCCGCTTCCTCCACGTCAAGCAGCTTCCGGCGGCTTTGGCTGTGCGCGCCGACGCAGTGCTCGTCTATGTAGCTTTCCACCCCGCCGAGCAGCTCCCGGCTGACGGCGAACGCGGACTTGTCAAAGACAGCGAGGTAAACGTCCATCTCGTGCGCGGCGAGATAGCGGGCGATGGCCGCGCGCGCGGCCTGCAAAGCCTCGGCCTTGGGGTAGCCGAATATGCCGCTGGAAATCAGGGGGAAAGCGATGCTTTTGCAGCGCTTTTTCTCCGCGAGCGCGAGAGCGCTCGTGTAGGCCGACTCGAGCAGCACGCGGCAGCGCGCCTCATCGCGCGCGTCGTACACCGGGCCCGCGGCGTGGATAACATACCGCGCCGGGAGGGTGAAGCCCGGCGTGACCGCCGCGCCGCCCGTCTCTATGGGCGCAAGCTTATCGCACGCCGCCCGGAGCTTCTCCTCCCCGGCGGCACGGAAAATGGCCCCGCTCACTCCCCCGCCCATTCGCAGCTCGGTGTTCGCCGCATTGACGATGGCGTCCACGTTCATTTTTGTGATGTCCTGCCGGACGATAGTAAACGGCATGTCCGCGCCTCCTTTGCTGTCAGGCTTTCATAGCCTCACTCCACCGGCTTCCCCGTCGGGATCCTTTGAAATGGATTCTGTGTTGTTTCATGTAAATGTGGTATTATTGGAGGATACCGCACGGCTTACCATTTTTTCACAGATAAACCTGAAATCAAAGTTCCTCTCGCAATATTTGGAATAGTGTTGGTAAATTAGTTCCCACGTTTTGTAATAGGCCTTCGTCAGTTTGTTCAAACTTTTTTGATCGTTCTATCGCAGTATTAACATTTGGCAAATAGCATTCGGTAAACTTTTTTTCCGATATTCTCTTTGAGTGTCCTGCACGTTCGGAAAGCTCTTTGCTCATAAAGGTATGCTTGGATGACTTTTTCTCATTTTTCAGGATTTCTTCATATCTGCCCTCATATTCATTTTCAACATCACATACATGCAGCAGCAGCCAAAACTCAAAACATGGGTTTGTTATAAAGCAATAGCAGTTTTTCTTTCCTGCGCATTTTTCCTGCAATTCTTTCAATACTTTTTCGGTGTGGTTCCCGCAATCCCGGTCTATGACAACTCCAAAGCAGTCATCTTTCCCATTATACTCACTTAAAAACTTCTGATAGTCTAAATCGATCCCGGCTAATCTAAGTGCTCTTTTAAAACCTGAGCTGTCTTTTCCATCTAATTTACCGTTAAGATATTGTTCTATTTGCTCTAAAGAACAGCTTTTCTCCCCTGCTTCTATCAAAACCGAGTTAATATCTTCCGGCAATATCCCCTCATCGCGGATTTCAAGATAGTCTTCAAGTAACCCTAAAACGCTTTTGGGGTCACTCCGTGTATCCGCTCCCCTCGACAGCGTCTCAATATGCACGACCGAGTTAATTCCAAGCTGTATCCTAAACTTATTAACATAATCCAAATAGTTTTTTTCTGTAACATTGCCCTCAACTGATAAGAATACGATTCGTCTGGGGTTTTCCTCCATCCCTTCGTCTGGACGTTTATTCATGTAACTTCTGAGCCGATGCGAAATCGCCATTACTCTTCCCCCATTTTCAGCTCATCTAATTGTGAGAAACAAGGTATCGCACCATACCGCCCCAGCAGATAATCCTTTGCAACTTTCTTATCAAATCTGGTTTTAAACCTGTTAAGTGAATAGATTTTTGATCCATGATCGGGCTCTCTCTCTACAAACCAGATTTCATCTTGCCGCAAAAGAGCCAAATCCATCACGTTGGAATCGTGTACGGACGCAATCAACTGGCTTTCCGTAGCAAGTGTTGTTTGATAGAATTGCCTAATAAATTTCTCAACCAGTTTAGTGTGAAAACTTCTATCCAATTCATCAATAAAAATAACCCGGGGCTGTTTCCCTGCCTGGAAAATGGGAATCAAGTCAAACAAACGCTGAGTACCATCCGATTCATCAGCCAGCTGGAAAGGGTCATCATCATTTCCATGGTTCATCAATAATTGTGACGCAAAAATCTGATTGTCTTCTTTTTTAAACCGAAATGATCTTCCGGCTATGCCTACATCTAATTCTTTTACTTTCTGCTCAGTATCCATATCGTTAAATGATTGCTCTATATCCCGGATCAACGCTTGCTTTACCTCTTCCGGAAGAAAGTCAAGAACATTTTCCATCTTCTCTTTTTTCAGTGCAATGCTCTCAATTCCGGTATCAAAGTCTTGCAAAAGCTCACCCAGATCTTCAGCCCTTTCGCTCACCAAAAACAGCTTTGATTTATCTGCAAGTCTGCTTTTTGGTGTAAGGACAATCAGTCTCCCGATCCAGGATCTGACATCTTTATATGCGGCAAAGTCATCTTGTTCTGTCAGTTTTCGTTCTGCGATTTCTGATAAGAATAATTTATCATCCGGTACATTCTCAGAGAATATATCGAACCTCTGCCGGCTCTCCTGGTCTGAGAAATGAATATCTGTTTCAACAGTTGTCTTGCCATTTTCAAATGAGCGCTCAAATATTCTAATATCCGTTGAATCGCATTGATACAGCCATTCTTCTTCGACAACCGCGTTAATGTAGGAGATTGCAAATCCATAGGAGTAAAAATGTCCATTCGAGAATAAATCAAATTGGAAAACTCCTGGTTTGTTTACATACTCTTTGTCAATTCGGAAATGCTTATTTGTCAAAATACTTTTTCGCAGGCCATTAACTACAATGTTCCGTGCAAACTTAATCGCGGAAAACAAGTTGGATTTACCAGCCGCATTTGCCCCAAAGAAAAAGCTGCCCTTTAACAAACGCTTTCCTTTCACCTCAAGAATATGACTTCCATGCCTTGTCTGTTTTCCCGCTATCATTGAAAAGACCTGATATTCCTTAAAGGACATGAAATTCTCCACTGAAAAACTGACTAACATAACACATACACCTCCTTCATTATTATATGTGATAATTTCACATTTTACAAGAGTATTTCTCACAATATTTCAATTTATTCTGTTTAAATTCTATATTAAATCACATTTATCTTTTATAGGAGCCATGGATTGGAACTATTTTCATCATTATTTGTCTAAGCTAAAGGAGAAACCGGGATAGCATTTCCAACTCTCGGTATACTTGCAAAAAGACTTATACTAAACTTCATTAAAAAGTAGACAACGTCTACTTTTTAATGAAGTTTAGTATAAAATGGGGTAATGCAGAATCGGCCCAAAAATTTCGCGGCTTTTTGTCGCAAAAATACCCCCTGCTTTCAAAACAAGGGGTATTTTCAATATTCTATGAAGTCAATTTTCCACCGGCTTCATGGTCGGGAACAAAATGACATCCCTTATGGAATCACAGCCGGTGAGCATCATCACGCAGCGGTCAATGCCTATGCCGAGGCCGCCGGTGGGGGGCATGCCGTATTCGAGCGCGTTTATGAAGTCGGTGTCCATCATGCCGGCCTCCTCGTCGCCCTTCTCGCGCATTTCCATCTGCTTGACAAAGCGCTGCTTCTGGTCAATCGGGTCGTTGAGCTCTGAAAAGGCGTTGCCCATCTCGCTGCGGCAGATGAACAGCTCAAAGCGCTCCGTAAGGCGCGGGTCCCTGGAGCTGCGCTTTGCCAGCGGGGAGACATCCACCGGGTGCATGGTGATAAAGGTGGGCTGAATCATATGCTCCTCAACCTTCTGGTCATAGCACTCGTACAGCGCGTGCCCCCAGGTCGGCTCCACGCCGTCCATGTCCACGCCCGCGGCCTTCGCCGCGGCGACGGCCTCCGCGTCGGAGTCTATCGCCATGAAGTCCACGCCCAGATACTCCCTGACCGCCTCAGCCATGGTCATGCGCCGGAAGCCCGGCGCGAGGCTTATGTCCTCGCCCTGCCAATGCACGTCGTATGTGCCCAAAATTTCCATCGCCGCCGAGGACAGCAGATCCTCAAACAGGTCCATCATGTCGTTGAAGTCGGCATAGGCCTCGTACAGCTCCACGGTGGTGAACTCGGGGTTGTGGCGGGTATCCATACCCTCGTTGCGGAAAATGCGGCCAATCTCATACACACGCTCAATGCCGCCGACGATAAGACGCTTGAGGTTAAGCTCAGTGGCGATGCGAAGGTACATGTCCAGATCCAGCGTGTTGTGGTGGGTTATGAAGGGCCGGGCCGTCGCGCCGCCGGAGATGGTGTTAAGCACGGGGGTCTCGACCTCCATGTAGCCCCGGTTTTCCAGGAAGCGGCGCACAAAGCTGACAAACCTCGAGCGTATCTCAAAATTGCGGCGGCTGTCGTCGCTCACAATCAGGTCGACATAGCGCTGGCGGTACTTCAGCTCGGTGTTGGTCATGCCGTGGAACTTCTCCGGCAGGGGGCGCAGGGACTTCGACAGCAGCGTTACGGACTCGACATGTACGCTGTCCTCGCCGGTTTTGGTGCGGAAAACGTAGCCGGAGACGCCGATTATGTCTCCGATGTCGTACTTTCTGAAGTCGGCAAACTCCTGCGCGCTCACCGCGTCGGCGCGGATGTAGAGCTGAATCTGGCCCCGGTCGTCCTTTATGTGGCAGAAAATGGCCTTGCCCATGCCTCGCTTGGACATGATGCGCCCGGCCACGGACACGGTTTTGCCCTCAAATGCCTCGTAATCGACCTTTATCTCACCGGTCCAGGCGCTGCGCGTGAACTTTGTCTGCTCAAAGGGATCGCGCCCCTCGTCCTGAAGGGCCTTGAGCTTATCACGGCGCACCTGAAGGATCTCCGACAGGTTCTCCTCCTGGACACCCTGCCCGATTGTTATCTCCTCACTCATTTGTATTTCTCCCTGTTATTTATCAGTTTACTTCCAGAATCTTAAAGGTTATGGGTCCGGCAGGGGCCTCCACCGTCACGGTTTCTCCGACGCTGTGGCCCAGCAGGCCGCGTCCAAAGGGGCTGTCGCTGGAAATCTTGCCGTCCATGGGGTCGGCCTCCTGGGAGCCGACGATCTGGTACTCGTCGGTGCAGTCGGCCTCAGCGTCGAGCACCTTCACGCGGCTGCCGTGGCCCACGGTGCCGGCGACGGCGGTCATCTCCACTATCTCCGCGTTCTCGATAAGGGACTGTATCTCCGCGATTTTGGAGTAGAGCTTGCCCTGCTCGGTCTTGGCCTCGTCATACTCGCTGTTCTCCGACAAATCGCCGAAGCTGCGCGCCTCCTTTATCAGCTCGGCAACCTCCTTCTCCCTCACGGTCTGGAGGTATTCCAGCTCCTCTTTGAGCTTGTCAAGGCGCTCCTGGCTCATTTTGTATCTGCTTGCATTAGGCATTTGCTCGTCACCCTTCTATAATAAGTTATTTTTTTACAAATCCGTAAACGCAAATCAAGAAAGCGGCGCCGCTTTCTCTGAAGCTTTATTATAAATAAATTTGCTCCACCTGTCAAGACAGGGATTTCCGCAGCTCTTCGACAGCCGCGTCAAGCTGTGCGTCACCCTGACCGCCCATTTCCTCGATTATGTCCGGCGTAAGCCCGCCCTGCTCGGACAAATCGACCCGGTTCGGCGTGAGGTAGCGGCGCGTGGAGATGTGCACCGCGCTGCCGTCCGACAGCTCATAGGTGACCTGGCTGCGGCCCTTTCCGGTGCTGGGCTCGCCCACGATAACAGCGCGGCCGTACTCGCCCAGCGCCGCGGCGAAGAACTCCGCAGCGGAGTAGGTGTTCCCGTTTATCAGCACCGCCATCGGCATGTCGAGGCAGTCGGCGTCCGAGGTGTAAATCTCCTCCTCTCCGCCCTTGCCGACGCTGATGAACACATCTCCCTCCGGCAGCAGGGGGTCGAGCATGTCGATAAGCTCGCTCAATCTCCCGCCGGGATTGGAGCGCACGTCAAAGGCCAGGGCTCGCGCGCCCTGCTCCCGGAGAGCGGCTATGGCCGACGCGGTATTTTCCGCCGAGCCCTCCTCAAAATTGGCGATGCGGATATAGCCTATGCCATCCTCCAGCAGCTCAAAGCTGACGGGATTGGAATAAAAGGTCTGCGTGCTCACCGTCACGCTCACCTCCGTGCCGCAGGCGTCCAGCAGGCCGAGCTCAAAGCTGCCGCTCTGCGACAAAATAAGCGCGCGCAGCGCGGTGGTGTCCAAATCACGGACATCCTGCCCCTCCAGCGAGACGATGACCTGCCCCGCTTTGACTCCCGCCGCCTCGGCGGGCGAGTCGGGCGTGACGCTTATTATCTCAAAGCCGCCCTCCTCCCGCGCCGTCACGGTCACGCCGATGCCGCTGACCATGTTCGCGCCGCGCTGCTGGTAGTCGGCGTACTCCTCCGCCGTCATGTAGTAGCTCCAGCGGTCGCCCAACGACTCGACAAAAGCGCGGCAGGCGCTGTCCGTCACGGCCTCCATATCGGTCTCACCCACGTACTGCGTCTGGGCGATCCGGCGCAAAAGGTCCAGCTTGCCCAGATAATTTACCCCCTCGCTCCCGCCGAAGCGGAAGAAGCCCATGACGAACACGGCCAGCAGCGTCGCGGCGGCTGTGCCGGCAGCCGTGAGCGTCAGGGTCAGAAGCGAGTACTGTTTTTTCATTTATCCACCACCAAGCGAAAGCACGCGAAAAACGCGGCCCGCGGCCACGTTTTTCCTTGTCTTATCAGTATGCCAAATCTTTCTAAAATTAGTACACATGACCGGACAGTTTTGTCCGGTCATGTACCTGATTTACGCCGTCAGGCGTCCGAAGCGTAAGAAAAGCTCATGCCGCCGAAGTATTGCAGCGGGTCGACGCAGGAGCCGTTGACACGCACCTCGAAGTGCAGGTGCGGTCCCGTGACATTGCCCGTGGAGCCGACATAGCCCACCGTGTCCCCCTTGCTGATGCTCTGTCCCGCGCTTACGGCCATGCTGCTCATGTGCGCGTACAGCGTCGTCGTGCCGTCGGAGTGGTAGATGACGGCGTAGTTTCCGTAGGACGAGCTGTACTCGGCTATGGTAACGGTGCCGCCGGCCGCGGCGGTTATGGTCGAGCCGCTGCCCGCGCCGATGTCAACGCCGCTGTGGTACTTGGTGGTCTGGAATATGGGGTGCACCCTGTAGCCGAATTTGGAGGTTATGTAGTAGCACGCCACGGGCCAGGAGTACGAGCCCGAGGACACGGTCGAGGTCGTGGCCGGGGGCCTGTAGGTCTGCTGCTGCGCTGCTGCAGCGGCTGCTGCCGCCGCGGCTGCAGCGGCGGC
>JAMPGF010000072.1 GCA_023664105.1 Butyricicoccus sp. | reverse complement strand
TCCACTTATATCTTGCAGGAGATTCCAGCTATCAGCTATCACATGGTCTGGTGGAATACCCTGTTTGGCTGGGGCTTGGGATGTATTCTTACATGGACGCATTTCCTAAAAGGGAAATGGAGAGCAAAGATGAAAATTTCAAACAAGATAATGAGGGGATTGGATATCTGATTATTGATTGCGATATTGTGGAATTGCTTTCAGCATTTTTTGATAGTCCGTATCATTGTGGATATCTTTATTCTTTTTACATCGCTCCATACTGACTATCCTTATATGCATAGAAATCTCCAAGCTGAAAGAGTGGCTAACGCACACAGCGCAAGCCACTCTTTTATTCTGCTTCAATGATAGCCAGTGCGTCCTCTACCGGGATTTTCTCATTCAGATAGTCGTCTCTGGCTTGGATTGCCCTGTCGTGCCAAACATAATATTCCTCATAGCTTAGGTCTTTTCCTGTGGGCTTTTGTTTCCCATCCGCCGTGCGCTCATAGCGTTTATACATCCGGCGGTTGACCCGGTCAAAAGTCTCAATAACGATGTCCTGTGCCTCCAGCCTGTGCTTCAGAATCGGCCCCCAGTGCTTGCAGGTCTTACCGTCTTTCAAAATGCGGTCGCAATAGATGGTCTTGCTTTTCGTCTTGGGGACAAAGTACCGACCGCAGCATTGGCAGAAGGCTACATTGGTCTTAGCCGCTGCAAAGTGCAGGAGAAGGAAATGGTAATAGTCCACCGCCGAGCGCAAGTGATACCGCGAGGAGATGTCATCGCTGACGGTCAACACCTCTGTCACTGACAGACTCCACAGCCCCTCATATTTCTCCGAAGCAAGGGATCTTTTCTCTGCCAGATCATGCAAGACCTCGTTGACCACGAATTGAAAACCCATGATTCCGGTCAGAATGGAGAGAATGGTCTGCCCGGTGCGGATGGGATACATGGCACTCCCGTCATCCTGCGGAATCTCATCCTCAATGCGGGTACGGAGCAATGTCCCCTGCATTGGGTTCTCACCCTCAAGTGTGACTACCAGATCAATAGTGGTATCCACCATCAGCTGATATTTGACCATATCAACCTCGCCATAATGCTCCCTATCCTGACGCATGATATCTGCCGCCATATTGCGGATAGCATCCACCACCATAGCATACGGTTCAAAGCTCAACTCAGAAAATAAAATCAGTTCATCTTGGATGGAAGTCTCCTCCAGAGAGATCTTGCCGGCTGGTCTGGCGAGGTCTCTCCTTATTTTTCCCTTGGGCAGCAGGGTAACATACAAGCCATGATCCTTTGCCACGGCGTTGCCTCCTCTGTCTCAAAGTGACTTTTTTGCAAAGCAATGAAAATCACTTTTTCATTTTGGAATTTCTTCCTCCACTGTATTCTAACACATGCAGGGTACCAATTCAATCAAAGGAGGCTTTCAAATTGAAAACAAAACTCGACACCATCGACGGCGCGACGCTGATGGCGCAGCCGCTCCGACCGCCCAACTTCATTGTGGACACACTACTCAGCCAGGGGTTGCACATCCTCGCCGGCTCTCCAAAGGTCGGTAAATCCTGGCTGGCGCTGTGGCTGTCAGTCATGGTAGCCAAGGGAGAACCCGTCTGGGGCATGAGTGTGAAGCAGGGCACGACACTCTATCTCTGTCTGGAGGATTCCACGTTGCGTATCCAAAACCGACTGTTCGAGATCACGGAGGATGCTCCTGCCAATGTCCACTTCTCCACGGAGAGTGACATTCTGGGCAGAGGGCTGGAGCAACAGCTCAACACTTTCCTCACCGAGCATCCCGACACGGTGCTGGTCATCATCGACACACTGCAAATGATCCGCGGTACCAACTACGACAATACCTACGCCAACGACTATCGCGACCTGTCTGTGCTGAAGCATCTTGCCGATGCTCACGGTATCGCCATACTGCTGATCCACCATCTGCGCAAAGAGCCCGCCGAGGATGTGTTCAACCGTATCTCAGGCACCACAGCCATCAGCGGAGCTGTGGATTCCAGCTTCACGCTGGTAGAGGAACAGCGCGGCAGCGGCAGGGCAAAACTGAGCTGTATCGGACGTGACATCGAGTACCGTGAGCTGGAGCTGCGGAGGAACGCGGATAACGTGTGGGAGGTGACAGCGGACAGCTATCAACAGCCGGGGCTGCTGGGCGGGAGAATAGTTTTTCTCCTCTCTGCCCTTCTCAAAGAGCGGCACTCATTTATCGGCACTCCCACGGAGCTGGTACAGCTCATCGACCCTGACTGCGCAGAGGGTATCACACCGAAGAATATCTCGCGCAAGATCCTGCAAAGCGCTGACGCCCTAAGCGAAGCGGGTATCACAGCCGTTATGCGGCGGAGCAACGGGAAGCGCCTGGTCGACCTACGCCGTGCCGAAAGTGACGGTAAGCAGGGCACCCCGGCGTCCGACCCTGTTGACCCTGCGTTATGTGCCCGTGCGCCCCGCAGGACGCCCCGTATGCCCCGCTGTGACTCAAGGCGGGAATGAATACCAGCGCCAGAGGAGCGCCCCGTTGGGGCGCAAATCCCACCCTCGGGTGGGGCAAGCATAGCATCCGGCTATACACCGGACGCATTCGCGGGGCAATGCCCCGCACCCCCAGCCCCTAAAGGGGAGAAAGGATAAAGCAACCATGCCAAGAGCAAAGAAGAAAACTGAAATCGTAACGATGAGGATGCCGCTGCAAACGAAAGAAACCTTAAAACGGATGGCACAGAAGGCTAACATGACCCTGACAGACTACCTCTGCATCTGTGGTCTGGGATCGGAGATCGTCCGCATAGACGGTCTGGACGCAGTGCTCTCCGAGCTGAAAGCGCAGGGCCGCAACCTCAACCAGCTCACCACGCTGGCTAACATGGGACGCCTCACCATACTGCGCAGCGATGAGCTGATAGACAAATACGCCGACGTGTGCGCTATGATCCGGCGCTTGACAAAGGCGGCAGGCTGATGGCAACCTTCACCGCTATCAAGAACACCACTCAAAGCCGTGGTGCCATGAGCGGTGTTCTGTACTACATCAAGCGCAATGACAAAACTCTGTGGGGCGGCCGGCAACTGGTCACCGGCTGGAACTGTGTGGCCCAGTCTGCCTACGACGAGATGATGACTACCAAGCGCCAGCACTGCAAAACAGACGGTCGGATGTTTTATCAGTTTGTCCAGTCCTTCAGTCCGGAGGAAAAGGTCAGCCCGGAGGAAGTCCACGCCATCGGTCTTGAATTGGCCCAGCGGCTGTTCCCGGACTTCGAGGTGATAGTCGCCACCCATGTAGACACAGACCATCTTCACAGTCACCTCCTCGTCAACAGCGTAAGCTATGCGGACGGTCACAAGCTCCATCAGAACGCCGCCGACTTTCAGCGGCAGCGGCAGATCAGCGATGAGATATGCGCCGCCCACGGGCTGACAGTGCTGGAACCGCCAAAGAAGCGCATCCAGGAGAAGCAGATGCGCCCCGGCGAGTACCGCTCCGCTGTCCGTGGGGAGAGCTGGAAGTTCCGGCTCATCAACACCATCGACCTGTGCATGAAAAAAGCAAAAACGCCAGCCGAATTTATCCGGGAGATGGAGCGGCGGGGGTATCAGGTACGGTGGGAGCCGACCCACAAGGCCATCACCTACACCACGCCCACGGGCAAGAAGTGCCGGGACGACCGGCTGCAGGACAAAAAATATTTGAAGGAGGTGATGGAGCGTGAGTTCCGTATCCGAGAAGCGATGCTCCATGGAAGAATTGAAGAAGCTGAATATGCCGGCAGAGCAATCAGCCCCATCGATGCCGCCTTGCCCCACAGCGGAGCAATGGGCAGAGCTGCAGACCCAGCTCAACACCATATACCGTATGACAACAGCACAGAACCGCCTGCTGGAACGGATGCTGTCAAGGCCGATCATCTACGCCACGAAAGAGCAGGCGGCAGAGATAATAAAGCAGCTCTCCATGATACGGATGAGCATCGAACAGGCTGGGAGGCAGAACGAGAAACGCTTCTCTCTGCCGAAGTTGAGACTGCCGCACATCAATCTCAGCCCCGCTCTGCTGCTTATACCGGCCATTGCGCTGGTGTGCTGGGCGATGTGGTCGAGCTGGGATACGCTGTGGAGCGCAATCAGGACGCTGCTCCCATGACGGACAGCACAACCATACGCAAAAACACGGATAGCAAAGCTCTCAAAAAGCAGCGGGCAAAGAAAACCGCCCTCGGTCACAAGCCGGATGACCGTGAGAGCGAAAGCATCTATGAACAGAAAATGTATTGAGGAGGAACACTATGAGATCAGATTTCGAGGAGTATATGGAAACAGGGATGGTCGGCGCTTACTGTCCCGACAAAACGGTGCTGAGAAAGGAAACCAATGGCATCATCACCGTGTACAGAGATACTGCCTACACCAGTCACGATACCCACATGGACGGGCAGCGTGTCTTGATGGTGGGAGAGCGCAGCTTTTTCATTACCGCTGTATTCCCGACAGAAGCACAGTGCTCGCCCACGGACAAGCTGCTGAAATATATAGACGCGGACATGGGAAAATCTGCTGAGAGAGCCTGAAGATCTCAGTAGACTTTGGCAAGCTGTTGCGGTATGATGTCCATACCGTACCGGCTTGCCCCAAAGAAAGGAGAGTTTAATATGGCAAGCCAAACTGAAAAATATAATATCCTCTACGCCCGGCTCAGTCAGGAGGACGAGAGAGCCGGGGACAGCAACTCCATTGTGAATCAAAGAGATCTGCTGCAAAAATATGCCCGTGAAAGCGGATTTGAAAACACACTTTTCCTGGCGGACGACGGGTACTCGGGTACGAATTTCGAAAGGCCTTCCTGGAAGAAGATTGTGGAAATGATAGAGGCGGGAGAAGTGGCAGCGCTCATCGTCAAGGATATGTCCCGACTCGGGAGAGAGTATTTACAGGTAGGCTACTACACGGAGATATACTTCCCCGAAAAGGGCGTCCGCTTTATCGCGGTCAACGACAGCGTGGACTCACTGGTAGAGAGCAGCAGCGACTTTAACCCTATCCGCAACTGGGCAAACGAGCTCCACGCCAAGGACACCAGCAAGAAGGTCAGGGCCATCAAGCGCCTGCAAGCGGAACGCGGCGAGCGCCTGGGCGGTAGACCGCCCTACGGTTATGCTCTGTTAGAGGACAAAAAAATCATTCCCAATGGTGAGACTGCGCCGGTTGTCCTGCACATCTTCCAGCTCTGTGCCTCCGGCAAGGGGCCCAGCCAAATCGCCAGGATACTCAGAGAAGAAAAGGTCCTGACACCGGCACATTATGCCTACCGGAAATACGGCGTCCACAACGCCCATATGGATATGGACTACCCCTACGATTGGAAAGGCTCCACTGTGCGGGATATGCTTGGCAACAAGACCTACCTCGGGCACACGGTAAACCTGAAAAGCACAACAGTTTCCTACAAGAACAAGAAGGAGCTCCACAGGCCGGAAAGCGAGCAGGTCATCGTGGAGAATACCCATGAGGCAATTATCTCCCAGGAACTGTGGGATATGGTGCAAAAGGTTCGGGGGAACAAGCGCCGCGCGCCCAAGCACATGGACGAGCCGAACATCTTCTCCGGCCTGGTATTCTGCGCCGACTGCGGCAGGAATCTGACGCTGCACAGGGCGAGCACGATGGAGAAGCTGGACTACAACTTCAAGTGTTCTACCTACTGCAAGCGGGGAAAAGAAGCCTGTACCTCACACTACATACGGGAGGATGATTTGAAAGCTGTGGTGCTGGACGACATTCGCAGGGTAACGCATTTTGCCAGACTGAAGGAGCGGCAGTTTGCGGAGTACATCAACCGCAAGAACAGCGCCGAGCTCCGAAAGGAGATCAACGCCGTTCAAATAGAGCTGAACACCAAGCAAAAGCGCAATGTTGAGCTCAGCAAGCTGTTCAAGCGCCTTTATGAAGACCATGTTCTGGAACGGGTCACAGCGGAGCAGTTCCGAATGCTCTCCAATGACTACAATGCAGAGCAGAAGGAGCTTGAGGGCGCTATCCCCGAATGTGAGGCGAGGCTGGAGAAGCTGAAGGCTTCGGTAGCCAATGTAGATGCGTTCATTGAAAAGGCCAAGCGCTACACCCAGATCGACGGGCTGACACCGGAGCTGGTGAGGCTGTTCATAGAGCGCATTGAGGTTGGAGAACGGGCTAAGAAATATGCCCGCTCAGCGCCACAGAGCATACGGATTGTGTACCGGGACATCGGGTTGGTGGACAGCCTGATGAACGAGGGTGAGCGGCAGCCGCGATACGCCAAACCGCTGACAGCAGAAACCATTCAGGCGTTTATTGAAGAACAAAAGCAGGTGTCCTGAAAAACACAGGAAAGCACAACAGGCGGACAGCTTCCGCTGCCCGCCTACCGCGCCGCCCGTCTGATAACATCATAGGGGGGGTCACTTTGTGTCCCTATGATTACCTTCAGACGGGAGCCTGTATTTTAACATCCTTATCCAAGGCTTTTCAAATGCCTCAGCAGCACCCCCGCGACATTTTCGCAGGAGGCCTGGATCATAACCGCGCCAATGTTGTGCGCCACGCCGGGCATTCCGTAGACAACGGAGGATTCCTTGTCCTGCCCGATGGTGTACGCGCCCTTTTTGCGCATTGCCAGCAGTCCGGCGGCCCCGTCCTGGCCCATGCCGGTCAGGATTATGCCCACCATCCTGCATGTCACCGTCTCAGCCATCGACTGGAACAGCGCGTCGACCGAGGGGCGGTGGCCGCTGACCTTGTCGCCCTTGGCGCAGGAGACGGTGTACTTCGTGCCGATGCGCACGACGCGGCACTGCAGATCCGCGGGGGCCACGAGGGCAAGGCCGCGGCGCAGCTCGTCGCCGCTCTGGGCCTCGCGCACCTCCATGGCGCACAGGCGGTTGAGGCGGTCGGCGTACATCTTAGTAAAGCCGGGGGGCATGTGCTGCACTATCACCATCGGCGGGATGTCCGCGGGCAGCTGCTTCATAACTGCCAGCGTCGCCTCGGTGCCGCCGGTGGAGGCGCCGAGGCCGATGACCACCTTGTCAAGCGCCGGGGACGGGCCGAGGCTGGGGGCTGCGCCCAGAATGCCCGAGCCCGCGGGCATTGCCGCGGCGCCGACAGGATGCGTGCGCACGCGCGCGGCGGAGGCCATTATCACCTTCTGGTTGAGCGTGGTGACAAAGGCGTCCACTCCCAGCTGCCCATCCGGCTTGCGCACAAAGTCCACCGCGCCGGCGTCCAGCGCGTCGAACACCTTCAGGTTCAGCGAGGACACCAGAATTACGGGGATCGGATGCGTCGGCAGGTACTGCTTGAGAAAGTCAATGCCGTTCATACCGGGCATCTCCACATCCATTGTGATGACATCCGGATTGAGCTGTGGTATTTTATTTTTCGCGTCAAGCGTGTTAATGGCGTATCCGATAACCTCAATGCGGGGGCTGGTGGACAGGCCGTTTATTATCATGCTGCGGGCGACCATGGAGTCGTCGACAACAAGAACGCGTATCTTTTTTGTCTGGCCTACAGCTGCCATATAAAAAGATCCCTTCCTTTAACTTAAAAAAGTCACTAAAAGCGGGCTAAGGCGCCGGCATCTTTTGATTATAGCACGACTGCAAAGCAGCCGTGCTATAATCAGCCCTGCGCGTATGCGCAGCAAAAAATCAATTATAGCCGCACCATGGCTATTATAACACGAAGGGAGGCGCGGTTTCAAGACCTTTCCCGGAATTATTTCTGGAACGTGGACGGGGCGAGGCGCCGGTATTTGGCGTTGGCGCTCAGGTTCTCCGACTTGCTGATGAGCAGATAGCCGCCGGGCACCGTCGCGTCGTAAAAACGGTCGACAAGCGCGTCCTTGGTGGGCTGGTCGAAGTATATCATCACGTTCCGGCAGAAAATAACGTCAAATTTACGGCGGAACTTGATGGGGTCCATCAGGTTGAAGGGCTGGAAAATAACGTTGTCGCGCACCGCCTTGGTGACCTGGTACTGCCCGCCGGGGAGCTTGGTGAAATACTTCCGCTTCCAGTCGTTGGGAATGGTGTCGGGCAGCTCGTAAACTCCCTTTTTCGCGGCGGTCATGGCGCGGTTGGAAATGTCGGTGGCAAGCAGGCGGGTGTCCCACTGGCCGGCCTGGGTGCCGAGGTAGTCGAACAGGAACATGGTTATGTTGTACGGCTCCTCGCCCGAGGAGCAGCCGGCGCTCCATATGGCCAGCGTCTTGTCACGCTGGTGGCGGCGCACTATCTCGGGGATTATATTGCTGCAAAAATAATCCAGGTGCTCCTTCTCGCGCATGAAGAAGGTGTAGTTGGTGGTAAGCTTGTCGAGCAGCAGGGTGATTTCATCGTTGTCCTGTGTCTGAAGCAGGTGGTTGACAAAATCGCCGAAGCTGCGGTAGCCCTTCTGCTTGATTGCGGTGGACAGGCGGCCGGTTATCAGCTGGCGCTTCTGGGTCAGGTCAATACCGTAGTTGGACTGGATAAAGCGCACGAGCCTGGTAAAATCGGCGTCTGAGATTGTCATGGGGGAGAAGGACAATCCCCCGGAGGCGGGCTGGTTAGTCATTGGGCATCAGCTGCGCGCAGTCGAGCACCATCATGGTGCCCGAGCCGTCGGGCAGGGAGCACATGCCGGAGACCAGCGCCTGGGTGCTGTTGGCCGGCAGGGGGTGTATATTATCCTTGTTGATACCCAGCATCTGGTCCACCGCATCGACCAGAATGCCAAGCTGTATATCGCCATAGTTTATGACCACGACAAGATCGTCGTCATTCCGGGGCTCGAGGCCAAGACGGACCCGTATATCCAGAATGGGAATCATTATGCCGCGCATGTTGATGATGCCGCGAATGTAGTGGGGCACCATGGGCAGGAAGGTTATAACCTGATTGTGCAGGATCTCCACAACATCCTCGGCCACAACGCCTAACTTGAGGTGTCCGGCCATGAAGATCAGATACATCTGGGATTCTATGAGTTCTTCCACTCCCAGAGGATCAATGTGGCTGTTATCCTCACGGGCAAACAGTATTTCATCGTTCATGTTTTTTTCTCCTTATTCCGGTGGCCTGCTTATACTCCGCGTGCAGCGAAATAGAGGTTGGCCACGTCCAGAATTATGCTTATGCTGCCGTCGCTGCGCAGAGTACAGCCGTTTATGCCGTAGCTCTTGACGTTGTAGCTGTTGACATAGGCGGGAAGCTGCTTTACGACCACCTGCTGCTGGCCGAGCAGCTCGTCGACAAACAGGCAGTAGGAATGGTCCCCCGCCTCAAGCCATATCAGCACGCCGTCCTCGATGTCGGTGTGGCCGTCCTGAAGCTGGTAAAGCTCTTTGGCGCGGATGATGGGGTAGAAGCTGCCCTGAATCTTTATCAGCTCGCCGCTGTCCGAGTCGTGTATTATATCGGAGGCGGAGACCTTCATCGTGGAGAGAATGTTGTTTATGGGGATGGTGAAGATGGAATCGCCCACCGCGACCTCCATGCCGTCCATGATAGCCATGGTCAGCGGGATGCGGATGGTGGTTGCCATGCCCTTGCCCAGCTCGCTGCTTATGGTCACGCTGCCGCCGAGCTCCTCGACCCCGCGCTTGACAACGTCCATGCCCACGCCCCGGCCGGAGAACTCCGTGACCTCGGTGTTGGTGGAGAAGCCGGGGGCGAGAAGGAAGTTGAGTATTTCCTTGTGGCTGTAGTCCACATCGGGGCTGGCTATGCCCTGGCGTATGGCCTTGTTCAGCACAGCCTGGTCATCCACTCCGCGGCCGTCGTCGACTATCTCAATTATGACCTCGCTGCCGGTGTCGCGGGCGGAGAGGGTTATCTCGCCCACGGGGTCCTTGCCCGCGGCGATACGCGCCTCCTGCGTCTCCTCAATGCCGTGGTCCATGGAGTTGCGGATCATGTGCATTATGGGGTCGCCAATGGAGTCGACTATGGTTTTGTCAACCTCGGTGTTCTCGCCGACGAGGGTCAGCTTTGCAGGGCGGTTGAGCTTCTTGGTCATGTCGCGCACGATACGCGTCATCTTCTGGAACACGCTGGACACGGGGACCATGCGCAGGGACATGGACACATCCTGAAGCTCGTCGGTGAGCTTGCGCAGCTGGCGCGCCGACTTAGAGAAGGCGTCCAGGTTCAGGCCCTTGAGGTCCGGCGAGGAGGTGACCATGGACTCGGTTATGACGATTTCGCCCACGACGGCGGAGAGCATGTCGAGCTTGGAGAGGTTGACGCTTATGAGCGTCTCCTTCGGGTGCTGCTGGGCAGCCGGGGCCGCGGCGGCGGCCGCGGCAGCGGGAGC
>JAMPGF010000071.1 GCA_023664105.1 Butyricicoccus sp. | reverse complement strand
GGCGCACGACGGCGCTGGGGCTGGCGATAGAGTACGCGCCGACGCACGTCGCGGGGCTGCCCGTGGCGGTGAACATGAGCTGCCACGCCACGCGGCGGGCAAGCGAGGAGATATGAGGCAAAACCGCCGGAGCCTTTGATGCGCAAGGGTTCCGGAGGGCTTGCAGACGAAAGCGCACAGAGGTAAATCGGGAGTTATGGAGGTTGAATATGAAAAATGTCAGTCGTTTGGGAATAATTCTTTATGGGATATCTGCTGTAGTTTGGACAATCAGGGCAATACTTGACGTTGCCTGTCAAACATATTCCTATTCCGCTTTTTTGTTCGCGCTTGATGTGCTTTGCGCAGCGGTATGGATCGTGGCATTTTTTGTAAATTTGAAAAGATACCGTTCCAATGAGGAAAGTTGATAAGAGCTCCCCGCACGGATGGGGGCGCGGATTTTGTCCACAATATGAGGGGGTATCGGGATGGAATACAGACTTACAACGCCGGTGACGGCGGAGATGCTTGCGCCCCTGCGCGCGGGGGACACAGTGCTGCTCTCGGGCACGGTCTACACCTCGCGCGACGCGGCGCACAAGCGGCTGTGCGAGCTGCTGGAGTCCGGCGGTGAGCCGCCGTATGAGCTGGCCGGGAGCGCGGTTTACTACGTCGGGCCCACGCCGGAGAGGCCGGGTGAGACGATCGGCGCGGCGGGGCCGACAACCTCGGGGCGCATGGACGCGTATTCGCCCGCGCTGCTGGATTTGGGGCAGAAGATAATGATAGGCAAGGGCACGCGAAGCCGGGCCGTTATCGACGCCATTGTGCGAAACGGCGCGGTGTACCTCGGCGCCGTCGGCGGGGCCGCCGCGGTGATGGCCGAGGGGGTCAGGGCCGCGGAGCTGGTCTGCTGGGAGGATTTGGGCTGTGAGGCCGTGCGGCGTCTGACGGTGGAAAACCTGCCGCTGACGGTGGTTATCGACTGCCGGGGCAACGACCTCTACGAGTCCGGCCCGGCGGCGTATCTGGCGAGCCTGGGCGCAGAAAAATAAAAGGGGGAAATTCTTACCATGCCAATCAAAATACCGAACCAGCTTCCCGCAACGAAGGTGCTGACGGGGGAGAATATATTCGTGATGACGGAGACCCGCGCCATGACGCAGGATATCCGCCCGCTGCAAATTCTGATGCTCAACCTCATGCCCACGAAGGTGGACACGGAGACGCAGATTTGCCGCCTGCTGAGCAATACGCCGCTTCAGGTGGAGCTGGAGCTGATGCAGACCCGGAGCCACGAGGCAAAAAATGTCTCGCAGGAGCACATGCTCAAGTTTTACACTACCTTCGACAAGGTGCGCGGGCGCTATTTCGACGGCATGATCATCACCGGGGCGCCGGTGGAGAAGCTGGAGTTTGAGGATGTCGACTACTGGCCGGAGCTGTGTGAAATAATGGAGTGGAGCAAGACGCATGTGCACAGCGCCTTCCACATCTGCTGGGGCGCACAGGCGGGGCTTTACTACCACTACGGGATAAAGAAATACCTCCTGCCGGAAAAGCTCTCGGGGGTGTTCGCGCACCGGGTCGACCGGCGCTCGTCCATGCTGCTCAGGGGCTTTGACGATGTTTTCATGGTGCCGCACTCGAGACACACGACGGTGCGTCTGGAAGATGTGAAGCAGTGCCCGAAGCTGAAGATCCTCTCTACTTCGGAAAAGGCCGGGGTTTACGCCCTGGCGACCGAGGGCGGGCGGCAGATTTTCATCACCGGGCACTCCGAGTACGACCCTGATACGCTGCAAAAGGAGTACATCCGCGATAAAAAGCTTGACCCGGAGACCAAAATTCCGGAAAATTACTTCCCCAACGGCGACGACAGCCAGCCCCCCGCCGTGAGCTGGCGCAGCCACGCCAGTTTGCTGTATCAGAACTGGCTGAACTATTTCGTCTACCAGACCACGCCTTACGATTTGAACGCGATCGAGCCGTTCGCATAAGAAACGCGCCGGAGCTCCGGGCTGGAGGCCGGCGCGTTTCTTGCCAAAGGCGGGAGCGCGCCCTTGCGCGGCAGGCGGAACAAAGCTATAATGTGGGAATAGGCGAAAAAAGTTTCATCAACCTTTTCAAAGGTTGCGGGGTCCAGGGGCAGAGCCCCTGGCCGCGGCGCGCGCGCCGCGAAATCCCCATTATCGTTCAAAAAGATCAGGAAGGGTTTAGGGAACCCTGTCAATATTAGGATCCGTAAAAAATTGAAATTCATTTCAAATTTTTTAGCACCGAAGGCGCGTCGGCTCCTTTATGGGCCGAAGGCCCTGGGGCTCCCCAACGGCCCCGGAGGGGCCGCAATATGCCGGAGGAAAAGAGAGGGAGACGCGGCCATGAAGCTTATTCACATTTCCGACCTGCACCTCGGAAAGCGGGTCAACGAGTTTTCCATGCTGGACGACCAGCGGCACATTTTGGGGGAGATCCTCAAAATTGCCGACGCCGAGGCCCCGGAGGCCGTGCTCATTGCCGGGGACATCTACGACAAGTCCATGCCAGGCGCCGATGCGGTGGCGCTGCTGGACGATTTTCTCTTTGAGCTGTCGAAAAAGGAGACGGAGGTTTTTGTCATCAGCGGGAACCACGACTCACCCGAGCGCATCGCCTTCGGCGGGCGGCTCATGGAGCGGAGCGGAGTGCACCTCGCGCCCGTGTACGGCGGGAGCACGGCGCCGGTCACGCTCACGGACGGACACGGGGCTGTGAATTTCTACCTGCTGCCTTTTCTTCGCCCGGCAAATGTCCGGCGGTTTTTCCCGGAGCGGGAGATTTCGAGCTACACCGACGCGCTGGAAGCGGCGGTTGAGGCCATGGAGATCGATACGCGGCAGCGCAACGTGCTTGTGACGCACCAGCTTGTCACGGGGGCCGTGAGAAGCGAGTCGGAGGGTATCTCCGTAGGTGGGACGGACAACGTGGACGCTTCCGTTTTCGACGGCTTTGACTATGTGGCGCTGGGGCACCTTCACGCGCCGCAGAATGTGGGGCGGGAGACGCTTCGCTACTGCGGCACGCCGCTGAAATACTCGTTTTCCGAGGCAGGGCAGGAAAAGTCGGTCACCGTCGTCGAGCTGGGCGGGAAGGGGGATGCGGCGGTGCGCACCGTGCCGCTGAAGCCGCTGCGGGACCTGGTCGAGCTGCGGGGAACCTATGACGGGCTGAGCTGCCGGAGCTTTTACGAGGGGACGAGCTACAGGGACTGCTACCTTCACATCACGCTCACGGACGAGGACGACATTCCCGACGCGGTGGGAAAGCTGAGGATAATCTACCCGCTTTTGATGAAGCTGGACTACGACAACGCCCGCACGCGGGCGGGATTTTTCGACATCGAGGCGGGGGACACGCGCAGGAAAACCCCGATAGAGCTGCTTTCGGAGTTTTACGGGGAGCAGAACGGACGGGGCATGAGCGATGAGCAGAGCGAATTTGTCCGCGCGCTGATCGAGGAAATCTGGGGGGAAGAGAAATGAGACCGCTGAAGCTTACAATTTCCGCCTTCGCCTCCTACGCCGGGAGGGTCGAGCTTGAGCTGGAAAGGCTGGGGGAGCGGGGGCTTTACCTGATTACCGGAGACACCGGCTCGGGGAAAACCACGATTTTTGACGCGATAACCTACGCGCTGTACGGCGAGCCGAGCGGGGAGGCACGGGACGCGGCGATGCTCCGGAGCATGTACGCCGCGCCGGACACGCCCACGGCGGTTGAGCTTACCTTCGCTTACGGCGGGAGGGAGTACACCGTGCGCCGCAGCCCCGAGTATGAGCGCCCGGCCAGGCGCGGCGGCGGCACCGTCGTGCAGAAGGCGGTCTCGGAGCTGTATCTGCCAGGCGGCGGGGTTTTGACGAAAAACAGGGAGGTCAACGCAAAGCTCGTGGAGATCATTGGGCTGGACCGGGGGCAGTTTTCGCAGATCGCGATGCTCGCGCAGGGGGACTTTCGCAAGCTGCTGCTGGCCGGGACGGGCGAGCGGCAGAAGATTTTCCGGGAGCTGTTCGGCACGGGGCGCTACATGGAGCTTCAGGAGCGGCTAAAAGAGGAGGCGGCGAAGCTCAGGGAGCAATGCGCCGCCACGCGGCAGAGCGCGCGGCAGTATATCGGCAGCGTGCAGTGCCGCTCCGGCGACGAGCTCGCGCCGGGGCTGGAAAAGGCGAAGGCGGGCGAGCTTCCCGACGGGGAGACCGTCGAGCTGATAAGGGCGCTGATCGCGCGGGACGAGCGCGAGACGGGCGTGTGCGTGGCGGCGATGGAAAAGCTGGACGCGGAGTGGGACGGGGTCAAGGCCCTGCTGCAAAGGTGCGGGGACGCGGAAAACACAAGGCGGAAGCTTGAGCAGGCCGCGCGGGAGCGCGAGCGGGAGCTTGAGGCCGTGAAGCTGGCGGAGCGGGAGCTTTCCGCGCAGCGGGAGAAGTCCCAGAGGCGGGAGCAGCTTGCCCGGGAGCTTGCCGCGCTCGAGGCGGAGCTGCCGCGTTATCAGGAGCTTGAGGCCCGGCGCGGCGAGCTCTCGGGGCTTGAGAAGCTTATCTCCGGGCAGAGCGAGAGCCTGACGCGGAAGGAGCAGGCTGCGCGGGAGCTTGAGCGGGAGCTGGAGAAATTGAGGCAGGAGGCGCAGGCGCTCTCCGCGCTGCCGGAGCTCAGCGCCAGGCTGGCTGGGGAGAAGCTCGCCCTTGAGGGGCGCTCCGCGGCCTTGAAAGCGCTGGAAAAGGACGCGCGCGACTGGGAAGAATACAGCGCGCAGCTGGGCAAGCTGGACGAGAACTGCGGGGCACTTAGCCGGGAGATGGAGCGAGGCGCGGAGGAAATCAGCTCGCAGAGCGAGGCGCTGAATGTCGGCAGGGAGCTGTGGTCGGCCTCGGAGGGGCTGGAAGCGGAGCGGGAGCGCCTGCTGGCCATGCAGAAGGAGCAGCTGGGCCGGGAAAAGGAGCTCGGCGAGCTGTCCGGGCTGCTGGACGAGTGCGGCGCGGCGGCTGGGAGCGAGCGCGCCGCGCAGGAGGAATACGCCCTTGCGCAGGGCCGGGCCGGGGAATTGCAGGCGGAGTACAACCGGAAGAACAGGGCATTTCTGGATGAGCAGGCGGGGATCCTGGCCCTGTCGCTGAGCGAGGGGGAGCCATGCCCGGTGTGCGGCTCGGTGCACCATCCGAGCCCCGCGCACTTGTCCGAGGGCGCGCCGAGCGAGGCTGAGGTCAATGAGCTCAGGGAGAAGCTTGAGCTTGCCCAGCGCGAAGCCAGCGGGAAAAGCCGCGAAGCAGGCAGCAGGAAGAGCGCCCGCGAGGAGAAGGAGAGCCAGCTGCTGCGGCGCCTGGCGGCCTTTTGGGAAAATCCGGAGCTCGAGGGCGCGGCGGGATTTTTGGGAAGCTGCCGCGGCGAGACGCGGGGGAAGCTGGCGGAGCTCCGGGAGCAGCTGCTTGAGCTTGAGGCGCAGAGCCTGCACCGCGAGGAGCTGGGCAGGCAGCTCGAGAGCGGGCAGGAGCGTTTGAAGCAGCTGGCTGAGCGGCAGGAGGAGCGGCGCGGCGAACTTGAGCGGGCTGAGCGCGAGCGCAGCGTGCTGAGCGGACAGCGGGAGCAGCTTGAGCTCAGGCTTTGCGAGCAGCTCCGCCAGCGGCTGGACGGCTGCGCGCTCGCCGACGCGTCCGGGCGCATTGCCGGGGAGCTTGACGCGGCGGCGCGGGAGCTGGCAGAGCTTGAGACGCGGATAGCGGAGACTCAGGCCGGGCTGGACAGAAAGCGGGAGCTGGAGACGCTGCTGCCGCAGAGGGAGCAGGGGCTCGGGGAAGCGAAGGACGCCGTTTCGCTGGCACAGCGGGAGCTTGCCGGAGCGCAGGCGAGCCGGGAGGTAATGGAAAAGCAGCTTGCGCTTCAGGGCGAGGGACTGCGCTGCGCCGACGAGAGCGCGGCGCGGGAGCTGCTGGAAAGCATGGGCGCGGAGGCGGCGGAGCTGTCCGGCGCGCTCAAGGCGGCTGAGGCGGCGGTAAACTCGGCGCGGGAAGAGCTGGCGGGGACGCAGAGCGCCATCGCCGAGCTGGAAAAGCTGCTCAGCGAGGCCGGTGAGCTCGACGCCGGGGCGCTGAAGGAGAAAAGCGAAGCGCTGTCGCGCTCGCGCAGCGGCGCAGAGGCGCGGCACAGGGAGATTTTTTCCAGGCTGAACGCGAACAGGACGGCGCTGGAGAATATTGACAAAACCTTCGCGGCGCTGGAGGCGCAGGAGGAGAAATACACCTGGGTGCGCGCACTGGCCGACACGGCCAACGGAAAGCTCGCCGGACGGGAGAAGCTGGCGCTGGAAACCTACGTGCAGACGACGTTTTTCGACCGCATTCTGCTCCGGGCGAACCGGCGGCTGATGGAGATGTCGGATGGGCAGTATGAGCTCAAGCGGCGGCATCAGGCTCAGAACAACCGGAGCCAGAGCGGGCTTGAGCTGGACGTTGTCGACCACTACAACGCCAGCGAGCGCAGCGCCGCGTCGCTGTCCGGCGGCGAGTCGTTTATGGCCTCGCTGTCGCTTGCGCTGGGGCTGGCGGACGAGGTGCAGTCCGAGGCCGGGGGGATCCGGCTGGACACCATGTTCGTCGACGAGGGCTTCGGCACGCTGGACGGGAAGCTGCTTGACCAGGCCGTCGGCGCACTCATTAAGCTGACCGAGGGGAACAGACTGGTTGGGATAATTTCCCATGTCGAGGGACTGAAGGGCTGGATCGATAAGCAGCTCGTCGTCAGCAAGGATAGAAGCGGCGGAAGCCGGGCGGAGATCGTGGTATGAGAGTTTGAGGAAATTTATTCCGGCGATGGAGCTTGCATTTTCTGCCGGAGGGATACACTAACTGTGATAAGCGGCGCGCGGGCGCGGGAGGAGGAAAAAAATGGCAAAGGGCGGCAAGGATAAATACTGGACGGCCTCGGAGCTGAAAAAGCGGGGCTGGACAAAGGCGCTCATTCGCGACCTCCTGCCCAGGGCTAACGGAGTGATGCGCGGCGGAAATTATATCCGCTTATGGAAAAAAGAGGAAGTGCTTGCCGCGGAGGAAACGGCGCGCTTTGCCGGGAAGGAGGGCGCGAAGGCCTTCGTCAGGCGCTTCGGACCGGCTTTCGCCGCCTCGCTTGAGGAGGCCTGGGCCTCCGCGCCGGAGCGGGATGAGAACGCCGGCAGCGGCGTGGAGCCTGAGGCGGAGGCTCGGATCCTGGCGGGGCATTTCCATGGCGGGATCGTGCAGAAGGTTTCGGGCTCGGTAAAGGCGCGGAATGTGAAATGCTCCCAGGCCGCAGCGTGGCTGGGGGAGTTTCTCGCGCTCGAGCGCGGCGGCGAGGGCAGGAATGTGCCGGAGATCATCAGGCATTTTGTCCGCGCCGGGGGCTGGATGGACGAGCGCTGCGACAGGGAGCTGAGGGAAAAGGCAAGGCGGCGGTATCCGTATGTGCTGCTGGGGGCTGCGCGGCAGATTCTGGAGGAATTTTCCAGGGCTCAGCCGGAGGCGGAGCTGGCGGCCCTGCTGGGCGCGGAGGACTTTCCGGGGCAGCTGCTGCTCAGCGAGGGGCTGGGCGCGGTGTGGTCGGTGTGGTACGTGCCGCAGGCGATAAGGACGAATTTGTCCCTGCTCATCGCGCTCAACCCCAAGGACGAGTACCCGGAGGCGCGGAAAATGCACAGGCGCTTCATTCTGCACCTTGGCGGGACGAACACGGGCAAGACCTACGCCGGGTTCCAGCGGCTGAGAAGCGCGCGGACAGGGGTATATCTCGCGCCGCTGCGGCTTCTGGCGCTGGAGGCGCAGGAGACGCTGCTGGGCTTCGGGCTGGACTGCGGGCTGTCGACGGGAGAGGAGGAGGACCTGCGGGACACGGACACTCATGTCGCCGCGACCGCGGAGAAGCTGGACATGCGCCGGCACTGGGACGTGGCGGTCATCGACGAGTGCCAGATGATCGCCGACGGGCAGCGCGGCTACGCCTGGACAAGGGCGATTTTGGGAGTTTTGGCGCCGGAGGTGCACCTTTGCGCCGCGCCGGAGGCGCGGGATCTGCTTTTGCGGATCATCGACAGCTGCGGGGACAGCGCGGAGGTGCAGGTGCACGAGCGGAACACGCCGCTTATCTGCATGTCGCGCCCCGTGGACTTCCGGCATTTGCAGCCGGGGGACGCGCTGATTACCTTCTCCAAGGTCGGCGTGCTCAGCGTGGCGGAGGACCTGAGACAGGGCGGGAAGGAGCCGGCGATCATTTACGGGGCGCTGCCCTACGCGACGCGGCGAAAGCAGATGGAGAGCTTCCTTGAGGGGAAAATGGAATATATTGTCTCCACCGACGCCATCGGGATGGGGCTCAATCTGCCGATACGGCGGGTCATCTTCATGGAGACGGAGAAGTTCGACGGCGTGGAGCGGCGCGAGCTCAAGCCCGAGGAGATACGCCAGATCGCGGGACGGGCCGGGAGATATGGGATGTACAACAGGGGGTTCGTCGGCGCGACGGAGAATCTGGAGGTCATCAGGGCCGGGCTGGAGGCGGTCGTGCCGCAGCTCGAGTGTGCTGTGGCGGGGTTTTCGGATCTGGTGCTTGAGGTGGATTTTGATTTGCTTGAGGTGCTGACGCAGTGGAACCGGATGCCGACGGCGGAGCCATACCGGAAGCTGGATATCTCTCGGTATATCGCGATAATTTCCAAAATGAGGGAGAAGGGCATTCTGCTGACGCGGGAGCAGGAGCTGCGCGCGGCGAACATTCCCTTCGACGAGACGGACGAGGCGCTAAGCGAGCTGTTTTTCGATTTTTTGCAGCGCTGGCAGCGCGGGGAGGAGATCGAGCAGCCGGGACTGGGCGAGGGCGTGCCGACTTTGCCGGGGCTGGAAAGCTACTACCGGAAGCTGGATCTGTATTTTTCGTTTGCAAAGACCTTTGACTGCCCGGTGGACGAGGACAGGCTGTACGACACGCGCGAGAAGGTGGCCGAGGATATCAACGAGATTTTGCTGCACAGGCTCAGAAGCAATATCCGCTTTTGCGCGCGCTGCAACAGGCCGATGCCGCTCCACCACCGGGGACAGCTGTGCGACGCGTGCTTCAGGAAAACGCACGGAGGACGGAGAGAGTCGAAAAAGTGACTCCGTCACTTTTTCGAGAAGGCTGCGCTCCGCTCTGCGCGATAAGAATTTTTAATTTTATTCGCGCCTGCGGGCGCGAGCTCTACGGGGTTTTGATTTGTGCAAAAAGCTGGCTGAGGGCCGGCTTTTTTGCTGCTTTTTTGGCTGCTTTGCTGTTTTGGGCTTTTCCTTTATTCTTTGTTGCATATGTTGCTGCAATTTTTGGGGCTTGGGGGCCTTTGGGTGAGAGGGAAGGAGGCGATGAAATGGTGATCATACTAAAACCTGATAAAAAGCTCAAAGAGCTTTTTATCAGGTTTTTAATGGGACGGCGCGACGCGCTTTGCGCGGCGCTGACGGGGCCCTCGAGCTCATGGATGGAAATGGAGGAGATGCAGGACAATGGGATGTAACGTATTATTTCGGGGGGAATATGATGGAAGTGACAATTAACGCGCAGACGGTGGTCACGGCGGCGGCGGTTATTTCCGCGCTGGGGGTCATCGGAGGCGTAGGGCTGTGGTGCTTTAAGTTCGTCGAGCGCGACAGGCGGCAGACGAGGGAGCTCGCGGCGATCCGTGAGGAGCAGACGGTTATCTGCTTCGGTGTGCTGGCCTGTCTGAAGGGGCTCAAGGAGCGGGGCTGCAACGGGCCGGTGACGGAGGCGCTGTCCAGGCTGGAAAAGCACCTCAACAGGGCCGCGCACGGTGAGGAGGTTTGAAAATGCTTGATATTACAGGGATCGTGGAGGCCGTTTTCGCGCTGGTGGGCGTGGTTATTACGGCGGTGGTCATTCCTTACATCCGAAGCCGCACGAGCGCGCAGGAGAGGGCAGAGCTCGCCGCGTGGGTCAAAATCGCGGTTTCGGCGGCGGAGCAGGTGTATACCGGCCCGGGCCGGGGCAGGGAGAAGAAGGAATTCGTGCTCTCCTGGCTGAGGGAGCACGGCGTGACCGTGGACGGGAAGAAGCTCGACGCGGTGGTTGAATCGGCGGTATTTCAGCTCAAAAGCGGCGTTTTGGCCGGGGAGGCGGCGTGATGGTACTGGGAATTGACACGGCGGCAAAGCTGAGCGCGGATGTGGCGCGGCAGGTCAAGGCCGCGGGCTATGAGTTCGCCGGGCGCTATCTCGTGCCGGAAGTGGGTACGCTGGCGGCCAAGGCGCTGACAAGAAGCGAGGCCGAGGCGATCACGGCGGCGGGGCTGAGGCTTCTGACCGTTTGGGAGACTACGGCCTCGCGCGCCAAAAGCGGGGCCGCCGGCGGGGCCGCGGAC
>JAMPGF010000070.1 GCA_023664105.1 Butyricicoccus sp. | reverse complement strand
CGGCGCTATAAAAAGCTTTAATAGAATTAAAGCTTTTTAACGGTTTTTAGTATGACTCATTTGAAATCGTTGTACTCCGTCCTGTCGCACATGCTGTCTGGCGGGAAGAACTCCTCCACGGGGAAGGAGACCTTGCCAAACAGCGCGCAGGGATCGTCCTCGCTGGCCGAGCCGGCGCACTCCTTCTCCGGGAAAAAGTACGACACGTTGTCAAGCTTGAGCTGGGTGTCGCGCTCCAGGCGGATGATGGAGAACTGGCCGAGCGTGGCGTAAAGCCTTCTGCCGCTGCCGTTCATGACCAGCTCCTCGCCGATTGCGTCGATGATGCAGGCGGGAATGGCGGGCACTTCGCACTCGCAGGCGGTGCAGGCGTCGCAGTCGAGCACCTTCATGCTCAACGCTATCGGGTCGACGGCCTCGACGTAGGCGGTGGGGGTGTCGAAGCAGGGGCCCGGGCAGGCCGAGCAGGCGTCGCTGGAGGAGAACACCTTCACGGTGCCCTCGCTGCCGAAGAGGATGACCCGCTTGTCGAAAACGGCCAGGCCGGTGACCTCATTGCCGCCTGGGAAAGTGTTGCCCGTCACGCGGTAGAAGAAGGTGACGTCCACGGTGTAGTAGCCGCGGTTGAAGCTGATGGGGTCGACGTTCACGTCCGCGGCCAGCAGCACCGCCGAGCTGGGGCGCACGCTCAGCGCGCAGTTGATGAGGGCCTGGGAGCTGACCGTGGGATAGACCCTCAGATCCTCCACACAGTCCTTGTCACGGCAGCAGTCAAATATCTTGCTGGTATGTATGTTCACGTTCAGGGCGCAGCAGGAATTGTTTTCCACAGGCCCCGGCAAAACCATGTCTGGCATAGTATAACCTCCTTTTTGTTTTCACTACAGTCTATGCTGAAAACCAACTTATGTGTAAAAAAATATGCTGTACTCTGAAATAAAAATGATGTATAATAACCGCAAGGCGGTTATTATATTTTATTCTTGGTCGTGCATACGCACATGACCCATTATACCATACCCGCTTTGCGGCCATGGTATAATGGTCTCTCACCGGAAAAACGCGAGCAGGGGGGGTGTCCGCGATGACGGAACAACGCTTTGGCTTTATCCATGACAAGCTCGACACGAAGGTGCTGATACTCTATGTGCTCCGCCGCCTGCCGGCGCGCATAGACGCCGAGAGCCTTGCCGAGCTCGTGCTCATTGACGGCGGCATAAGCTACTTTGACTACAAGCAGTGCCTGTATGAGCTCGTAGACAACAAAAATGTGGACGAGACGAAGGAGGGCTGCCAGGTAACCGCCAAGGGCAGCCACAACTGTGACATACTCGCCGACAGCCTGCCCTACTCGGTGCGCATGAAGGCGGACAAGGTGACGGCCCCGGTGGCGGAGAAGATGCGCCGCGAGGCGATGATCCTCGCCAACCACGAGCCCTGCGCCGGCGGAGTGACGGTCTATCTCGCCCTGTCCGACGGCATAGGGAATATTTTCGACCTGAAGATCCTCGCCGCGAACGAGGAGCAGGCCGTGAAAATAGAGCGCAGCTTCCGTAAAAACGCGGAGGACTACTATAACCGCTTCATAACGGAGCTGCTGGAAGATTAAATTAAGGAGAAGAAAAATGGATCCATTCATCCCTGACGGCTACAAAACCCTGCTCGGCGTGTACGATACGCAAAAGGCCATCGGCCTGCTCAAACGCCTTTTCGAGGACGATCTCTCCGCGGCGCTGAACATCCACCGCGTATCCGCGCCCCTGATCGTGGAGGAGCACACCGGCCTGAACGACAACCTCAACGGCGTTGAGCGCCCCGTGGAGTTCGAGGTCAAGTGCACCGGCACCAGCGCGCAGGTGGTGCAGTCGCTGGCAAAATGGAAGCGCATGGCGCTTTACCGCTACGGCTTTTTCCCCGGCAAGGGCCTGTACACCGACATGAACGCCCTCCGCCGCGACGAGGACGTGCTGGACAATCTCCACTCCATCTACGTCGACCAGTGGGACTGGGAGAAGGTCATAACCGAGGCTGACCGCAATCTCGATTACCTCAAAGCCACCGTCCGCGACATAGTCAAGGCCGTGTGCGACACCCAGGCAACCATGCAGTCCATTTACCCCAAGCTGACCTGCCTCGGCCGTATAAATCCCGAGGTGACGTTCATGACCGCGCAGGAGCTTGAGGATCTCTGCCCCGACAAGACGCCGAAGGAGCGCGAGAATATCGCCGCCAAGCGGTACGGCACGATTTTCATCATTGGCATCGGCGGCAAGCTACGCTCCGGCGAAAAGCACGACGGCCGCAGCCCCGACTATGACGACTGGGCCCTCAACGGCGACATACTCTTCTGGTACGAGCCGCTGGGCTGTGCCTTGGAGCTGAGCAGCATGGGCATCCGCGTAGACCCTGAGTCCCTCGACCGCCAGCTCACCGAGGCCGGCTGCGACGACCGCCGCGAGCTTCTCTACCACCGTATGCTCCTTGCCGGTGAGCTGCCCCTGACCATCGGCGGCGGCATCGGCCAGTCGCGTCTTTCCATGCTCCTGCTGGGCAAGGCGCACATCGGCGAAGTGCAGGCCGGCATCTGGCCGGAGGAAACCCGCCGCCTGTGCGAGAAAAAGGGAATAATGCTGCTGTGATCAAAAAAGCGGCGGTATGGGAGAACTCATACCGCTTCTTTTAATTGTATAAACTTTGCGGAGGGCTGTCAGTACACCATGAGAATTGAGCGTTATTATCCATTACAAATACCATACCTGTTAAATGAAGAATTTCAAGAGCATATCCTGTATAAAGAGCACCGTATGCAGGATATAAATGAGTGCTGTATGTGTATATGGGAAATGCGTTCAAGAGATTGTTCGGATAAAACGATCTATAACTACATACTGCCTGACGCCTGCATTGATATCGTAATGGATTTCTCAAACAAGACCATATGTTTTGCAGCTTTCAGCAAGGAAACAATTCCGTTTGAACTAAATCAAAAAACAGATTATATGGGTGCCAGACTGAGACCCGGAGCATTTTATAGCCTTTTCGGTATAAGTGCAGAAAAAATCATGGACAGGCAGATTGAGTTTTCGGAGATAGAAAACTCCTGCGATTTAAGCGGAATTTTTGCATTGTCGGAGACCGGGGAACGGCTGAGCATAATAAAGAAATATTTGTCGGAAAAGATGAAAAGCATATCTGACACAAAATTTCTTGAACTGACGGAAACGCTATATAAAAATCCATCGGACAAGAGCGTGTCTGAGATTTCAAATTTGATTCATTGCAATGACCGCCAGCTGTATCGACTTTTCAAAACGAACTATGGTATTTCCCCTAAAGTAATGCTGAATATTCTTCGGCTGCATCTGTGCCTGACGCTCGTTTTAACCCAATCTGCTGAATTTTCCGATGTTGTTTATATGTGCGGTTTTTATGACCAATCGCATTTTATAAAGGAAGTGAAGCGCTATACAGGCTTTTCTCCTTTGAAACTGTTGGAAGCCTGCAGGTAAATGTCTGATTTTTACAATACAAGGCTCATCCGCCCGTGTATAATTGCTGTTGTGGTATAAAGATCTATACCCAATGAAAATCACGGAGGATCGAGTTATGACAGAATCAAGATGCGGACTTTTGTGCAGTAAGTGTGAGTATCGGGAACCAATGGGCTGCAGTGGCTGCGTACATATTGGGAAGCCTTTTTGGGGTGAAGCTTGCCCTGTAAAATCCTGTTGTGAGAATCAAGGCCAGATGCACTGCGGTACCTGTTCAAATTTCCCCTGCCAATTACTGATGCAATTTGCTTATGATGAGAAACAGGGCGACGGCGGCAAACGGATAGAGCAATGCAGGCATTGGAAGGAGCAGGAGTAATTCGCCATGGCATCAAATCTGGGATATGCAGAGCATGTATGATACTAAACCCTGATAAAAAGCTCCAAGAGCTTTTTCCCCAAAGGGGATGCGGCAGCCCTAAGGCGGCGGAGCCGCCAAGGGCTGCCGGATATAGCGCCGAAGGCTCGTCAGGGTTTTAATGATGAGATAGCCGCTGGCGGCTTCGCCGCCTTACGGCTATCCATGCACAGCAGACGGCGCGCCGCGACCAGGGGCTCCGCCCCTGGACCCCGCAACCTTTGAAAAGGTTGACGAAACTTTTAATTTTTTGCTGCTCAGCGTGAAAACTCCGTCGCGGCGCAGGTCTTCCCCTCGCCGTCAGAGAGCACAACGGTGTATCTGCCGCCGAAATCATACAGCTTCGGATACATCACCTCGCCGAAAACGGCGGACTTCTTGTACTCGACCCGCAGCTGTGAATACCCAAACTCGCGCGGCAGCAGGTCCGCGGCGAGGGAGACGTACTTCGTGTTGTTGACGTGCCCGTTGGTGTCGAGCATGTGCCGCGCCACGGGTATGGCCTCGTGCTCGGAGTACTGCCCGCCGTCGAGCTTGATCCTCCGCCCGGCGTAGTCCATCTCAAAGGGCTCGCCCAGCCCGTATTTTTCGCCGATGTCCTCCGCAACATGCGTCGGCCGCCCCGTCTCCGGGTCAACCATGGTCCATACGGAGTTGGCGATCGCCAGCCGCTCCCCGCCGGCCGTTTCCAGCAGGAAGTTGCGCTTTCCGAGAAAACCGCCGATGTAGTAAGGATTGGTGATGATCCTCACATCCTCGCAAAAGCGCGGCATCCGCGAGATGACCACCTGCCAGCCCGTGAGTACCCAACCCATACCCCGCGCGCGAAGCTTCTCGATACCGAGCCCGCAGTCCTCGCTGTGAAAGGTAGCGCAGTCCTGAAAGTAATTGAGCAGCCCGGCGATCCCGAGCCGCCCCGAGCCGTCGGTCTCGCTGTATCTGACCCTCTGCGTAAAGCTGTACATGCAGCATCCCTCCCGAAAAAATGTACCGTGATGTATAAAAAGGAACACCGCATTCTGCGGTGTTCCTTGGAGCAGGTAATGGGAGTCGAACCCACCTCCTCAGCTTGGGAAGCTGATGTTCTACCGATGAACTATACCTGCGTATCGAGTAAAACCAATTATAGCACAGCGCAAAGCAAAATTCAAGAGCAAAATCACCAAAGAAGAGAAAAATTCTCATAACCTCCCGGCAGCGCCGCAACCCGGCCCCAAATGGGGCCGGGTTGCGGCGCGCCGTCAGTTCCTCTCGGAAACATAGATCCCCGCGCGCCCCTGGATATCCCTTGCCGCCTCCTCCGCGGACTTCTCCCCGGCGAAATACGCCGCGGCGCAGTCGGAAATGATCTTCTCAAGCGTAGGATCTGCGCCCAAAACGAGCACCGTGCCGTCCACAAGCTCCCGCAGCTTCCGCGCGTCGTCGGCGGTAAACTCCACGGTAAACTCACGATTGTTCCCGTAAGCGGTCGGGCCCGCTTTAACCAGCTCGTCAAGCAGCCACTCGAATGCGGCGGCGTTCATGCACAGCCCGTTGTTGCCTCCCGCGACATCGGCCGACTGCTCCTCCTCGCCCAGAACGAAGCGGATAAACTCCCACGCGCCCTGCTTTTCCTGCGCGCCGGCGGTTATGGCGAGCTTAAGCGGAATATAGAACAGACTGCCGTTCCCCGCCGCGTCGGGGTAACCCGCAAAGCAGAAATCGCCGTTTCGGTTTGTAAACTGAGTCGTCAGAAGCATAGGGTTCATAACGAAATACTTATCCAGCAAAGACGGATCGTTCGGCCCCGTATAGGCGTCAAGTCCGTCGCTGACGTCCGCGCTGGCGGGCAGCTCTGCGCACAGCTCCAAAATGCTCGCAAACTCCTCGCTGTCGAAGCTGCAAGTCCCGCTGTCCCAGTCCACGAACTGCTGTGCAGCCACCGCGCTGTAGGTCTCCAGCAGCCCCTCCCGCGTGATCCACTGCTGAATCGGTACAAGGTCATTTTCCCGCGCGATTCTCCGCGCGTCCTCCACGCTGATGCCCGGCTGCCCAATAAGCGACTCGGGCCCGATAAGCGTCTGGATCCAGAATTTCCACGGCAGCCAGTACAGCGCCCCGTCCTGTTCCATGGCGCGCAGCACCGGCTGCATGAGGTCGTCCCTCGACAGCTCTGTATCCGCGTCCAAGTAATCGTAGAGGTTATCCAGCGTCAGCTCGTCCCGCATCTCCGCCAGCGTGCCGCGCTGTGAAAAGGCGAAAAGGTCCGGCCAGTTACCCGCGCCGGTTTCGGCTTGCAGGCGCATGATATCCCCATCCTCGTATGCCTGGTAGACATTGACCTTCACAAAATACACGTCCTGGCTCCGGTTAAAATCACTTGCCAGCGACAAAGCCTCGCCATAGCCGTTATCGGTCGCCATTACGACAGTCTTTCTCACCCGCGCCTCCTTCCACCGCGCGAGGCAGAGCTTTTCCTGATACGGGTCAAAGAACAGGTACCCGCCGTCGATTTCCTCAAAACTCTGATATCCGCCGGATACGAACAGCTCGTCCCAGTAGAAAAGCGCGTCGCCAAGCTGAAAATCCCCGTCCAGCACATAAACGCCGCTGCCTGTATCCACGGTGAGCGCGTCATTCACAACGCCCAATCCGGAAAATACACGTCCGTTATCGTCGAGGATTTCCGCCTCTCCGCAAAGAGCGAGCGTCTGTTCGTCCAGCCTGTAAAACCTTGTCACGAAGGAGTTGAGATCCCGCGCCAGAACGACAAGCTCCCCGTTGAAAACACACATTGATTCCATCGAAATATTCCGGTCCCCGTGCTCGAATCTCCCCAGCTCCGACCCGTCAGGCGCCAGCATTATCAGCGCGTCCCGACAGAGTATGTAAAGGTTCCCGTCAATCTCCATCATATAGTGAAAGGTATAAGGATACTGCTGCCCAAGCTCCGTCCGGGAGACAAACTCCGCCCCGTTGAACTGGAGCAGCTCCAGCCGCTCCGCCGACTCGAAAATATCTCCATTCCCGTCCTCAAGCACCTTGGCCTCGCTCCCGGCCAGCACCGCGATATTATCCCCGGCGGTACACATGGCGTAAACGGCCTCGCAGCCCTCCGGCATTCCGGCAAGCCCGCCGCCTTTGTCTCCGCCGAGCGAAACCGGCCCGATCACCGCGCCGCTCTCGCCCCCGCCGCCGAGCCAGACCGTGTCCCCGACCCGGCACTGGGCCGAAGCGTAGGCCATCCCAACCGGCAAATCCAAAAACTCCGCCGTCAGCGCCAGCTCATACTTAACCTCATCGTACTCCGCCGGGACCTCCACCGTCTCCACCGGGCCGTCCGCGCCCTTCCCGCAGGCGGCGAGCGACATCAGCGCCGCCGCGATAAGCACCAACGCGATAATTTTCTTCACTGTAAATTCTCTCCTTCATGTACTGAAAATTTTATGCCCGCTCGGCCATGTAAAGCCCCGCCTTTGCCTGAATCAGCTCCGCGGCCTCCCGCGCGCTTTTCTCCCCGGCGAAATACGCCGCCGCGCCCTCGGTGATCATCTGCTCCAGCACGGTGTCCGCCCCGGAGACCATCACCGCGCCGTTGACCAGCTCGCGGAACTTCTGCGCGTCGGCCTCGGTAAAGGGGTAGCCGCTGCCCATCAGGCCCCCGCTGCCGTCGCTGATGACCGAGTTAAGCTCCCGTTCGAGCGAGGCGGCGTTGGCCGGAAAGCCGTTCACGCGCGCGCCCTGCCCCGTCTCGCCGCAGGCGAACTTGATAAATTCCCACGCTCCGTCCTTTTCCGCCGCTCCCGCCGTGATGCCGAGCCGGAGCTGCACGTCAAACAGGCTCCCGTTGCCCAGCCCGTCGGGAAAGCCCGCGAAGCGGAAGTCCCCGAAAATCTCCGGCAGTACCGACAGCCGCTCGAAGGATTGCAGCCACTCGTAAAACAGCAGGTAGTTCTCCCTCGGCAGGTTAAACACGGACGCATCGCTGTCCGCGTGCTGCGCTGCGCACAGCTCCAGAAGCCCGATAAAGCCCTCGCTGTCGAAGCTGCACGTCCCGGCCTCGTAATCGACATAGCGCTCTATCGCCATCGGGCAGCACCAGGTGAGCAGCTGTTCGCGCGAAATATACGGGTCGACGGCCGTCAGCCCGTTATCAGCCGCTATCGCGGAAAGCTCGCCGTAGCTCATCCCGGCGCGCGGGATAAGCGCGGCGGGGCCGAGCATTGTGAGCATCTGGAAGCTGTGCGGCAGCCAGTACAGCGCGCCGCGCTCCTCCATCGCCGCGAGCAGCGACGGCACAAGATCCTCCCTTGACAGCTCCGCGTCCGCGTCCAGCCTCTCATACAAATCTACCAGCATCGTGTCCGTGCGCATTTCCGCAAGCGTCTCGGGATGGGAAAAGGCGAAAACGTCCGGCCAGTAGCCCGCGCCGATTTCGGCCTGAAGCTGCTTCTGCTCTGCCTCGTCATAGGTGTCGTAGTATTCCACCTTGGCCACGTACTCGCCCTGGCTGAGGTTGAATGCGTTGACCAGCGAGAGAATGTCGCTGTAGGGGTTGTCCGCGGCAACGATAACGGTTGTCCGCGGCGTGTACTCCCGCCAGCGCGCGGCGTACACCTTCTCCTGGTACGGCTCATAGAACAGGTATCCGTCCTCCAGCTCCCCGACCCAGGTGTAGCCGCCGCTGATGAAAAGCTCCTTCCACAGGCGGACATATTCGCCCGGCAGTAAATCCTTGCCCAGACTGAGCAGCCCGTCGCGCGTGCAGGCCAGCGGCGCGCCGTCCCCGGCAAGCCCGAGCCCCGTTATCCGATGCTCGGGAAATTCAGAAGCGCCGAGCTGCTCGAGCGTCTCCGCGTTCAGCCTGAGCAGCCGCGAGTCGTCCCCGCCGAAGCCGATTTCCGAGGCGAGCAGCTCCCCGCCGAAGAAAACCATGGAGGAGATGTAATAGTTCTGATCCCGGGAATACTCGTCCAGCTCGAAGCGCGCCAGCTCGCCGCCGTCGGGGCCGATGCGCGCGATAAAGTCCTGGCACTGTATGTAGAGATCCCCGTTCAGCTCCAGCATGGACTTGAAAACCTCCGGCGTCTCGCTGTCCGGGTGGAAGTAGCGCTCTTCCAGCTCCGTCTGGGAGATAAGGCTTTCCGCGCCGTACCTGAGCAGCCAGAGCCGCCCGTCGGCGTTTTCGTTCCGCTCGGTCTGTCCCTTCGCGTCTGTGTAGCGCTCCGGCCTGCTCCCCGCCAGCGCTGTGACGCCGCCCTCGGCGTAGCACATCGCGTACACAAACTCGCATTCCTCCGTCAGCTCCAGGGCCCCGCCGCCCTCGCCGCCGCTGAGCGAAACCGAGGCTATCACCGCGCCGTTTTCTCCCACGCCGCCGAGCCATAGCGTGTCCCCGCCACGGCACTGGGCCGAGGCGTAGGCCATGCCCTCGGGCAGCTCCAGGAGCTCCGCCCTCAGCTCCATCCCGCCGCCTTCGGCGTCCAAAGCCTCCGCGCCCGCGCCGCCTGACGCCGTATCCGCCGGGGCATCGGCGTCCTTCCCGCAGCCGCAGAGGCACAGCAGCGCCGCCGCCAGTACAAAAGCGATAATTTTCCTCATGAGCATTTCCCCCTTCGTCGTTTTCACTGATTTTAAGAGCGAAATGTATATTTCTTGCATCCAATTTGCATCAAAACCGCCGTAAAATTAAAAATCCCCTTCTACCCATACGCCCACACGGCCCCAAAAATAGCAGCAACATATGCAACAAAAAAATAAAATTCCGAAAAAAACTGTAGTTTTTCCCGGAAAAAAGGTAGTATAGGGATAGAAACAGGAAAGGGGCGGGGCGAACTTGGAGGACGGACAGATAATCGAGCTGTTTTTCGCGCGCTCGGAGGACGCGGTCGGGGAGCTGGACGCGAAGTACGGCGCGCTGTGCCGCAGGCTGTCGCGGAACATCGTAGGCAGCACGCAGGACGCGGAGGAGTGCGTCAACGACGCGTACCTCGGCGTGTGGAACGCGGTGCCGCCGGAGCGGCCGTCGCCGCTGGCGGCGTACCTGTGCAAAATCGTGCGCAACCTCTCGCTCAAGCGCGTGAGGGAGGGCCGCGCGGCGAAGCGGGGCGGCGGGTGTGAGACGTCGATACAGGAGCTCGGCGATTGCCTTGCCGAAAGCGGCACGGCGGAGACGGAGCTGGAGACGCGGGAGCTGGCACGGATGATCGGGGATTTTTTGGATACGCTCAGCGGCGAAAACCGCTTCATCTTCATGCGGCGCTACTGGTTTTGCGACAGCTACGAGGAGATCGCCGGGGCCGTTGGGCTGAGCGTGAAAAACGTGTCCGTGCGCCTGACGCGGCTGCGCGGCAGATTGAGGAAATATCTGGAAGAAAGGGGCGTTAGCGTATGAACGGGGAAGTGGTTTTTGAGGCGCTGGGCGAGTTGGACGCGCGCTATGTGGGTGAGGCGATGAGCTTCCGGGGCAGGGGCGCGCGGCGCGTCTGGCTGAGGCTGGCGGCCTGCGCGGCGTGTCT
>JAMPGF010000006.1 GCA_023664105.1 Butyricicoccus sp. | reverse complement strand
TGGAGGAGGTCAACGACATCAAAACCGCCGTCAGCGAGGCGGTGACCAACGCCATTGTCCACGCCTATCCCGACCAGCTCGGCATTGTGCAGCTGCGGGCGCGGATTTACGACGGCGAGTTTCTTGAGATAAGCATCAAGGACAAGGGCTGCGGCATCGAGGACCTTAAAAAAGCCATGCAGCCGCTGTACACAACCGGCGGCGAGGAGAGAAGCGGCATGGGCTTCACCATAATGGACAGCTTCATGGACCGTATGCGCGTGCGCTCACACCCCGGCAAGGGCACCACTGTTGTCATGACGAAAAGGATAAGGTCAAAGCTGTGATGCATGAGGATACCCTTGAGCTGATAGCCCAAGCCCAGGCAGGGAGCAAGGATGCCTCACAGAAGCTCATTGAGGACAACTGCGGCCTTGTCTGGAGCGTGGCGCGGCGCTTTTTCGGGCGCGGCGTGGAGCCGGACGACCTGTACCAGCTCGGCTGCATAGGCTTTCTCAAGGCCATACAGGGCTTCGACACGAGCTTTGGCACACAGTTTTCAACCTACGCGGTGCCAAAGATTTCCGGCGAAATCCGCCGCTTTCTGCGCGACGACGGCGCGGTAAAGGTCAGCCGCGGGATAAAGGAGCGCGCGCAGCTGATACGAAACGAGCGGACAAGCCTTGAGCAGAAGCTCGGCCGTGAGCCGACGCTCTCTGAGCTTTCCGAAGCCACAGGCCTGAGCGTAGAGGACATAAGCTTTGCCGAGACCGCCGCCGGCCCGGCGGAATCCCTGCAAAAGGAAAACGGCGACGAGAGTTTTACTTTGGAAAACATCCTCGGCGACTATGGGCAGGAGGAGCGCCTTATCGAGCGCTTCACCCTCGACGAGGCGATAAAGCAGCTCCCGAAAAAGGAGCGCATGGTCATTGCGCTGCGCTTTTTCCACGGCATGACCCAGGAGCGCGCGGCCAGGGTGCTCGGTGTGTCCCAGGTTCAGGTCTCGCGGCTGGAAAGACGCGCTGTGCAGGGGCTGAGGGAAATTCTGACCTGCGATTCATTTTGAAGCAGAATTTGCGGTATGGCTTGTTAAAGCAGCGTTTTTATTGTATAATACCCCTGTAAAAAAATTCAGCCCGCCAAGCGGGCGATTGGACACAGGGGTAGATATGACACAGAATTTTGAAACGAGATATATAGCGGCCCGTAAAAAGCTCATCGAGTCCGATTTCCTCATGCTGAATCCACAGCAGAGGCAGGCGGTGATGACGACGCAGGGGCCGCTTTTGCTGTTGGCAGGGGCCGGCAGCGGCAAGACCACGGTGCTGATTAACCGTATAGTCAACCTCATGCGCTACGGCAGCGCCTCGGACAGCTTCGAGCTGCCCGAGGACGCTTCGGAGCAGGATATTGAGCTGATGCTCGCCGGGCCTTCCGACGAGGCGAGGGCGGCTGCCGCGCTCGACCCTGTCGAGCCATGGCGCATACTGGCGATTACCTTCACCAACAAGGCCGCCGGGGAGCTGAAAAGCCGCCTTGAAAACGCCCTCGGCTCCCGGGCAAACGACATATGGGCGCAGACCTTCCACAGCGCCTGCGTGCGCATACTGCGCCGCGAAGCGGAGCGTCTGGGCTTTTCGCGCAGCTTCACCATCTATGACACGGCCGACAGCCAGTCGCTGGCAAAGCGCATTATCAGGGACATGGAGCTGGACGAGAAGATGTTCCCGTACAGAATGGTTCTTTCCCAGATAAGCAAGGCCAAAGACGAGATGATGACCCCGGAGCAGATGATTGAAAGCGCGCGAGGGAAATACGATGTGCGCATGACGAAGATAGGCGAGATATATCAGGAATACGCCCGCCGGATGCGTGAGGCCGACGCCATGGACTTCGACGACCTTATCATGTTCACCGTGCGCCTGCTGCTGGACCATGACGACGTGCGTGATTATTACCAGCGCAAGTTCAAATACGTGCTTGTAGACGAGTACCAGGACACGAACAATTTGCAATACATTCTTGCGAGCACTCTTGCGGGGGGCTATGAGAATATCTGCGTTGTCGGCGACGACGACCAGAGCATTTACAAGTTCCGCGGAGCGACGATAAAGAACATCCTCGACTTTGAAAAGCGTTACAAAAACGCAAGGGTAATAAAGCTTGAGCAGAACTACCGCAGTACGGGCCACATACTCGAGTCGGCCAACGCGGTGATACGAAACAACACCGGAAGAAAGGGCAAGGAGCTCTGGACCGCGGCTGACGACGGCTATAAGCCGACGCTGTATTGCGGAGACAACGAAAATGAGGAGGCGCAGTACGTCGCCGAGCGGATACTTGACGACTTTCAGCAGGGGATAAACTGGGGCGAACACGCGGTGCTCTACCGAATGAACGCCCAGTCGAACCAGCTTGAGTACGCCTTCAAGCGCCGCGGCATTCCCTACCGCATTTACGGAGGCACAAAGTTCTTTGACCGCGCGGAGGTCAAGGACATGCTTGCCTACCTCAGCGTTGTGCAGAATCCCGCGGACGATCTGCGCCTTGTCAGGATCATCAATACGCCCGCGCGGGGAATTGGCGCGTCGACCGTGGAAAAGGCGGCGGACCTGGCCGCGCAGCAGTCGCTGCCGCTGTTCCAGGTCGCGAAAAACGCCCAGGAGTACCCGGAGCTGCAAAGGGCCTCGGTGAAGCTGAGGCAGTTTGCGTACATGATCGATGAGCTGCGTGCGATATCTGAGACTATGCCGGCGGATGAGCTCTATGACGAGGTTATCGAGCGCAGCGGTTACATTCGCGCGCTCCAGGAAAAGGACACGCCGGAAAACGCCGCGCGTATCGAAAACGTCAAGGAGCTAAAATCTAACATTATCAGCTACATAAAGGAGACCGGGGACTCGAGCCTCCACGGCTTCCTTGATGAGGTCGCGCTATATACCGATTTGGACAGGATGGACGAAAACACCGACTGCGTGGTTATGATGACAATGCACTCGGCCAAGGGGCTGGAATTTCCTGTCGTATTCATCGTCGGAATGGAAGAGGGAATCTTCCCCGGAATAAGGGCAATAGGTGAGCAGGAGGAGATGGAGGAGGAGCGCCGGCTCTGCTATGTGGCGATCACTCGAGCCATGCGCCGGCTGTATATCACCTGCGCCCGCCAGCGCATGATATTCGGCCGCACCAGCAGCAACCGCGTCTCGCGCTTTGTCGAGGAGATCCCGCCGGAGCATATCGACAAGGGCTACGTCCCGCGCGGCTACGGCTATTCGGACAAGCCTGCCGGGTATGAGATCAGGGCCGAAAAACCGCGCCATGTCAGCGCCGTGCGTCCTGTGGTGACGCCGGAGACGAAAAAATCCGCTCCGCCGGTCTTTCGTCAAGGAGATATGGTTGAGCACAAGTCCTTCGGACGCGGCCTGATAATGGCAATGACGCCCATGGGCGGAGATTTCCTTGTGGAAATAGCCTTTGACAGGCTGGGGACCAAGCGCCTGATGCTCAAGGCCGCGTCAAGGCTTATGAGGAAGGTAGAACCGTAACGAATGAGCATCAGCCAAACCTTAAATGAATCTTAAAGATTTGGCTGATTGATTCTTAAGGGCAAAAACGCTATTTTTTTCGTAAACAAAATTCGATATCGAAGGGGATCGTCATGAAAAAAATCACAATATTCGTACCTGTAGTCCTGGTAATATTCCTTCTACTCGGCGGCTGCGCGGAAAAGCCTGTGTCGCTGGATTTGACGGCGGAATACGTCATAAACGCCGCGCTTGAGCCGGAGGAAAAGCGGCTGACGTATACGCAGGAGGTAACAGTTACGAATTGCAGTGATGAGTCTGTCGATGAGCTGTACTTTCATTTGTACGGGAATTATTACGCCACGAAGGACGAGCGTATAAGCGTGCTGTCCGTGACAGACGGCGACGGCGGGAAGCTGAGCTATAAGCTCTCCGACGGCGATCAGCTCTGCCGTGTGAAGCTGGGAAGACCGCTCACGGCAGGCGGAGAAGCTATATTGTGCTTTTCCTGTGACGTGACAATCCCCGTACTTACACACATGTACGGGGTCGGCAGGGACGGGGAGATACAGATGCCGTTTTTCTATCCCCAGCTTGCTGTATGCGACGAAAACGGCTGGGATAAGGATCCGCTCAACGGCGTGGTAGACGGACGCTACGCGGAAATGGCCGACTACACGCTTGTAATAGCCGCGCCAGAGGAATACGAGCTTGCCGCCAATGGCGCGGAAATCTCCCGCGTGACAGAAAACGGCCTGACGACCTATACCTTTGAGGCGGAGCGGCGGCGTGACCTTATTTTCATTGCCTGGAATAATTACGAGCGCATGGAGCGCACGATTGGTAATACAAGGATTCTCGGCTGCTTCAGTTCCGAGAGAACAACGCAGGAGGATATGGAGAAAGTCATGGACGCGGCGGTCTTTGCGCTGGAGTTTTTCAATGAGACATATGTCGAGTACCCATATGAAACGCTTGTTATGACAACCACCGCATGGGCTACAAAGTCCATGCCTATTAGTATGGAATATTCCGGATTTGTGACTTTGGCGCGCGGCTGCGAAGAGTATGCGGTGTTTCACGAGCTTGCCCACCAGTGGTTTTATTTTCTCATAGGCAACGACGAAAACGCCGAGCCGTGGCTGGACGAGAGCTTTGCCGATTATTCCGCGATGCTTTGCGCGGAGCATTTCGGACTGGACATGAGTAATGTTTTGGAAGTGTACAGTATGATGTCCGACGATTCCTCCGGCTTTTCTCTGGACAGCGCGTATGACGAGCCTGACTATGCTTCCGCTTTAGATCTTTTTTACGCAAGAGGCATGTTCTTCCTGCGCGAGCTGGAAACGGCTATAGGCCAAGAGAGTTTCCTTGAGCTTTTGTCCGGATACTGCAATAAATATCTATTTCATAATGTCACGACGGAGGATTTCTTCAGTTATCTCAGGGAGCAATCCGCGGTGGATGTGGAGGAAATAATCGGGAGATATTTCTGGAAGTGATGAGAACGTCCGGATGTGTTTTTCTCCATAGAAATTACTCTGCTTCGCACAAGCGAAGCAGAGTAATTTCTACTTGTTGAGGATATACGTCGCCAGATTCAGGTATCCGGCAAAGACGAGCCAGATGATATAGGGGATCTGGAGCTTTGCCGCGGCGGGGGAGATTTTCGAGAAGCGGGACGTCATGAGCAGCACGAGCAGCAGCAGGAATACCAGCCAGCAGAACGCCAAAAGCCTTGCGTTGAAATTGAAATAGAATATCGTCCACAGGAAATTTACCACAAGCTGTGTGCCGTAAATAAACAGAGTGTCGCTGCGTTCGGGGCTGTCGCTTTTCCAGATTATCGCGGCGGAGATGCCCATTAGTATGAACAGCGCGGTCCACACGATGGGGAAGACCCAGCCAGGAGGAGCCAGCGGCGGCTGGTTAAGCCGGGAGTACTCCTCCATCTTTCCGTTCGTCAGCGCCGCGGACAGCCCGCCGACGGCCAGCGCTATGGCTATTGATACTGCGTATGGACTTATTTTTTTCCACAAATCCTTCATTTTCATCACCCGCTATATTTTATGTACGGGCCCTCGGAAGTATTCGCGGTATCAGTAAATAAGCCCTGCGCCCTTCATACTCTCCACGAGCTGGACAAGGCTGGCCTCGGAAATCTCCGTCAGCGGGCGGCGGAGTATGGCGCTGTCCATGCCCATGAGGCCCATGGCGGCTTTCACGGGGATGGGGTTTGTCTCGATAAACAGTTTGGCGAACAAATCGGAATAGCGGAAGTAAAGCTGCGCCGCGGCTGCGTAGTCGCCGCTAAAGCACAGTGAGCAGAGGATGGCTACCGTTTCGGGGATTATGTTCGAGGCCACGGAGATGACGCCCTGCGCGCCCAGTGACATCATCGGCACCGTCTGGTCGTCGTTTCCGCTCCAGATGTACAGGTCGCTTCCGCAGCAGGCGGCGGTTCTGGCTATGAGCGGGAAGTCGCCGCTGGCCTCCTTAACGCCGTTTATGTTCGGGTGCTTTGACAGCTCGCGGTAGGACTCCAACGTTATGCCTACTGAGGTGCGGCTGGGGATGTTGTAGAGCATAAGCGGCACCTCGGTGCGGTCGGCGACATAGATGAAATGCCCGACTATGCCCTTTTGCGTGCTCTTGTTGTAGTACGGCGCGGTCATTATAACCGCGTCCGCTCCCGCGCTCTCCGCCCGCTTTGCGCGGGAAAGGCAGGAGAGAGTGTTGTTTCCTCCGATGCCGACGATGACCTTCATGCGCCCGGACAGGTAGCGGACGCAGAAATCCACGAGCTCTTCGTACTCGTGGATTTCTAAAGTAGCGCTCTCTCCGGTGGTGCCGGCGATAAGCACGGCGGCAGTACCGTTTTTCTCCTGATAGTCAAGAAGCTCTCCCATTCGCTTGAAGTCGATGCCGCTTTCCGTGAACGGGGTTATCATTGCGGTGCACGAGCCTTTGAATACAGGTGTTTTCAAGCTGCGCCTCCAAATATTGTTTTTTTCGCCGTGCCTCAGGCTTTGGGAATATAGCCCTCCGCGCACAGCAGCTCGGCCAGGAGCACTCCACCGCCGGCGGCGCCGCGCAGGGTGTTGTGGCTGAGGCAGACGTATTTGTAATCGTACTGCGTGTCCTCGCGCAGGCGGCCCATGGATATGGCCATCCCGCCCTCCATATTACGGTCGAGCTTTACCTGCGGGCGGTTGTCCTCCTCAAAGTAGTTGAGGAACTGCTTCGGAGCGGTGGGGAGACCAAGCTCCTGCGGGCGTCCCCTGAACTGCTTCCAGCGGCTGATTATCTCGTCGCGGGAGGGCTTTTTGTCAAATGTGACGAACACGGCGGCCGTGTGGCCGTTGGACACGGGAACGCGCAGGCACTGCGCGGTTATCAGCGGCTTTTGCGCGGTGGCTATTACGCCGTTTTCAACCTCGCCCCAGACCTTGAGCGGCTCCTGCTCGGATTTTTCTTCCTCTCCGCCGATGTAGGGGATCACGTTGTCGAGCATCTCCGGCCATGTCTCGAAGGTTTTACCGGCGCCGGAAATGGCCTGATAGGTGCAGGCGAGAACGGCTTTGAGCCCGAACTCCGCCCTGAGCGGGTGCAGGGAGGGGACATAGCTCTGTATCGAGCAGTTGGATTTCACCGCTATGAAGCCGCGCGAGGTGCCAAGACGCTTTTTCTGGGAGTCGATGACACGTATATGCTCGGGGTTGACCTCGGGGATGACCATGGGAACGTCGCTGGTCCAGCGGTGGGCGCTGTTGTTGGAAATGACGGGACACTCAAGCTTTGCGTACTGCTCCTCAAGCTGCTTTATCTCCTCCTTTTTCATGTCAACTGCGGAGAAGACGAAATCGACCTCGGAGGCGATCTTTTCTTTGCCGGCAACCGCGTCCATGACGACGATGTCCTTATACTGCTCCGGCAGCGGGGTCTCCATGGCCCACTTCGCGCCAACGGCTTCGGCATAGGTCTTTCCCGCGCTGCGGGAGCTGGCGGCGATGACCTTCAGCTCAAACCAGGGGTGGCTGCTGATAAGGGAGATGAACCGCTGGCCTACCATTCCCGTACCGCCGATAACGCCTACTTTGTACTTTTCCATTTGCTGTTCCTTTCCGGCAGCGCTGCGCTGCTCTTAAGATTATATGACTGATTTAGCCTGGGTATTACACATGCGCGGACATTTAAGCGAAAAAAACCGAAAAAAGTCTCCGGCTGGCTGTGCTTCCAGTAATTTTCAAGCGGCCCCACTTGATAATGAGGCGGAAATATTATATAATTGACCATATTCGTCATAATTCGCCGGCGCATGGTTTTTTTCAGCGCAATATTATAGCACCGCTCACTGCCGCCGGTCAATCGAAATTTGGGGTATCTGATGAAAACGAAAACAGTTAAAATAATAACGGCTGCATCCGTGGCGGCGCTGGCGCTGCTCTCCGCGGCCGGAGCGGGCGCGATGGCTGATTACAGCGTGTATGTCAACGCAAAAGGGGAGACTATGGAGCTTGAAAAGGGCTCGACCTACGCCATAGGCGCGTCGGGCGCGGGGCCGATTGACGAAGACGACGTATATGTTCTCACGGCTGACGGGCTGGAAAAGCTCTGCGACAGCAGCTCCGGCGAGCCGGATTACAGTGATGACGATTATAAAGGCGGCGGCGGACTTCAGTATGATAACGGGAGCGTGAGAATAGCTTCGGACAAGGTATTTGTGGGGCTTAAATACTACTATTCCCCCGCGAGGGACACCGGGCTTGAAACCGCGAATCTGGAAAACGCGGTCGGCAGGGGATATGAGTTCGGCTATTTTGACGAGGACCGCGAGTTCGTCACTTTGGACTACACGGACGAGACAAGGATAACCATGCGAATAACCTCCGGTTCGGGAATAGGCGTATACATAACGGGAACGGAGCGGCTGCTTTTTGAGGTGCCGGTGACCAATGCACAGAATATGCTCGCCGTAAGGCCCATGTGCGATAATGCCGACGCCGTGACCTGGTTCGCCGGGCACAGGTATTACGGGGACTTCGCCTACGCGGTGCTTGGCGGCGGCAAGATAACCGTCGTAAATGCCGTGGATATGGAGCAATACGTTATGGGCGTGTGCTCGCGGGAGATGAGTTCGTCCTGGCCCCTGGAGGCGCTGAAGGCCCAGGCTGTCGCGGCAAGGACATATGCCGCTAAGAACGTCAAGAACTCGATTTATTACTACAACTGCGGCTTTGACGTAACGGGTGATACATACTCTCAGGCCTACTCAGGCTGCGATGCCGTGGGAAGCAGGATAGAGAGCGCAGCACAGGAAACTGCAAACGAATACCTTACCTGGAGCGGCGGCCTTTGCGACGCGCAGTACTTTTCCTCTGACGGAGGGGCGACTGAGGATAACGAAAATGTTTACGGCAACAGTGCCCACCCGTATCTCATCGGAGTTGTTGATCCTTACGAGTCGGCTGTTGACTCAATAAACAACTACAGCGAGTGGAGCTGCACGATGACCTCCTCAGAGCTGGGTAAAAAAGTAGGACTGTCCGATGTCAATCAGGTCAAGGCAGCATACTCCGACACCGGAAACGTGATTAAGCTGACGCTTGCCTCATCTTCCGGAAAAGAGGCGGTCATCAGCCGAAGCTACTGCCGCACGACTCTGGGGCTGCCCAGCATCAGATACAGCGTGGAGAAAAACCGCTCGGGCGATTTTGTTTTCACCGGCAGCGGTTGGGGACACAATATCGGCATGAGCCAGTTCGGGGCCTACGCTATGGCGGAATACTACGACAAAACATATAAGGATATACTCGGCTTCTACTACACGGGAGTGGGGCTGAGCTATGGCAAAATGCACTGATGAAGAAATCGGATTTTTATTTTGAGCTCCCGCTGGAGCTTATTGCACAGACACCGCTGGAAAGGCGCGATGCCTCGCGCCTGATGCTGCTCGACAAGCACACAGGTGAAACAGGGCACAGGCATTTTTACGAGCTGCCGGAGCTTTTGCGGGTCGGCGACTGCCTGGTACTCAACGACTCGCGTGTGCTGCCCGCGCGCCTTTTCGGAAAGCGTGAGAGCGGGGGAGCGGTTGAGGTGCTGCTTCTGCGTGAGCTCGGGGAAAACAAGTGGGAGTGCCTCACCCGCCCGGGGCGTAAAACAAGGCCCGGAACGGAGCTGAGTTTCGGAGACGGCGAGCTGGCCGGAACGGTGCTGGACGTGGCTTCCGACGGAAAGCGCGTAATTGAGTTTAAGTACGATGGCATTTTCCTCGAGGTGCTTGAGCGCCTTGGGCGTATGCCGCTGCCGCCGTATATCAAGGCCGAGCTTCAGGACAATGAGCGGTACCAGACCGTGTACTCCCGCGAGTCGGGTTCTGCCGCCGCACCTACAGCCGGCCTGCATTTTACAAAGCCGCTGCTTGAGAAGATATCCGGCATGGGTATTAAGGTCTGCTATGTCACGCTGCATGTGGGACTGGGTACTTTCAGGCCCGTCAAGGAGGACGAGATAACCGAGCATGAGATGCACTCGGAGTTCTGCATAGTTCCTGAGGAGACGGCGCGCATTATCACGGAAACGAAGCGCGGCGGGGGGCGCGTGGTGTGCGTGGGCACGACCTCCTGCCGCACGCTCGAGAGCTTTGCCGCCGACGACGGAAGTATAGAAGCGCAAAGCGGCTGGACGAATATCTTTATTTACCCCGGCTACCGTTTTAAGTGCGTCGACGCGCTGGTGACAAATTTCCACCTGCCGGAGAGCACGCTTATCATGCTCGTTTCCGCTTTGGCGGGGCGGGAAAACGTCCTCGCGGCGTATAAGGCGGCCGTTGAGGAAAAATACCGCTTCTTCTCATTTGGGGACGCGATGTTTATTTCGTAGGGAGCAGTAGAAAGATATGTTTCGAGTAATAAAAACCGAGGGCAGGGCGCGCCGAGGGAAATTTACCTGCCCCCACGGCACGGTTCAGACGCCGGTATTCATGAATGTGGGCACTCAGGCCGCCATAAAAGGAGGCTTGTCCGCGGCTGATCTTGAGAGGCTCGGCTGCCAGGTGGAGCTGTCCAACACCTATCATCTGCATGTCCGTCCAGGCGACGAGCTGATACGAGACATGGGAGGACTGCACAAATTCATGACCTGGAGCGGACCCATGCTGACGGACAGCGGCGGGTTCCAGGTTTTTTCCCTCGCCGTTCTCAGGAAAATAAGCGAGGAGGGTGTCAGCTTCAACTCCCATGTAGACGGGCGCAGGATCTTCATGGGGCCGGAGGAGAGTATGCGCATTCAGGCAAATCTCGGCTCAGATATCGCCATGGCCATGGACGAGTGCGTGAAGATACCTTCGCCCTACGACTATGTTAAGGCGTCATGTGAGCGCACATACCGCTGGCTGGTGCGCTGCAAGACGGCGCTGGACAAGTATAATTCCGAGCCCGGCGCGGTGAACCCCGGGCAGGTGCTCTTCGGTATAAACCAGGGCGCCACCTTTGCGGATCTTCGCGTTGAGCACATGAAGCAGATTGCGGAGCTCGACCTCGCCGGCTACGCCATAGGCGGCCTGGCGGTGGGGGAGACGCACCAGGAAATGTACGACACCATCGAGGCCGTGGAAGAGCACATGCCGAAGGACAAGCCGCGCTATCTGATGGGCGTCGGCACGCCGGGAAATATTATCGAGAGCGTTCACCGCGGCGTGGACTTTTTCGATTGCGTGATGCCCTCGCGCAACGGCCGCCACGGGCATCTTTTCACCTGGTCCGGCATAATTAACCTCAACAACAAGAAATACGAGCGGGACGCAGGGCCGATAGATTCACAGTGCGATTGCACGGTCTGTCGGCGCTACTCGCGCGGCTATATCCGCCACCTGCTCAAGGCGCAGGAGCCGCTCGCGCTCCGGCTTATGGTTGCGCACAACCTGTTTTTTTACAACAGGCTCATGGCTGAGATTCGCCTTGCGCTGGACGAGGGGCGCTTCGGGCAGTTCAGGGCGCAGTATTCCCAGCTTCTATCGAACAGGATCTAATCCTCTTCCAGCACATAAAGCTGCTCTCTGAGTTCTTTTCCGGCAAATATGCCGCTCATATACTCACCGGCCGGAGTAAAGCCGTTTTTCTCGTAAAAGCTCTTTGCGGGCACGTTATCTTCAAGCACCCACAGGAGTATTTTGGAAAATCCAAGCGTTTTCAATTCTTCCACGGCTCTGCCCAAAAGGGCGGAGCCGAAGCCTTTTCTCATATATTCCGGAAGAAAATATATTGATACGATCTCTCCGTAGTTATGAAATTTCTCCCATCTGGATTTACAAAAGCATGATGTACCGATTATACGGCCGTTTTCAAGCGCAAGAAGATTGTACATGCCGGATTTGCCCAAGCCTTGCGCCCAGAACCCCGCGGGTATGCTGTCAAGGTAGCTCTGGGGAATGATCCCTTTATAGGCATGCTTCCAGCTTTGCTCATAAACGGCACTAACATCAAGGAGACTGTCGTGCTCCGATAAAAACCTTATTTCCATGCAGCTTCACTCCTTTCCGGCATCATAATTTTATCACAGAGGACAAAGCTGCTCAAGATGAAAAGCAGAAATTGCCTCAAAAGGCCCGTGCGGTTAATTTAATGCTTGCATTTGTGCGCCGGAGAAGCTATACTAAGCATTGATAATTTTTAGGAGGTTTCCCAATGAACAAAAAGACAGTTAGAGTTCTCTGCCTCGTCCTCGTTCTCTCGCTGGCGTGCCTGACGATGACCGGCTGTGCCCCTGCCGGTGATGCCAGTGCGGCCGGCGCCGCTGGCGGAGCTTCGGCGGCCTCGTCGATAATCATGCTCGTCGTGCTCATCGCCGTTTTCTACTTCTTCATGATCCGCCCGGAAAACAAGAGGAAGAAAAAGCTTGAGCAGATGAGAAATGAACTCGGCGTTGGCGACAAGATAACCACTATCGGCGGCATGGTCGGCAAGATAGTCGATATCAGCGGAGATCTTATCACCTTTGAAACCGGCGAGGACAGAGTCAGGATACAGGTGACCAAGTGGGCCATCTCGACCAACAATATCCAGAAGGAAGAAGCAAACTAAAATAAAACTCAATCAGGAATTAAGAGGCACCTCCCTGAATAAGCTTGAACAAGCTTGTTCAGGGAGGTTTTTTTATGACAAAATCAGGTGTATCGTCCAAAAAGCTGACTCCAAAAAGAGTTGCGCTGTCCTCGGCATTTGCCTGCGCGCTGATGGCAGCGCTGCTGCTGGCGATAAGCGCACTCATAAGCCGTGAGCTGCTTCCGCTGTCATACGCAAGGGCCTACGCCTGCGTGTCAATGTTCTCCGGCGCTGCCTTGGGCGCGGTGCTCCTTGCATCCGGCGTGAGCGAGGGGAAGGCGTTTGCGGCGCTGATAAACGCGGGCATGCTCGTGGCGCTGGTCCTTATCGTCGGACTAATAGCGGGGCAGGGGAGTGTGAGCGCTTCGGCAATACCGTATCAGCTTATGTGCATCGCCCTCGGGAGTATTACAGGTTGTATTCCGACTCTCAGAGTCACAAAATACAAAAGAAAATGAATACAGACAGTAATCAAACAGCAAGTTTACATAAGCAAAATCAAGCCTCCAATATGTTGTGATTACAGGCTGAAATACATACAAGATGGTGTGAATTACTATTGATAATTCGTGCTTTTTCGGGCCGACAAGAGGCCCGCGGTAGATATGGTTTACATAATATTATTTACATAATATATCGTCATAATTAACAAAAATTAACTTTATCGTCCAAAACGCTTGATTACCGGCGGAATTTGTATTATATTTAGCGTACAGACAGTTGAAAAAAGAGACGCTGATTTCTCTCCGCTGTAATTGATGCAGTTTCGATGTACAGTGAGGACAGAAATTATGCTCAAACGATTTAAGCCCTTCAGGGCCGCGGATTCAGACCCCGCAAACGGACTTATTTTTGCTGCTTTTTGCCTTGGAATGGCAGCCGGGACGGTTATAGGCACTACCTCGGCCTCTCCGGCGCTCAATGCGGAGCTTGCAGCTTATATTGAGGGCAACGTGCTTTCGGAGTCTTTTGTTTTATCCGTATACAACGCCTTTTTCTTTATTTTTTTGGCCGTTTTCTTTGGCACATCCTATCTCGGGGTTTTTCTGATACCATCGGCCGTGCTTGTAAAGGCTTACAGCATGAGCTGCTCCGTCGCGGTGATGTACAGCTCGTTTGGCCTCAAAGGAACCATGTGCGCGGTTTTCTTTATAGGAATACCTTCACTGCTTATTATTCCGTGCTTTCTGCTGTGCTCGCTCGATGCGCTGCGCTCTTCGATGCAGCTTTATTCCATCCGTTTCCGTGCCGCGGCATACAGCAGGGAAAACAGAAGCTTTTTAAGGCACATAATTTTCGTTATTCCGGCGCTGGTGTTCACCGCCGTTTATGACAGCTTTCTGCTGCCGATGATACTTTCGCACATTTACTGATTTTTAAGAGGGGGATATGAAATGCAGGATTCGGTATGTTTTGAAAAATTTAAGGCTTATCTCACAGAGGTGAAGAAGGCATCTCCGAATACGCTCAGTTCATATCTCCGCGATATACGCCAGTTGGGGGACTACCTTTTCAGTCACACCGACTGCCGCTATGACACAGCGGACGAGGAAGCGTTGAGCGGATATGTTGCCTGGCTGCGCTCATCCGGGAAGTCGGTGGCTACGGTTTCGCGCGCGATCGCTTCCGTCAAGAGCTTCTATTCGTTCCTTATGAAGGAGGGGATAGTGAAGCATAATCCCAGCTCGGTCCTCGTGCCGGGCAAAGCCACGCATAAGCTGCCGCAGATTCTCACGAGCAAGGAAGTAGACCTTCTGCTTGAGCAGCCCGCCTGCGTGGACGCGAAGGGCTATCGTGACCGCGCGATGCTGGAGCTTCTTTATGCCACCGGCATCAGGGTGAGCGAACTCATTTCCCTGAATGTTTATGATGTCAGTCTCGCCGCCGGTATCATAACCTGCCACGGACGCGACCACGACAGGGCGATCCCGCTTTACAGTGCGGCAATAAAGGCTCTGACAGAGTACATTGAGTTTGTCCGTCCCCAGATGATCGCCTCGCCTGACGAACCGGCGCTTTTTGTGAACGTAAACGGCGAGCGAATGTCCCGCCAGGGATTCTGGAAGATAATAAAGTCTTACCAGGTCAAGGCCGGGATCGAAAAGACCATCACGCCGCACACACTGCGCCATTCTTTCGCGGCGCATCTGCTGGAAAACGGCGCGGATCTCCGCTCCATACAGGAAATGCTCGGCCACGCCGACATAAGCTCTACCCAGATATATTCGCAGCTTGTAAAAAAGCAGCTTAAAGACGTATATAACAAGGCACATCCCAGGGCATGAGCATTAAAAAGCAGCTTTCGCTTTGCGCGAAGGCTGCTTTTTAATGGCGATAATTAAATAAATTAAATAATTTTATTAACTGCAATTAATTAAATTGAAAAAATAGTTATCTCAGCGGCAGGCGTCATTTGGAGGGCGAATCATGAACTATATTGTCAGAAAAATAAGACAATCGGAAATTCAGCTTTTATCCGATTTCCTGTATGAGGCAATATTTATTCCCAAGGGCGCGGCATCGCCGCCGAGGGAAATAATTAATCAGCCGGAGCTTCAGGTATATGTATCAGACTTTGGCAAGCTCGATGATGATATTTGCTATGTTGCAGAGGTGGAAGGCAGGATTATTGGCACCGTATGGGTCCGTATTATGGACGACTATGGACACATAGATGATGAAACGCCATCTCTTGCAATATCACTGAAAAAGGAATATAGAGGTCAGGGTATCGGCACATCCCTAATGAAAACCATGCTCGCGGAACTAAAGGAAAGGGGCTATAAACAAACTTCATTGGCGGTACAAAAAGCCAACTACGCTATAAAACTGTATAAAAGCGTCGGCTTTGAAACCGTGGACGAAAATGAGGAAGAATATATCATGGTATGTAAATTGTCCGCTCTGCAAGCTTCAATCTGTTGAACCGCCTGCGGGGATTCGCCAGGGGAAAGGGTTATTTGCTTATATGCTTGCGAAGCGTAGAATATTGTGATAAAATAACAGCGAAAAATACCGAAGCAAACGGAGAGCGGACAATGCGTATTCTTGGAATTGACCCCGGCATCGCGACAGTCGGCTTCGGCGTCGTCGAAAGCGAGCGCGGACGGCAAAAATTTATTTCCTGCGGAGTCATAACAACGCCGGCTAAAACACCGCTGTCCCAGCGACTGGATCAGATTTACACTGACCTTGAGGAGCTGCTGGATACCTTCAAGCCAGACGCCGTGGCTATCGAGGAGCTTTTTTTCAATACGAATATTACCACCGGCATCTCCGTTGCGCACGGCAGGGGAATAATCCTGCTTGCAGTTTACCGCAGCGGTGTGCCGATATTTGAGTATACGCCGCTCCAGGTGAAGCAGGCTGTCGTCGGCTACGGCAGGGCGGAGAAGCAACAGGTCATCGATATGGTAAAGCGCATGTTGAATATGAAAAACGCGCCGAAGCCGGACGACGCCGCGGACGCGGTCGCCATCGCGCTGTGCCACGCGCGCAGCTCCACATCACTGATGAGCCGTACAGGGAGGTTTGACCCATGTTCTACTACATAAACGGAATAGTCGCTGAGCTTGAGCCGAATCTGGCGGTCATAGACTGCGGCGGCGTGGGCTACAGCTTGAGCACCACGGCCTACACGACAGGCCAGCTCAGGCTCGGGGAGAAGGCGAAGCTGTATACCTATCTCAACGTCAAGGAGGACGCTTTTGACCTGTACGGCTTTGCCGGCAAGACAGAGAAGCGCTGTTTTGAGCTTCTCATTGGCGTTTCCGGCGTGGGGCCGAAGGCCGCGCTGTCGATTTTGTCAACAACCACTCCCGAGTCACTTATGATGAACATTATCTCTGGCAATGACAAGGCGCTCACGGCGGCGCCGGGCGTGGGGAAAAAGATTGCACAGCGCATCATTCTTGAGTTGAAAGACAAGGTGGCAAAGGAAACCGGCGAGATTTCTTTCAGCGATTCCGGATTTACGCCGCTGGCTGCCCCCGGCTCGGGAAAGCTCGCCGATGCCGCCGCCGCTTTGACGGTCCTGGGCTACAGCAGCCCCGAGATAAACGCCGCGCTGAAAACCGTGGATGTTGAAAAGCTCAGCCTTGAAGAGATAATTAAGGCCGCGCTCAAGCAGATGATTAAGTAAGAAGGTGCCCACATGAGCATAAGCTTTTCCGAGGATTCATACGAGCAGGTTATCACATCAACGACCATACTGCCCGAGGACGGAAACGAGGGTTCGCTGCGTCCGAGACTGCTGAACGAATATATCGGCCAGGAGAAGGCCAAAAGCAATCTTGATGTCTTCATAAAAGCCGCAAAAATGCGCTCAGAGCCACTTGACCATGTTCTGCTGCACGGCCCCCCGGGCTTGGGAAAAACCACGCTGGCGGCAGTCATAGCCAATGAGATGGGCGTTAATATGCGCATTACCTCCGGCCCGGCCATCGAAAAGGCGGGCGACCTGGCGGCGCTGCTGACAAATTTGCAGGAAAACGATATCCTTTTCGTCGATGAAATCCACCGGCTCAACCGCGCGGTTGAGGAGGTGCTGTACCCCGCGATGGAGGATTACGCCATCGACATCATCATAGGCAAAGGGCCCTCGGCAAATTCCATACGTCTGGACCTGCCGAAATTTACGCTAATAGCCGCGACAACGCGCTCCGGCCAGCTTACCGCGCCGCTGCGCGACCGCTTCGGCGTGTCGCTGCGGCTGGAGCTGTATACGCCCGCGGAGCTTCAGCGCATTGTCGAGCGCAGCGCCTCGATTCTCGGTATAGAAATTGAGCCCGCAGGCGCCGTGGAAATTGCAAAACGCAGCAGGGGAACACCGAGAATCGCGAACCGTATGCTCCGGCGTGTGCGTGATTTCGCGCAGGTCAATGCCGGTGGCGTGATAACCCAAGCGGTGGCCGATGAGGCGCTGACGAGGCTTGAGGTCGACCAGCTCGGGCTTGACTCCGTGGACCGCCGTATGCTCAGGAGCATAATCGACTTTTACGGCGGCGGGCCGGTCGGGCTGGAAACCCTCGCCGCGACGATAAATGAGGAGGCCGTGACGCTTGAGGACGTGTATGAGCCGTATCTCCTGCAACAGGGTTTCCTGACGCGGACGCCGCGCGGACGCTGCGTGACCGTGAAGGCGTATGAGCATTTGGGGCTCGAGTACGCCGGCCAGCAGCAAATGGACCTGTGAATTAGTCTGCGCTTTGTCTGCTTTCATAAAAAATATCGCAATAATATAAGGATTCTTTGAGAAAATGCTTAAATAACCCTTGACTTTTAGCACGAGTGCGCATATAATCCAATTATATACATGGAGAAGTTCATTTTCGATGAATTATGCAGAGTTGACCGACAATCAGTTGCACTCTTATGCCGCCGGCGGGGACACGGCGGCGGAAAATGAGCTTGCAATGCGCTACAGCCGTCTGGTCAGGATTTGTGCACGGCCATATTTTCTTGCGGGGGGAGACAGTGAGGATCTCATGCAGGAGGGTATGCTTGGACTTCTCTCAGCGATAAGGGAATACAGTCCCGATTCCGGCGCATCGTTCAAAACATATGCGGAGCTGTGTATATGCCGCCGTCTGATAAGCGCGGTGAGGTCGTCTCTGCGTATGAAGCACTCTCCTCTTAATGAGTATGTGTCTCTTGACGAAATACTCTCGGAAGAAACTAAGTCCAGCGCGGCGATAAACTGCGAGCAATTCAGAAGAATTCCTGAGGAACAGGTTTTGGCCAGAGAGAGCAAAAACGATTTTTTATCATATTATTCACGGTATTTATCAAAGCTTGAGGTGGAAATACTCACTCATTATCTTGACGGCCTGTCGTATTCGGAGATAGCGGAAATATCAGGCCGGACACCAAAAGCTGTGGATAACGCCGTGCAGCGCATCAGGAATAAACTGGCGCGATACCTTAACTTAGGCGATTTCAGCTGAAAGCTGACGCATATAAAAGTCCACTGGACGAGTTTTCAAAAGAGAGGATTCAAGATGTACGAAGACAAAACCTTAGTATGCAAGGAATGTGGAGAAGAGTTCGTGTTCACCGCCGGAGAGCAGGAGTTCTACGCAGAGCGCGGCTTCCAGAACGAGCCCCAGCGCTGCAAGGCCTGCCGCGACGCACGCAAGAACGCTGCCCGCGGTCCCCGTGAGTTCTTCACCGCTACCTGCGCCGCCTGCGGCGGAGAGGCCAGAGTGCCCTTCCAGCCGAAGAGCGACCGTCCCGTTTACTGCAGCGAGTGCTTTGCAAGAATGAAGGACGCGGAGTGATTCACAACTATCTCTAAAACAAAAGGAGTGCCTCGAGGCACTCCTTTTGTTTTAGGGGCTTGACCTTCATTTTATGCTTCGGCCTACTTTTTCCTGAACAATTCAACAATAAGCCACAATACCGAGAGAGGGGCCATCATAAGTAAGAATCCAACTAAATATCTGACAGGGAAAGACCACGGCATACTTTTCAGGAAGCTGTAACCAAAGCTTGATGACAGCGCGCACAGGATCCAGGCAGTGATACTCAGCGCTATCTGACAGGTTTTCCTGTTTTTGTTTTTCATGGGGGTCTTCCTTCCTTTCAGGCAAAATACAGGCAACTATTTCATAATAACACGAAACAGATACTGTGAAAAGGGAATGTTTAAATTTCTTGTTGAATTTTATCGCAAATGCGGTATAATAATAGTACAGATGGTTTTCGCCTGTCTCACATTATTTTTGGAGGTATAAAATACATGAGCGAAGTTACAAAAGAGACCATAATTTCCGATATCATGATGAACGCGCCCGAGGCGGCCCCGCTGTTCCAGGAGATCGGGATGCACTGCATGGGCTGCGCGCTGGCAACCGGCGAGAGCGTGGAGCAGGCATGTGCCGCCCACGGCGTGGACGCCGATTTGTTCTTGGTGAAGCTCAACGCTTTTCTGGCGGCGCTCTGAGGTTTATAGCCAAACGCTGGCTATATGAAAAATTTGCGGAGGAAAGCCTCCGCAAATTTTTTTGGAGGCGGATAAAATGCTTTTATCAAAAAGACTGCAAAAAATTGCCGACTATATCAGTCCCGGAAGCCGCGTAGCCGACGTCGGCACAGACCACGGCTACATACCCGTCTGGCTCGTGCAAAACGGCGTATGTGAGCATGTTTATGCTTCGGATCTGCGGCCTGAGCCGCTGAAAAGAGCGGTTGAGAGCGCGGAGAAAAACGGTGTTTCGGACAGGATAAGCTTTGTGCTCTGTCCCGGTTTGGAGAAGTACAGCCCGCAGGAGCTGGACACCGTTATTATAGCCGGCATGGGCGGGGAAACGATAATCGAAATACTCGCCGCTGCGCCCTGGGCAAGGGAAAAGGAGCTCATACTTCAGCCGCAGACGAAAATACCGGAGCTGAGGAGCTGGCTCAACAGCAGCGGCTATGACGTGGCCGAGGCCTCGCTTGTCGCCGATACGGGCAGGATATACCTCGTGTGGAGGTGCGTCTCCGGCGGCGGGCGTGAGCTTGCAATCCATGAGCTGTACGTTGACCGCACGCTTTTTGAGCGCGGAGACGGACTGCTGGGCATTTATATTGACTCGATAGTGAAGAAGCTTCGCCACAAGGTGCAGGGAATGAAAAAAGCCCGCGCTGTTGACCCGCGCGAGCTTGAGCACTGCGAAGCGGCGATAGACGGACTGCTTAAAATGAAGGAGGAAGCGCAAAATGCCAAAGGTATGTGAGGTAAGAGATTTTTTCAACGAGAAGGCTCCGTTTTACATGAAGCTGAGCTTCGATAACGTGGGACTGCTTGTTGGTTTCTGCGAAAATGAGGTCACAAGGGTGCTCACGGCGCTGGATATTACCGACGAGGTTATCGAAGAGGCCGTTGACTTCGGCGCGCAGCTTATTGTGTCGCACCACCCGCTGCTGTTTGAGGCGATAAAGAGCGTGACAGACGACGATACAAAAGGAAAAAAAATAATCCGTATGGTAACCCACGGCATATCCGCCATTTGCCTGCACACAAACCTCGACACCGCCGACGGAGGAGTGAACGACGCTCTTATGGATGCGCTCGGCGCGCGTGTGACCGGCCTGCTCGAGGCGCACGGCACACACCCTGACGGCCGCCCCTATGGCATAAGCCGGCTCGGCGAGCTTGGCGCGCCGACGGATTTTTTCGATTTTCTGGCTGCGGTGAAGAAGAATCTGAACGGCAACGGACTGCGCTATCATTACGCCGGGAAGCCGGTGCATAAAATAGCCTGCTGCGGCGGTTCCGGCGGCGGGGATATGCAAAAGGCATTTGCCGCCGGATGTGACACCTTTGTCACGTCGGATCTGAAATACGACCAATTTCTCTGGGCCAGGGAGTTTGGGCTGAATCTGATAGACGCCGACCACTTCTGCACGGAAAACGTGGTCGTGCCGGTTATAGAGCGCCTGCTCAGGGAAAAATACCCTCAGCTTGAGGTGCGTGCCTCCCGCGTTCACGGGCAGACCGCGCAGTTTTTCTGATACACGCAAGGCCGCGTATTCTGATGCTGCTAAAAAGTGAATATACCGCCTCCGACGGACATAGACATGTATTAACAAGCCTTGGATTATCGGAGGAAAAGAATAATGAACACATCAACGAGCATATATCAGGATATTGCGGCACGCACCGGCGGGGATATATACATCGGCGTGGTGGGGCCTGTCAGGACTGGCAAATCCACCTTTATAAAGCGGTTTATGGAAACGCTGGTCCTGCCGAGGATAGACAACGTTTACATGAAAGAGAGGGCGCGCGACGAGCTGCCGCAGAGCGGCTCTGGCCGCACCATAATGACGGCGGAGCCTAAATTTGTGCCTGAGGAGGCAGTAGACCTTGAGCTGGAAAGCGGCGTAAGATGTGCGGTGCGCATTGTGGACTGCGTCGGCTATATGGTCAACGGAGCCTCGGGACAGATCGAGGACGGGGTCGAGCGCATGGTGATGACACCCTGGTGCGAAAACGAGATCCCCATGACACAGGCCGCCGAAGAGGGCACCCGCCGCGTTATTACCGAGCATTCGTCCATAGGGATTCTCGTCACGACCGACGGCTCCGTATGCGGCATACCGCGTGAGGACTACGAGGAAGCTGAAAGGCGCGTGGCAAACGAGCTGAAAAATGTCGGAAAGCCCTTTGTTATACTGCTCAACTGCACCTATCCCGACAGCGACAGCGCAAGGGAGCTGGCAGACTCGCTCACTGAGGAGTACGGCGCGAAATGCCTTCCCGTAAACTGCCTTGAGCTGGACGAGGACGGCGTCGCGGACATTCTCAAAAGCGTCCTGTACGAGTTTCCCGTCAGCCGCTTCAGCGTCTACATGCCCTCGTGGACGGATGCGCTCGGGATTGAGAACCAGATTAAAAAGACGCTGTACGATTCGATAGCCCAGTCTGTTGAGAACGTTCGCTGCCTGCGCGATGTCGCGTCCATGTTCGAGCTTATGCAGGGCAACGAGCTTGTTGAGAAGGCCGCACTGGGCGAAATGCAGCTCGGCAACGGCGAGGTGAGTATTGTTATCACCATGCCGCAGAGCCTGTATTACCGGACAATAAGTGAGGAATCCGGCTTTGACATTAAGGACGACGGAGATTTAATGCAGCTGCTGCACTCCATGAGCGGGTTGAAAAGCGAGTATGAGCGAGTACACCGTGCGCTTGAATCCGTGCGCGAGACGGGCTACGGAATAGTCATGCCCGCACCGGAAGAAATGCGGCTTGAGGAGCCGGAGATTGTGCGCCAGGGCAGCCGCTACGGCGTGCGACTGAAGGCCAGCGCGCCATCCATACATATGATGATGGCGAATATTGAAACGGAGGTTTCTCCGGCCCTGGGAGGGGAGAAGGCCTCGGACGAGATACTCAATTTCCTGCTTCAGGGCTTTGACGGGGATATAGGCCGTATCTGGGAGTCAAATATTTTCGGGAAATCCCTTTACGATATCGCGGGAGAGAGCGTTACCGCAAAAATCCAGAGTCTGCCTCCTGAAACGCAGGCAAAGCTCCAGCAGACGCTCCAGCGTATAATCAACGAGGGAAGCGGAGGACTTATTTGTATAATCCTATAATTAATAAAATTAAATAATTTTATTAATTATTTGTAATAAAACTTGCCCGCAGCTCATATTTTCATTTTGAAAGGAGAGTGCGGGCAATGTTTTACGTTTTGAATCTGAAAAAATATCGCCTTGCGGCAACAGCGGTATTGCTTTTTTGTGCGTTAACTGCGATAATTACACAGAGGGTCAGGCTCGACAGAGAGGTCGCCGAGGCGATAAAGCGAAACGACGGCCAGAGCGTTCTTGTTATAGATGCCGGTCACGGCGGGCTTGACGGCGGGGCCTCGTCAGCCGATGGGACATTGGAAAGCGCGGTGAATCTTGCCGTGGCTCAGCGGCTGGATTTTTTGGCCAGGTTTTTCGGCGTTGAAACCGTCATGACACGCACCTCCGCTGAGCTTGATTATCCGGACAGCGCAGTGACCGTTCGCGAGAAAAAGAATTGGGATCAGAAAACGCGGGCGGAGCTGATAGCCTCCGTGCAAAACGCGGTTTTGATAAGCATTCACCAGAATATTTATCCCGACCCGCGCCCGCATGGCTCCCAGGTTCTGTATGGTACCGCGCATGGCAGCCGCGAGCTCGGCGAGCTGGCGCACAGCCTGCTCATAGAAACGCTCAACCCGGAAAACAGGCGTGTAGCCGAACCTGTATCAGACAAAATTTATCTCATGCGTAAGGCGCCATGTCCGGCGATCCTGGTTGAGTGCGGATTTATGTCCAACCCACAGGAGAGCGGGATGCTCGCGGACAGCGGGTATCAGACCAGGCTTGCCATGGTGCTGCTCGCGTCATATATGCGTTATACACACAGTACAGAATACACGGTTTGATCCGGAGGTGCAAATGAAAGAAAAAACAAAGTTTTACTGCACGCAATGCGGAAACGAAAGCGCAAAATGGTTTGGGCGCTGCCCCTCCTGCGGTGCGTGGAATACCATAGAGGAGGCTCCGGCGGTGTCGAACGCCAGGTCGGGGGCCGCACGCGCCATGTCCGCGCGCACGAGCAGGGCCAGGACGATTAATGAGATAGACATGCAGGAGGAGCTGCGCTTTTCAACGGGTATAGGCGAGCTGGACAGAGTTCTCGGCGGCGGCGCCGTGCGCGGCTCCATGGTTTTGGTCGGCGGCTCGCCGGGCATCGGCAAATCGACACTGCTGCTTCAGATATGCGGGCACCTGGACTGCGACAGGATCTTGTATGTCACAGGCGAGGAGAGCCAGAAGCAGCTTAAAATGCGCGCCCAGCGGCTCAATGTCAGCCGTAATAATCTGTATGTCCTGGCTGAGACCAACCTTGATCAGATAATCGCCAGCATAGAGGAGATTAAGCCGGACGTGGTTATAATTGACTCCGTCCAGACCGTCTATAACGGCGATCTCAACTCAGGTCCCGGCAGCGTTTCACAGGTCAAGGACTGCACCATGGCAATAATGCAGACCGCAAAGGTTCAGGGCTTTACCTGCTTTATTGTCGGCCACGTAAACAAGGAGGGTGCTATCGCCGGGCCGAAGGTTCTGGAGCACATGGTTGACTGCGTGCTGTATTTTGAGGGCGACAGGTCGCTGAATTTCCGCATTATCAGGGCTGCAAAAAACCGTTTCGGCTCCACGAACGAAATCGGCGTTTTTGAGATGGTCGAGACGGGACTCAAGGAGGTCCCCAATCCCTCGGAGATGATGCTCTCGGGCCGTCCGGTGAACTGTCCGGGCACATGCGTGACCTGTGTAATGGAAGGCACCCGGCCGATTTTAGCGGAGATACAGGCGCTTGTGACGCCCTCAGGCTTCGGCGGAGCCAGAAGAAACGCCAACGGCATTGATTTCAACCGCTCAATGCTGCTGCTTGCCGTGCTGGAAAAGCGCGGCGCAATGTCCGTGTCGGGCAAGGACGCGTATATCAACGTTATCGGCGGGCTTGAGCTCGACGAACCGGCCGCTGACCTGGCAACGGTGCTGGCTATAGCCTCAAGCGCCTGCGACAAGGTTATTGGCTTTGATACCGCCGCAGTGGGGGAGGTCGGCCTGACAGGCGAGGTGAGATCCGTCAATTACCTCAACCAGCGTCTGGCAGAAATAGCCCGCCTCGGCTTCAGAAAATGCGTCATACCCTCACATGTACGGGGCGAAATAACGCCGCCAAAGGGGCTTGAGCTTATATCGGTAAAAAACATACGCGAGGCCATCAGGGCGGTTATGACAACATGAATAGAGCGCTGATAATAGGGGAGCGCTACAGGCCAAGGCTTGAGAAGCCCCTTGAGGGCCTTGGCATGGACGTTTTGTGGATGCGCGACAACCCGTATGTTGACCCGCGCCTCGCCGGACATGCGGACTTATCGGCGATAAGACTGGGAAAACGCATCGTTGCGGGCAGACATATGGTAGTTGATCCCCTATTTGTTAAACAATTAACAAATAGGGGATATGAGCTTATTTCGGCTGAAAGAGAGCAGGGCGCAAGGTACCCCGCGGACGTGAATCTGTGTACCTGTGTTGCCGCAAATCGGTTCATACATAACCTGCGGTATACGGATCCGGCGATTTTGAAGTGCTTCGACGGCGAGAAAATCCACGTAAATCAAGGCTATACGCGCTGCTCATGCTGCACAGTTGACGCTGACGCACTGATAAGCTCAGACAGCGGAATTGAACATACAGCGCGCAAAAATGGTATTGAAGTCCTTAAAATAAACGCCGGCGGCATTAGTCTTGCCGGTTTTGGCTACGGCTTTATAGGCGGTGCGGCAATCGTGCTCGACGACACAGTGCTGCTCAGCGGCAGGCTTGAAAATATGCGCGACATGCGTTCGGTTGAGTCATTTATACGCAGCCGCGGAAAGCTCCCGGTTTATCTCACTCAAGATGCCGCGTTTGATATCGGAGGCGCCATCGTGCTATGACTGCCGGGCGCCGCGACTAACAGCGCCCAAAAATGAGGGTTGAATGTTTTCGATGCCAGTGGTATACTGTGGTACGCAGCAAATCTCAAATTCTTGGAAAATTCACAAATGACAGAGATAAAAACGCAACGCGTATCTTCCCGGATGCGCCAGAGCCGGTAGGTAGCCCGGCCGTCCTGCCAATAATGGCAGGGTAAGTAACCTGCCCCTCCTGGGTTGTCCGTTCTTTGTCCGTAACGCATCAGGAGGGGTGTTATGGACACAGCAAGTACAACACTGACCGTATTTTTTGAAGATCCGTTTTGGGTAGGCGTCTTTGAACGTGTTTCTGATGGAAAGCTGTCAGTGTGCAAGGTCACATTTGGCGCTGAACCGAAGTATTATGAAGTGTGGGACTTCATTCTCAAGCAGTACAGCAGTTTGCAGTTTAGCCCGTCCGTTCAAGCCGAGGTAAGGCAACGGGCAGATAATCCGAAGCGCAGGCAGCGTGATGCAAAAAAGCAGGTACAGGGTTCTGGCATCGGTACAAAGTCACAGCAGACACTCGCAATGCAGCGGGAAGGAATGAAAATCATTCGCAAACAGGCCAGCAAGGAGCAAAAAGAGGGCGAAAAGCGGCGGCAGTTTGATTTGAAACAGCAAAAACGAAAAGAAAAACACAGAGGGCACTGATGGCAGTCAGCTTATCAGTTTCCTGATCGAGGGGACATTTCACATCTGTGAAATATCCCCTCGGCAAATGCTTTTTTTCTAAGCTTTAAAATGCGGCAATAATTGAACAAAATTTTTATTTTGTTCAATTATCCTCCCGGAAAATATCGGGCCTCCGGCCCTTGAACAAAATAGAGATTGTTGTTTACTTCTACCTCATATGCGGCGCAAAATGCTCCCTTCCCCGTCTGATGTCTGCTGACATCGGAATAACCCCGGCAAAATTGCAAAGCAATTTTGCCGGGGTTATTATTAGAAAAATATCAGATTACGACTTCCTTCGCGGACTGGTCATAGGTCTCCAGGAATTTGGCAATATCCTTTACCACCTGCGTTATCTCTTCCGGCGTCGGCAGCATTACGAGCCGGAAATGGTCCGGCTCCGGCCAGTCAAAGCCGCTGCCGGGCACAAACAGGACACGCGCGGCGTGCAGTACGTCAAGGGCAAACTGGCGGTCGCTGACAATGTTGTATTTTTTCGCGTCTATCCTCGGGAAAAGATAAAATGCGGCGTGGTTTGGCACATAGCTGATGTCGCCTATGCTGTCGAGCGCCTCAAAGGTGGCGCAGCGCTGCTCATATATTCTGCCGCCGGGCTCAAGCATTGCCCTTGTGCTGGCCGTGTCGGCCAGGGCTGATGGAATGACAAGCTGGGTCAGCGCGTTGCCGCAAAGGCGCAGCGCGGCAATCTTCTGGATCGCGTCTATGGTCGGCCCGGTAAACCAGTCAGGCCCCGAGACAACCATCCAGCCGCAGCGGAAGCCGCAGATTATATGGGACTTTGAAAGTCCGTTGAGCGTGACAACCGGCACGTCTCCCCCCACGACCGCGACTGCATGATGGACAAGGCCGTCCATTATAAGCCTGTCGTAGATCTCATCGGCAAGCAGAATGAGGTTGTTTTCGCGTGCAATCTGGACAAGCCCTTCCACTATCTCGCGCGGATACACGGCGCCGGTGGGGTTGTTGGGGTTTATAACGACCATAGCACGGGTTTTAGGCGTGATTTTCCTTCGTATATCATCCAAATCGGGATACCAGTCGGATTTCTCGTCGCACATATAAAGCACGGGTTTGGCGCCGGCTAAAACAGCGAGGTTTGTCCACATGGAATAGCTGGGAACGGGAATAAGTATCTCGTCCCCGGAGTCAAAAAGGACGGTTGCAGCGAGGGACGCGACCTCGCTGACTCCGTTACCGATAAAAATATTTTCCGCGGTTATTCCCTGCACGCCTTTTGCTGTATGATAATCGTATATTGCGCACCGGGAATCGGGCATACCCTTGACGTCACAGTATGCCACGGCCTTGTCTACATTCTCGGTAAGAGGCCTTCTCACGCTCTCAGGCAGCTCAAAACCAAAGGGCGCGGGGTTTCCGGTGTTGAGCTTTATAACCTTGATCCCCTGAGCGGCCATTCTGTTGGCTTCCTCGAAAATGGGACCCCGAATTTCATAGTTAACGTCATTCATCCTTGCGGCAATTTTAAAGTCAAACATGGCTGATTCTCCTAAACATATGCTGGTAATCAGGAATTGTATCATACCGGCACGCTTTTTTCACCTGTTTTTTCGATTATCGGATTTTTTTGTGAAATGTGTTGAAAGAACGGGTCAATAGGGGTATATTGTTTTAATATTCAATGCCTTATTGACTAAACAGCGGCATGGGGTTACAATATTTAAACAAAATAATATTTCAGGTGTTATTTATGGACTACCGCAGCGACGCTCCCCGTATATTAAGGGACTTTCTGGTATATCACGAGACTATAAAGGCCCATTCAGCCAAAACCGTGGATGAGTATTATCTCGATTTGCGCAATTTCTTCCGTTTTCTGAAAATAAGCCGTGGGCTTGTCCCCCGCTCTGCAAATATAGACGAGATACCCATCGACGATGTCGACCTGGACTTCGTCGCCGCGGTAACGCTGCCGGAGGTATATGAGTATCTGGCCTACCTCAGCCGCGACAGAGTGAAGAACCAGCGCAGCCGTGACACGCAGTACGGCCTGTCCGCCGCCACAAGAGCGCGGAAAATTGCAGCCATACGCAGCTTTTACAAGTATCTTACCGTAAAGGCCAAGCTGCTCGATATCAACCCTGTTCAGGATCTCGACTCTCCAAAGATTCCAAAATCCCTGCCGAGATATCTCACGCTGGAGGAAAGCCGGCAGCTGCTGTCGTCCGTCGACGGGCGAAACGCGGAGCGCGACTACTGTATTTTGTGCATTTTCCTCAACTGCGGCCTGCGTATTTCGGAAATCGTGGGCCTGAATCTCAGCGATATCCGCGCCGACCACCTAAGAGTAGTCGGCAAAGGAAACAAGGAACGCGTGGTGTACCTCAACGAGGCCACGGCCCAGGCAATAAACGACTATCTCCTCGTCCGCTCCGGCGTGGAGGCAACGGACAGAAACGCGATGTTTTTGTCCACCCGCAAGACGAGGATGAGCCGTGAGGCCGTACACAGCATGGTAAAAAAGAGCCTGCTGCGCGCGGGGCTTGACGCGGAAAAATTCTCTTCCCACAAGCTGCGCCACACGGCCGCGACGCTTATGCTTCAAAACGGCGTTGACGTCAGGACGCTTCAGGAGCTGCTCGGGCACGATCATCTCAACACCACACAAATTTACGCCCACGTAGACAACACGGAGCTGCGTCTGGCGGCTGACGCCAATCCCCTCGGCAAGCTCAAGCCTGGTTCAAATTAACTTTTCTGGAGGACAGTAAAGCATGGTATTTTCCAGCCTGCTGTTTATGTTTAAATATCTGCCGGTTGTGCTGGCGGTATACTACCTCGCACCGGTAAAATATCGCAATGTCTGGCTGTTTATAGTCAACCTCATTTTCTACGGCTGGGGCGAGCCGGTGTACATCCTGCTGATGCTGCTGTCAATCTGCGTCAACTATGCCGCGGGACTGCTTATCGAGAAGTACAGGGACGAGAGAGCGCGCGCAAAGCGCGTACTTGTTTGCAGCATCGTCATAAACCTTGCCCTGCTCGGATTTTTTAAGTACTATGACCTTTTTGCCTCCACGCTGAGCCTTATCCCAGGCGTAGACATCCCCACGCTCGGCCTTACCCTGCCCATCGGCATATCCTTCTACACCTTCCAGACCATGAGCTACCCTATTGACCTCTACCGTGGTGACGCGGATGTACAGCGCAGTTTTATAAGCTTCGGCACATTTGTCGCGCTGTTCCCGCAGCTTATCGCGGGCCCTATCGTCCGCTATAAGGACATTGCCTCTCAGCTCGGCTTTCGCGCCGGAGGGATCGAACAGTTTTCCTCGGGCGTGCGGCGCTTCATTGTCGGGCTGGGCAAAAAGGTGCTGCTGGCCAACAATATCGGCCTGCTGTGGAAGGCATATTCCTCCGCCTCGGTCTCGGAGCTGACCGTGCTCGGCTCATGGCTTGGTATTATCGCTTTCTCACTGCAAATTTACTTTGATTTTTCCGGATATTCCGACATGGCGATCGGCCTTGGCCGTATGCTGGGCTTTGAGTTCCTCGAAAATTTTAACTATCCCTACATTTCCAAAAGCGTGACCGAGTTCTGGCGGCGCTGGCATATCAGCCTTGGCACCTGGTTCCGCGACTATGTGTATATCCCCCTCGGCGGCAACAGGCGCGGCCTGGCCCGTCAGTTCCTGAACATCTTCATTGTCTGGGCGCTGACCGGCTTCTGGCACGGCGCGAGCTGGACCTTCCTGTGCTGGGGCGTATACTATGCGGTTTTCCTCATGCTCGAAAAAGCCTTCCTTCTCAAGGGGCTGAACAAGACGCCCGCCATTGTCGGGCACGTTTACGCCCTGCTCGTCGCCGTGTGCGGCTGGGTTTTGTTCGACCTTGACTCCATTGGTCACGCGGCGTGCTATTACAAGGCCATGTTCGGCTTTGCGGGAGCGGGAACCGTCGGCGCGGCTGATGTCTATTATTTGAGAAATTACGCAGTGTTGCTTGCCATATCCTTTATTGCCTGCACGCCGCTGGGTAAAAAGATCTATGAGCGTATGCCGGACAAGCTCCGCGGCGCGGCGACGCCGGTGCTTATCTTCGCGGTGCTCGTTATGTCCACGGCCTATCTCGTGGACGCAACCTATAACCCCTTTTTGTACTTCAGATTCTGAGGAGGGAGTGTTTTCTTGAGCAAAAAAGCTATGTGGGCGCAGACGCTTGTTTTTGTGGCGTTCATCGCGCTGTTTTTTCTCCTCAATCTGATCACTCCCGAAAAGGGCTTTTCCGAGCGGGAAAACCGCGTCCTGCAAACCGCACCGGAGTTCAGCTTCTCTTCCCTGTTTGAGGGGAAATACACCGCCGCATACGAGGACTATGTAACTGACCAGTTCGCCTTTCGCGACGGCTGGATAACCCTCAAGGCGCGCAGCGAGCTGCTCAGCGGCAAGGAGGAAAACAACAGTGTCTATCTCTGTGAAAATGAAACGCTGCTCGAGCGCTTTGAAGCTCCGAACTACGACGACGTCGATTTCAGCCTTGACGCCATAAACACCCTTGCCGAAAACAGCAATGCGCAGGTATATTTCGTGCTTATCCCCTCGGCCTCTGAGATCTGGCGCGAAAAGCTCCCCGACGGCGCGCCGAGCTACAGCCAGCTTGACGTGATTGACCACGCCTACGCCTATACAGGCGCGGCGACGGTTGATATTTCTTCCGCACTGGAGCGGCACCGGGATGAGGACATTTTCTACCGCACCGACCATCACTGGACGACTCTCGGAGCGTATTACGGATACGCCGCGCTGGTGCGCGCCATGGGTATGGAGCCTGTGCCATTGTCGGACTACACTCCCCGCGCCGTCACCGACAGCTTTTACGGCACGACCTTTTCCTCCTCCGGCTTCAGCTGGGTTGCCCCCGACAGCATAACCGCCTATGTCGATCAGGGCGACGTGAAGATAACAAACTACCCTCAGGGCTTGCCTCAGGAGGGAACACTGTATGACGAGAGCTTTCTCGATGTCAAGGACAAGTATTCCTATTTCTACGGCGGCAACACCCCGCTAATAGAGATAGACACGGGAAACGCCGGCTCCCCTTCCCTGCTGATAATCCGCGACTCCTACATGGACAGCCTCAGCCCGTTCCTGTTCCCGCATTTTTCCAATATATCCATCATGGATTTGCGTTACTACAAGACCAGCCCCAACGCTTATATACAGGAAAAAGGCGTTGACAATATCCTTATATGCTACAGTGTCCCGAATTTTGTCACGGACGGAAACATTTTCCGCGTGGCAAGCTGAACACAAAAACGCCACCGAAGGGGCGTTTTCAGCCTGTCAAAAAACCTCGTAGAATTCGCGGCGCGCACGCCGCGAAAAAAGTCTAATCGTTTTTTCCGGCGGCGTGTAC
>JAMPGF010000069.1 GCA_023664105.1 Butyricicoccus sp. | reverse complement strand
CCGCCCGCTTCGCTCTTTCGCGCCGCCTCTCGGCGACAGCTTTGTTAATATACCACGGGGAAATGGAAATGTCAAGCTTTTTTTGAAACTTTTTCAAACTTTTTTCGTCTTTTTTCGCGGACACTACATATTGCGCCGAGGCTCGACATTTCCCCACTATTTTCCCATCATTTAAGGATGGTTATACCGCCAATTACAGGAAGCGGCTTCTTCTCCCCCCTGGAAACGTTGATAAGCCCATTTATGAAGCCGCAAAGGACAAATATCGAACCGATAATGCTGATCATCCAGCCTATTATCGGCAGTGCCGAGCAGGCGTTCACGGCTATATTCGCCAGTAGGAGCAGCAGGCCCTGGTTGCTGTGGAAGCGCGCGAACTCCGAGTTGTTGCGTGAGAAATATGGAATCAAAAACAACGGCCCGAAATAGCTCAGGTAGCTTATCCCCCTGTTGCGGCTGACGTCGTCGTCCTCAGTTCGTTTACTCTGCCTGTCGGTGTAGCGCGCGGTTGCCTGCGTGCCCTGGTAATCATAGCTGCTCTGCTGGGACGCGCCGCGCGGCGGGGCCTGCTGGCCGGGGCGCCTGGCGGTACTGCCGGTCTGGGAACCGTAGCGGCGCTCGTACTCCTGTTTATAGGTGTATGCCTGGCTGCGCTCCGATGATTCGCTGCGCTTTTCGCGCTCCGGCGCGGCCTGAGCCGCCGCTCCGGCGGTGTACGAGCCCGTCCAATGCTCGGCCTGCGAGGCCTTTTCCGGCTTTGAGCGCTTCCCGCAGGCGGGGCACACGTCGACCATGTCGGAAATATATGCCCCGCAATATTTACAATCTCTTCCCATAGCTTGTCCTCCTCAGCTTCAAAGCGAGCGCATCGCTTCGATTGTTTTCGCCATCAGCGTGTCCAGCTCCATTCCCAGCATCTCCGCGCCCTTCGTGATAACCTCGCGCGAGCAGCCGGCGGCGAATTTTTTATCCTTGAACTTTTTCTTCAGCGACTTCGTCTCCATGTCGCTTATCCCCGTCGGGCGCATGAGTGCCGCCGCGCCGATGAGGCCCGTGAGCTCGTCCACGGCAAAGAGCACCTTTTCCATGTACTCGGCCGGCTCAACGTCGGAGCAGATTCCGTAGCCGTGGCTGACGACGGCGTGGATGAGCCGCCCGTCCATGCCCATCTCCGTGAGCATCTCCTTCGCCTTGGCGCAGTGCTGCTCGGGATAGAGCTCAAAGTCAATATCGTGCATTATGCCCACGGTTTTCCAGAAATCTGTCTCCTCCGGGGCGTACTCCTTCGCAAACTGCTCCATCACATGACCCACGGTGCGCGCATGCTCAAGATGGAACTCCTCCTTATTATACTTTTTCACCATTTCCATCGCCTCATCCGGCGCCGGTATGTAGCCCATAGCTTTCCCCTCCTGCAAAACAGCGTAAAGCAAATACGCTTTTTATAAAAATGATTATACTACCCGCAGCCGAAAAAAGCAACAGTACGCTTTGCGCGTACTGCCGCTTTTTCGCCGGGTTATCTGAGCCTTGTGCGTCTGCTGGAGGTGTCGCCGCCGGCCGCATTGCCGGAACCGTTGCCCGCGCCGCCGTTGTCTCCGGTGCCGCTGCCCACATTGGGCTCGGGCATCTCGGGCGCGTTGCCGTCGATGACGTCGCCGACGGCGCCGCCGTTGTTGTCAGTGCCGTTGGCGTCGTTGGTTCCACCCATAACGCCGTTGTCGTCGTCGGTGATAATTCCGTCGTTGTCGTTGACGGTGCCGTTGCCGGTCATGCCGTCATTCGCAGGGGCCGGAGTTCCGGCGGGGGCGTTGTTGTTGGTACGGTCTCCGCAGCCGCACAAAAGCGACAGTGAGAGTACAAGCACGAGAATATATACTGTGGTCTTTTTCATTGTTCGTCCTCCGTTTGATTTTGTACGCCTATATTATTGGCGCTGAGTCTTTTTTTATTTACATTTTTCTTTGTAAAATATTCTATTTCGGTAAAAAATTACAACACGAACATTTTCTGTTGCACGAAGGCGCAAAAAATTATATAATAGTGTTTGCGCGGGGCGCGCGAAAAATTCTCAAAGCGTGGTGAGGGTATGCCGGAGCAGGGCGCGAAACGTAAAAACATATTTCTGCGCGCTTTCTCGCTGTGCCCGGCGCGCCATGTCCTCGCGCTGGCCAGCCTGGCGCTGACGCTGGCTTATTTCGCCCTGCGGGGAAATTTCGCGCTGATGACCTGGCTGAGCACGCATGTCGCGCGGCCCTGGCACCGCTTCTGCGCCGGGGCGTTGAACGCCCTGCCCTTCTCCATGGCGGGGGTGCTCATCGCCGCGGCGGTTTTGGGCTTTCTGGCCTATCTGAGCTTTTGCCTCGTCACGGCGGTGCGGCACGGCGGCTGGGGCGTACAGGTATACCGCCTGCTGCTGACGGCCGTGACGCTGGTGCTGGCCGTTTACGCGCTCTTCTGCCTTTTGTGGGGCGTGTACTACTACACCTCCGACTTTGAGTCCCAGAGCGGGATATATGCCCAGCCCCTGAGCACAGAGCAGCTTGAAAGCGTGACGCGGTACTTCGCCGGGCTGGTCAATGAGTACGGCGAGCAGGTGCGGCGGGATGAAAACGGTTTGTTTGACGAGGAGCTGGACACCATATTCGACGCCTCGCCCCATCTGTACGACGAGGTGCAGAGCCTTGTGCCCTGCCTTTCCGGGGGCGCGCTTCGGGCAAAGCCGTTCATGTTCTCCAAGGCCATGAGCTATCTCAACTTCACGGGCTTTTTCTTCCCATTTACGGGCGAGGCGAACATAAATGTCGACTCACCCAAGTGCATGGTGCCCTCCACCGTCGCCCACGAGCTGGCCCACCAGCGCGGCGTCGCCGCCGAGGACGAGGCCAACTTCGCCGCCGTGCTCGCCTGTCTTGAAAACGGCGACCCCGTGTACTGCTACTCGGCGAGCCTGCTGGCCTACATACATCTCGGCAACGCGCTCTACCGCTCCGACCGCGATGCCTGGAGCGAGGTTTACGCCACGCTCAGCGAGAACGTAAAATCGGATTTGAGCGACAACAACCGCTATTGGGAGAAATACGAGACGCCCGTGTCCACAGTCTCCGACACAGTGTACACCGGCTTTCTGCAAAGCTACGGCCAGACGCTCGGCCTGAAGAGCTACGGTGCCTGCGTGGATCTGCTTGTGGCATATTATTATGATATTTCTGTTATGGGGTGATATAAATGCAAATTTTTCTTTTTGCGCTGCTGGTGGTGATCCTGGCGCTGATATGCGTGGGCTACTGGCTGTTTTTCATCGGTGTGGTACGCCTGCCACAGGGAAAGGGCATGAAAACCTCTCCCAATCTGGACAATTATGCCGACGCCATAAACAACGGCATAGCCTGGTTCAAGGCGCAGAATACCGAGCGCGTGGACATGCCCGGCTCTGACGGCACGCCGCTGACCGCGCTGTACCTGCACCATCCCCAGTCCAGGGGAACAATAATCCTTTTCCACGGCTACCGCTGCGACGGCTACCGCGACTTCAGCTGCGTATACAAATTTTATTACGAGCTCGGCTATTCGCTGCTCAACGTCTTCCAGCGGGCGCACGGGCTCAGCGGCGGGCAGTACATATGCTTCGGCGTGAAGGAACGCTTTGACTGCCGGGACTGGGCGCGCTATGTCTGGGACCGCTTCGGCCCCGAGCACGACATTTTCCTCGACGGGCTGTCCATGGGCAGCACCACCGTGCTCATGGCGACGGGGCTGGCCCTGCCGAAAAGCGTTCGCGGCGTCATCGCCGACTGCGGCTTCACCTCGCCCTACGACGAGTTCAGAGAGGTGCTGCGAAACAGGATCCACCTGCCTGTGCATCCCTTCATCGAGATCGCGGACATATTCTGCCAGCTTTTCGCCGGCTACGGCTTCCGGGACTACTCCACGCTTGACGCCATGCTGGTGAACAAGCTCCCCGTTTTGTTCATCCACGGGGAGGCGGACACCTTCGTCCCGACGTACTTCACACGGGATAATTTTGAGGCCTGCCTTGCCCCGAAGGTGCTCATAACCGTGCCGAAGGCGGGGCATGGCTTCAGCTACCTGCTGGAAACCGAGCGCTGCCAGCACGCGCTGAAGGTGTTCTTACAGACCAACTCTACCCACCGCGCCCACCACGGCGACGGCATGGAGGTATTCGGCAGTCCTGTGACGGCGGGCGCGGAGTGAGAATACTTGCGCGAGAAGGGAGAAAGCAATGAAATTTCTGAGGGAAAAGGCTGCGAAAGCGGCTAAGGCGCTGAAGGCTATGAAGCCGGATGAGGTTCGCGCATTGTTTTTTATCATCTTCGCCGCCGCTATTGTTCTGCTTATGCTTTTCCGCAATTCAGCCGCGGCGGTAATCGCGGTACTGCTTGTATGGGCGGACATCCTGCTTTATGTAGCTTTATACAGATGCCCTCATTGCGGAAAGTCCCTCGGCAGAGACAGCGTAAAATACTGCCCTCACTGCGGCAAGGAGCTGAACAAATAGCCTTTCCCGCAGGCCTCGAAAACGCCGCCCCGTGAAAACGGGACGGCGTTGGCTTCACGCTTTATTTTCCAGCTTGTCTATTCCGATTTTGATCCTCCTGAGCGTCTCCGGCCTGCCGAGGATGCGGGCGATCTCCACCGCTCCGCCGGGGGTAACGGACTTGCCGGCTATGGCTATGCGCACGGGCCACATTACCTTCGCGTTCTTGCACCCTTCGCGCTCCGCCATGTCCGTCATGGCCTTCATGATGCTCCCGTCGTCCCAGCTTTCCAGCTTCTCGAACTCCGGCAGCATCTTCTTGAGCATGTCCAGACAGCCCGGCTCGTCGGTCTTGCTCTTTTTGTGGACGTACAGCGCCGTGTCGTAGTCCGGGAGAGAGTCGAAGAAATCGATCTTCTCCGGGATATCCGTCAGCTTTTCGCAGCGCTGCTGCAAAATGGCGGCAATCTGCGCGGCGTCGCAGCCGGTGTTTTTCACCGCCTGCCGGATGTACGGCTCGGCGATGGCGGCAAATTTCTCCGGCGGCAGGGCGCGGATATACTCGCTGTTGAAATGGGTAAGCTTTTCAATGTCAAATATCGCGGGGCTTTTTGAGATGCCCTGTATGTCGAACTGCTCAACCAGCTCGTCCATGGAGAAAATTTCCTGCTCGGCGTGCTCTCCCTTCGGCGACCAGCCCAGCAGCGCGACGTAGTTGACCACCGCCTCGGTGAGATAGCCCCGGGCAATCAGATCCTCATAGGACGGGTCGCCGTGGCGCTTTGACATCTTGTTGCGCGCGTCGCGCATGACCGGTGAGCAGTGGACATATTTCGGGATCTCCCAGCCGAAGCCCTCGTACAGCAGGTTGTACTTCGGCGCGGAGGAAAGGTACTCGCTGCCGCGTACGACGTGGGTTATGCCCATCATGTGGTCGTCGATGACGTTGGCGAAGTTATAGGTCGGCAGCCCGTCGCGCTTTATGAGCACCTGGTCGTCGAGCGTGGAGTTTTCAACGGTGATATCGCCGAAAATCTCGTCATGGAAGGTAGTGCTCCCCTCGCGGGGGATGCGCTGGCGTATGACGCAGGGCTTTCCCTCGTCCAGCATCGCCTTTGCCTGCTCCGGCGTGAGAGCCCGGCAGGGATCGTCCGCGCGCTCAAAATCGCCGCTGTCCTCCTCGGAGAGCGTTTTTTCGCAGAAGCAGCAGTAAGCGTGTCCGCGCTCGACCAGCCACTCGGCGTATTTTTTGTAAAAGCCGCGGCGTTCAGTCTGCACATAGGGAGCCACCGGGCCGCCCACGTCGGGGCCCTCGTCGTGGTCCAGTCCGCACTGGCGCATGGTGCTGTAAATCACGTCCACCGCGCCCTCGACAAGGCGGCCCTGGTCCGTGTCCTCGATGCGCAGGATAAAGTCGCCCCCGGCGTGCCGCGCAATAAGCCAGGTATAAAGCGCCGTGCGCAGGTTGCCGACGTGCATGTAGCCCGTCGGTGAGGGCGCAAAGCGCGTGCGCACCTTGCCGCGGGGTATGCGCGACTCCATTTCTCCGATCCATTTCATATCCGCCATTTATTTGTCCTCCCTGAGAGTAGTATGCAGATTTGACGCACAATTATCTTATTTTAATTTGCGGTAATTGTCAATTATTAATTGAAAAATGCCGGAGTATATGCTATAATATATTTTTGGACAACTATCTGACGAAACGCCATTTATTCTTTATAAAGGAAGATAAGACATGGAAAACACAGAAAAAAGGAAAGTAATGCTCTCGGGCATACAGCCCTCGGGCGACCTGCATCTTGGCAACTACCTCGGCGCGGTGAAAAACTGGAGCGCGCGCGCCGACGAGTTTGACTGTTACTATTTCATGGCGGATATGCACACCATAACCGTGCGCCAGGCTCCCGCGGACCTTCGCCGGCGCACGCTTGATCAGCTGGCGCAGTACATCGCCTGCGGCCTCGATCCTGAGAAAAACACCCTTTTCATACAAAGCCACGTCCCCGAGCACGCGCAGCTGGGCTGGGTGCTCAACTGCTACACCATGTTCGGCGAGCTCTCGCGCATGACCCAGTTCAAGGACAAGGCCTCCAGGCACAAGGAAAACATCAACGGCGGGCTGTTCACCTATCCCTCCCTCATGGCGGCGGACATACTGCTCTATCAGCCGGACTACGTCCCCGTGGGCGAGGACCAGAAGCAGCACTGCGAGCTGACCCGCGACGTTGCGATACGCTTCAACAACCTCTACGGCAACGTGTTCACCGTGCCGGAGCCCTACATCCCCAAGGTGGGCGCGCGCATAATGAGCCTGAGCAACCCCACGTCGAAGATGAGCAAGTCTGATCCTAACGGCTGCGTCTTCCTGCTGGAAAAGCCCGAGGACATCCTGCGCAAGTTCAAGCGCGCCGTAACCGATTCCGACACAGAAAACTGCGTGCGCTACGCGCCGTCGGAAAAGCCGGGCGTGTCCAATCTCATGGGTATATACTCATCTGTCACAGGAAAGAGCTATGACGAGATCGAAGCCGAGTTTGCCGGAAAGGGCTACGGTGTCTTCAAGCCCGCCGTCGGCGAGGCGGTGGTGGAGGCCCTGCGCCCCATACGTGAGGAATCGCTTCGCATTATCGCCGACAAGGCCTATCTCCAGGACATCTACCGCTCCGGCGCGGAGAAGGCCGGGCGCATCGCCTCGCGCACCCTGCGCAAGGTCTATAAGAAAATAGGCTTTGTTGAAAGATAAATAACGGGAGAGACAGACTTTATGTTTCCTGAAATGCAGCTCTGGCTGAAAATCCTTCTGGCGATAGGCGCCGCGTTTGTCATCGCGCTTGCGGCCACGCCTATCGTAAAGTCCTTCGCCTGCAGGGTGGGTGCCATCGACGTTCCCGGTGAGGCAAGGCGGGTGCACGACCACCCCATTCCGCGCATGGGCGGCATGGCGATATTCCTTGGCTTTCTCATCTCCGTGGTGCTGTTCGCGCGCATAACGCCGCAGGTGCAGGGCATACTTATCGGCTCAGTGATAATTGTCGCCACCGGCGCGGTGGATGATATTATCTCGCTTCGCTACTGGATGAAGCTGCTGGCGCAGATCGTGGCCGCCGTTGTGGCCGTTACGCACGGCGTGGTCATCGAGGTTCTCATGAACCCGAACATCTTCAGCCAGAACGAGTCGCTCCTGCTCGGCGCGCTGAGCGTGCCGATAACCATATTCTGGATCGTCGGCATCACCAACTCCGTCAACCTCATCGACGGGCTGGACGGGTTGGCCTGCGGCGTGTCCGCCATAAGCTCGGTTACAATGCTCGTGGTCGCGATAATGCTCTCGGAGAGCAACGTGGCGATCATCCTCGCCGCGCTGGTGGGCGGCTGCGTCGGCTTTATTCCCTACAACCTCAACCCAGCGAAAATCTTCATGGGCGACACCGGCGCGCTGCTGCTCGGCTACGTGCTGGCGACGGTGTCGGTGATGGGCATGTTTAAGTTCTACGCCATCGTCACCTTCGTCGTGCCAATTATGGCGCTGGCGCTGCCGCTCTTCGACACGCTGTTCGCCATAATCCGCCGCCTGCTCCGGGGCCAGAATCCCATGACGCCCGACCGCGGGCACCTGCACCACAGGCTCATTGACATGGGGCTGAGCCAGAAGCAGGCCGTGGCCGTGCTGTACGCGCTCAGCGCCATGCTGGGCCTGACCGCCGTTGTGATAAGCACCAGCGGCGGGCTGCGCATCCTGCTTATCATCGTCGAGGTGTTCATCGCCGTGGCCGTGGGCGTATTCGTGATACGCACTATCGAGCACCCGGCGCACCATCCCGCGGAAAACCACACCAACGTCATAGCCGAGCACTACGCCGCCCATCACCCGCAGAGCAGCGGCGGCGAGGGTGCCGGGGAGGAAAAGCAATGAAAAAAATAAAAGTCATGTCCGTTTTCGGCACCCGGCCCGAAGCCATTAAAATGTGCCCGCTGGCGCTGGAGCTGGCCTCGCGGCCGGAGTTCGACAGCACGGTCTGCGTGACCGCCCAGCACCGCGAGATGCTCGACGGCGTTCTCTCCTGCTTCGGTGTGACGCCGGATTTCGATTTGGACATCATGGAGCAGGGACAGACCCTGGGCACAATCACAACGAAAATCCTCACGCTCATCGGCCCCGTGATACAAAAGGTGCGGCCCGACGTGCTGCTTGTCCACGGGGACACTACGACCACCTTCGCCAGCGCGCTGGCCGCGTTTTATGAGCGCACCGCCGTCGGCCACGTCGAGGCGGGGCTGCGCACCTATGACCGCTACTCCCCCTTCCCGGAGGAGATGAACCGCTGCATGGTGGGCCGTCTGGCCCAGTACCACTTTGCGCCCACGGCGCAAAACCGCCGCAACCTCGAGCGCGAGGCCGTGACGGGCAGCATTTTTGTCACCGGCAACACGGTCATCGACGCGATGAAATACACTGTGCGCGGCGAGGGCTTCGAGTGCGAAGCGCTCAATTCCGTGGACTTTTCCCGCCGTGTGATAACCATGACCTGCCACCGCCGGGAAAACTACGGCGCGCCCATGGAGGGCATTTTCTCCGCCGTGGCCGAGCTTGCCCGCCGCTTCCCCGACACGCTGACGGTCTATCCCGTGCATTTGAGCCCCGTTGTGCGCGGCACGGCGCGGCGCTTTTTGGGAAATATCGACAACATCCTGCTCATCGACCCGCTCGACGCCATGGATATGCACCGGCTCATGTCCAAAAGCTATATGGTCATGACCGACTCCGGCGGAATACAGGAGGAGGCGCCCGCGCTGGGTAAGCCCGTGCTGGTGCTCCGGCGCGAGACGGAGCGGCCCGAGGCCGTCGAGGCCGGAACCGTGAAGCTTGCCGGCGTGGAAACGGAAAACATACTCGCTCTTGCCACGGAGCTTTTGACGGACGAGGGCAAATACGCCGCCATGGCCCACGCCGTGAACCCCTACGGTGACGGCCACGCCTGTGAGCGGATCGCCCGGGCCCTGCTGTATTCCTTCGGCATGGCCGAAGCGCCGGGGGATTTCACCGTATGAAAATTTCGCGCAAGGCTCTGCTCTACGCACTCATTGTGCTGCTGGCCGCCGGGCTTGTGTATCTTGTTTTTCGGCTGTCGCCGACCGCCTCGGTGGACACGGCGGCGGTTATCCTTCCCACGCCCGCCGCCGGAATTGACGAAAACCCCGGCGGCACGGGCGAGGCGGAAAACCGCGTCATTTCCGTCACTCCCGAGACCGTGCAGGCCGCGGTGGGTATGCTCGCGCGCGCGGGCAGCTATTCCCGCAAGATAAATGTCGAGACCTTCTGGAACGGCGGCAGCGCCGTGCACCTGATAAATGTCTCCGTCAACGGCGAGCGCGCGCGGCTGACCGTGTCCGACTCGTGGGGCGTGAAAAACGTGCTCATCTCCGGCGGCGAGCTGTGGATATGGTACGCCGATTCCAACGGCGTCTACCACGGCCCCGCCGACAGCTCCGCCGCCGACGAGTACCAGAGCCTGCTCACATATGAGGACATTTTGCAGCTCGACCCCGCGTCCATCACGGACGCGGGCTATGTGGACTATAACGGCGAAAACTGCATCTTCGCCGAGTGCGCCGGCGGCGAGCTCGGCTATGTCTCCCGCTTCTGGATTTCGGTCGACACAGGGCTGCTCATGGGCAGCGAGACTTATGACGGCGAGCAGCTCGTCTACCGCATGGGCTCATCCCTCCCGGACGTTTCCACGCCGGACGAGAGCATCTTTAACCCTCCCGGCTGATTTCTTTCACATCAAGAACATCGCCGCCATGATGTACAGCAGCTCCTCGTCCCGGCTGTCGCGGTACATCAGGTACAGTATCATCGCCAGGATCAGATCCTCCGTCTCCAGATTCATCGGGGACAGGCGGCTGAGCAACCGGCCCAGTTCCCCGCTCAGGCCCGTCAGCGGGCCCGGCGGCCTTTTGGAAACCGGTCCCGGCGCGCTTATGGGGCGCGGCGCTTTCGCGCCGTGGCTCTGCCC
>JAMPGF010000068.1 GCA_023664105.1 Butyricicoccus sp. | reverse complement strand
CTTCATATGCCGCCCGGTTGTGCGCAAACAAGGAAACTGCCATATCTTCACCCCCCAATTCTGCGCTATCCGTAATTGTGTACCTTTTCGGATAAATGAATGGCAGAATCATGCGGCTAAAAAAGGGCTTGATTTTGGGCGTTTTTCGTGCTACACTGTCACAGAGAATAACGTATAAAAGGCAATCCGAAAAGGTACACTTTTTCGGATTGCCTATAAAAACTGAAAACGAGACGTCCGCGGTGCTGTTTTTGCACCTTGGACGCCTCGCTTTTTTCATGTTCACTCCCCATATACCATCCTGGAACCGTTTGGTGTATTTTACTTTTCCGTCCCATACGGTGGCGGACATTTTGAAGAGACCACCAGCAAAAACTGCCGGGGCGAAAGGCCGGTTTGCGTCGATCCCGACGCAAACCGGCCTTTCGCCCCTAACTTCGTTCTGCTCGTCGCTTCTGCCCAGGCAGAACCTCCTCGCAGAACCCCTCTCCGTACTCATTTCACCATGGCAAATTTTGCTTTCGGTTTACGGCGTATCACGACTGACTGAAGTCCAAGACAAACATATGTTTCGCGCGCTGCTTTGTTCCCCATGACAATTTCCAAACCTCATGGTTTTGCATCAAAATCGGCATTTACCCGATGCCTCTGATTTGCTGTGATTCGTCCAGCTCCGAAATACGGATCATTGTAACACCTTTTTCGCCACATCTTCCCACCACCGAAAAGGCCATGTGCTCCATATTGTCATCCTCAAAGAATATACCTTTCAGGTTGTTGATGATGACGTTGATAGCCCGATTCGAGGTGTCCCAAAGCCTGGCATTGTCGCTTCCCCTGGGCGTGACGATCTCAATTTCTACAAATGCTTTTTCAAAATACGGGAGTCGCGCCTGGCTTGCTGCTTCCGCAATAGCTGAGTGGAGCATTGCTTTCCAATGTTCCTCTACAGCCTCAGTCAGCTTCTTCATCGACGGTAGCGGCTCCTGGATGGTCAGCGTTACAATGTCCCCTCTGTTTTTTCCTTCGCTCTGCTCCTGCGCAAAAGATTTCTTGCAGGCTCCTCCGCCGAATGTTTCCATGTCATAAATGGCCGACAGGAGCTGGCTGTAAAGCCGAAGCGTATGCCTGCACGCCAGCTTTAACTCCAGTGACCCAGTTACACGTCCGCCCACCAGACACCGGTCAATCATTTCCAGTGTCTTCTTCAAGTCGATATTTATAGAATTTCACTTCCTTCCGATTGAAAATATCCGGATACATTTGCAGAATTGGCCTGTCTTGAGGGCGAAAGCAAATTGCATAACGCAACTGCGGCGGCGTGGGGAGGCCTGCCTGCACAAGTTCCAACAGACTCTGCACCGCGGAGAAGAAATACACATATTTCAGCAGGTCGGTGGCCGGGTTTGCAAAAAAGCGATAGGGCCACTGCTCATAATCTCCCTGGGCAGGGTCGTGCAGTTCACTGGCAGCTCCGCGCTGCCGACATATCTGTTTCTCAGCGAGCAATATGCGATGTAGATCCGGCCTGAAGTCTTGCGGCGTGGTCAAATAAACATGCTCATACTGCGCCCGCAGCTTAATCGGGGAACGTGACCAGCAGGTTGGTCTATTTCGTTCCAGACAGCTTTCTGACAACAGCTGCCGCCGGTTCCACATCGTCTGACGGATAATGTTTCTTGCTACCCTATCGCGTTTTCCATTCTGGCAAATCAGGATCATCCCCGTAGCCTTCGTCTCATAGCTGCCGTATTTGGTATAAAACAGTGAGCCCTCTGCCCGCACCTGCCATTCCATTGTCCCATCTCCGATGTCATAGACAGCTAATCGTTGCCCGCCCGCCACCAGCATCCCCACAAAGCGGGTAGTCGAAAGAATACCGGGAGCGATGTTCCTCCAACAGGCTGAAGGTATAAACCCTGGCTCCGACGTATTTGGTAGTTGTGAAACTGCGGGAATCCAGTTCCTCTCCATCAGCACCGCCATGCGGGAAACCTCTATTACACGCTGGACAGCTTGCACACCTCCGCCTGCTGAAATCAACGGTTTGAGCTCCGGGAACAATGCCCGCCCCTTCGCCAGAATCGACACGCTGCCATCTTTGCGCTTGGAAAGATACCCGTTTTTTGTCAGCGGCCGGAAAGCGTAAGACAGTGCTACCCGGTCTGTCATTTCCGGCGTTGCCAGCATATCCAAGCAGCTATCGTAATCTAACAGGTTGAACCGCGCCAAATGTCGTATCAGCTTTAATTGGTTTTCATGTAATTTCATTTGATTCCTCCAAATAAAAATATGGCAGGCCGGCAGCTTCACAAAGCTGTCAGTCTGCCGCTCAATTCAATGGGGCTTGTGTTCCCGTAAAACCGCCACCCCTTTTTAACGAAAGTTTTTATTTACTCCTCCAGGTCGCAGCCGTTCAGATAGGCGATAAGCCGCTCAGTGTAGACGCGGATATACCGCTGACGTGTGCCGATGTTGGCGCCCAAGTAACAAAACGGCTCCCGTCTTTCCGCTACCAGCTTTGACAGCTGACGAGGCGAGACGCCTAACAGCTTCGCGGCCACCGTAAGGGGAATGAATGCGGGATACTCTCTCCTCAGTTTGTCCGTTGCTTTTTTGTCCAATAGCATAACCTCCTTTCTCGCTCAATTTTTCCTGCTGTGTTCAACTGCTTTGCTCTTTGTTGCCCAGCTTTTCAATCAGCGCCGGAACATTGATGTAGTATACACCTCCGCTTTTGATATGCGGAACCGTGCCAGCCCTGCACCCTTGCCGCAGGAAATACTGTGACAGTCCTGTTGTCTTGCAGGCTTCCGCTATTTTCTGAAATGGAGCCGTAGGCATCACCTCCTCTCTTCGCATTTTTGCTCCAATTATCGTTGTGTCGCATATATGCGATATTCGAATTATACGCCCGCACGCTTTCTTTGTCAACATATTTTTGTCTTATTTTGAAATTCTGATTTATTCCGTGATTTTTATATTGCTTTTTTGCGACTTTTGAGGTATAATGAAGCCCTAATACAAAACAGGAGGAATCCCCATGACCACCGGAGAAAAAATCCGCGCCCGTCGAAAGCAGCTCGGCATGACAGTAGATGAGCTGGCCTCCAAGCTTGGAAAGAATCGCGCCACCATTTACCGCTATGAGAGCGACGCTATTGAGATGCCCGCCAATCTGTTGAAGCCCCTATCCGATGCTTTAGACATGCTCCCGGATGATTTGATGGACTGGGGCGAGCTGCTGGCAAATGAGGCAGAACGTCAGGACAAAATATGTGAGCTTCTCCCTTTGATCTCAGACGGTATTTCTCTCGAAGGCAAGGCCCAGAAATATGTTCTGCTGAAAATGCCCGCATATGATGGTGTCCTGGAGCCTGATTTATGTGCTGCACTTTTGACACTCTACCAGCTCAACCAAACAAAACAGGCTGCAAAAATACGCACGATGCGGATATTGGGCGAATTGGTATCCTCTCTTGATTCCAAATCCCAAGAAAAATTAGTATCCTACGGAGAATTTCTGGATACGCAAAACCAGAGGAAAAGAGGAATCTCTATGGAACACCCTTACCAACGCGAATAAAGGAAAGGAGATTTTATGGCGTCAACACGCAAACGAACAACAAAAGACGGGAAAGTATTCTATGAGATTCGCGTCAGCCGGGGCCGGGGAAAATCCTACCTGACCACCCGCTGGTATCCCCCGGAGGGCTGGAGCCAGAAAGCCATCGACCGCGCCCTGCAAAAAGAGGCTTCTGATTTTGAACGCCGCTGCCATGAGGGCAAGGTAGTCAGCCGTGCAGAGAAACAGGAAAGCGACCTCCGGCAAAAGCAGGAGGCCGCAAAAATTCAAACTCTAAAAAAATTTGGCGAAGAAGTTTTTATGCCAGCAAAGGCCGTGACCATGAGCGAGAATGGCCGCTGTGCCTATCAGGGCAACCTGAACCACTGGATCTATCCCGCTCTCGGCGACCTGAAAATGCCCGACATCACCCCGGCCAACATCTCCGCCCTGCTCCTGTCCATGCAGTCCCAGGGCAAGGCCCACTCTACCTGCGTCAAGGTCTACACCATCCTGCACAGCCTGTTCAAAATGGCATACATGAGCGATGTGGTCACAACCAATCCCATGGATAAGGTAGAGCGGCCCAAGCCCCGCAAGGGCGAACTCAAGGAGAAAGACGTGGAGGCATACACCACCGAGGAGGTGCAGCGAATCTTTTCTGCACTGGAGAGTGAACCTCTGAAATGGCGTGTCCTGCTCCGTCTGCTCATCGATACCGGTATCCGCCGGGGCGAGTGCTGCGGACTCCGCTGGAAAGACATTGACTTCAAAGCCAACACGATCACCATCGCCGGGAATCTGTGCTACACTCCGCAGAAGGGCATCTACCTCGACACTCCCAAAAACGGCAAGGTGCGGACGATAGACGTTGACCCGGAAATCATCGCCCTGCTACGGGAGCTCAGGCTGGAGCAGGCAAGCCAAGCCATCAGCACCTATGTCTTTACCCAGCAGAACAGTCCGGAACCCATGCACCCGCAGTCCCCAGCCCGATATATGCAGAAGTTCTCCAAGCGGTGCGGTGTACCCGGTCTCCACCCGCACAAACTGCGTCACACCTTCGCCAGCATCGCCATCACCAATGGTGCTGATATCGCCAGTGTTTCCGAAAAGCTGGGCCACAGCGACAAGGCTGTTACTCTCCGCATGTATACCCACGCAGACCAGGAAAGCATGAAACGGGCCAGCCAGATCTTCAGAGATGCCTTGAAAAAAGCTGGCCAGACATAGTATGAATTGATTCTTAAAAACTCATCGGTATGGGTTTCTGTATGGGTTTCTCTCCGAGCAGTCAGTCCGTCAGGTAAAAGTAAAAACCCGCTATCCCTTGCGGGACAACGGGTTTAGCTGGAGCTGCTGGGCAGATTCGAACTGCCGACCTCATCCTTACCAAGGATGCGCTCTACCTACTGAGCTACAGCAGCAAATGGCGACCCAGAACGGGCTCGAACCGTCGACCTCCAGCGTGACAGGCTGGCGTTCTAACCAACTGAACTACTGGGCCACATGCTCTGCTTTTCAACAGCTTTGTTATTATACAAAAAATCATGCCGCTTGTCAATACCATTTTCAAAAAATTTGGCGCTTTTTTGCCGCCAAATCACAGGCTCAACCCCCAGCGCGAAACGGCTGCCGCCCTTCGGGCGGCAGCCGCTTTTTCTTTCTCAGGTTCCCAGATACGCCGCCTTCACCTCGTCGTTGGCCAGCAGCTCTTCGCCGGTGCCGGTCAGCGTGATGCGGCCCGTCTCCATGACGTAGCCCTTATTCGCGGTTTTCAGCGCCATGTTCGCGTTCTGCTCAATGAGCAGAACCGTCACGCCCTGCTTGTTTATCTCCTTGATAATGTCAAATATCCCCTTGACTATCAGCGGCGCAAGCCCCAGGGAGGGCTCATCCATCATGATGACCTTCGGGCGGCTCATGAGCGCGCGGCCAACCGCCAGCATCTGCTGCTCGCCGCCGGAGAGCGTGCCGCCGGCCTGCCAGGAGCGCTCTTTCAGGCGCGGAAACAGCTCATACACCCAGTTGAGGTCCTCCGTCAGATCGTCCTTGCGCAGGTACGCGCCGATGCGCAGATTCTCCAGCACCGTCAGGTCCGGGAAAATCCGCCGCCCCTCCGGCACCATGGTAATTCCGCGCGTGACTATCGCCGTGGGGTCCTTGCCGCAGATATCCTCCCCCTCAAACTCAATGCTGCCCTCCCGGGGCTTGACAAGCCCCGCTATGGAGCGCAGGGTGGAACTCTTGCCCGCGCCGTTTGCGCCGATAAGCGTCACAATCTCGCCGGCGGGAACGTCAAAGCTGATACCCTTGACGGCCTCGATGCCGCCGTAGTTGACCTTCAGGTCTTTGATTTTCAGTATGGCGTCACTCATCCTCGGCCACCCCCAGATATGCGTCAATGACGCGCTGATTGTTCTGAATATCCTTCGGCACGCCGCGGGCGATCTCGCTGCCGAAGTCTATGACGTAAATGTAGTCCGAGATTCTCATGACCAGATCCATGTGGTGCTCGATGAGGAATACGGTGAGGTCATACTTCTCGCGCACCTCCTTGATGAACGCGCCCAGCTCCTGGGTCTCCTGGGGGTTCATGCCGGCGGCGGGCTCGTCGAGCAGGAGCAGCTTCGGGTCTGTTGCCAGCGCGCGGGCGATCTCCAGACGGCGCTGCAGGCCGTATGGCAGGCTGGTTGCCAGCTCGTCCTTGACCTTGTCCAGCCCCTGCTCTTCCAGCAGGGCCATGGTCTCGTCGCGCATACGCTTTTCCTCCTTCGCGTTGCCGCGGAAGGTTGCGGAAAAGACGTTCTGCTTTGCGCGCATATGCTTTGCCACCAGCACGTTTTCAAACACCGTCATGCTCTTCCACAGGCGGATATTCTGGAACGTGCGCGCGATGCCCAGCTTTGTTATTTTGTCGGGCGTGAGGTTAATTATACTCTTGCCCAGGTATGCCTCGGCGTTCTCGCCCTTGTACTGCTTTTTCATCTTGCCCGTGGGATGGCTTCGCACCATGGGCTCTCCCATGAATTCAACCAGGCCGTTGGTGGGCTGGTACACTCCGGTGATGCAGTTGAAGGCGGTGGTTTTGCCCGCGCCGTTGGGGCCGATGAGGGCGGTTATGCCGTGCTCGGGGATGTCGATCGACAGGTTGTTCACCGCGACAACGCCGCCGAACTGCATGGTGATATTCTCAACGTGGAGGACGTTTTTCACCTTATTCTCACTCATTTCCCGCGTCCCCCTTTGCCTCTTTTTTCTTAAACCTCGCGCCGAGCTTTTTTATTCCCCCCGCGATGCCCGAAAAGCTCAGCTCCCTGTCGCCCATGATGCCCCTGGAGAAGAACAGCACGATTATCATGATGACGACGGAGAACACGACCTTGCGGAAGCCGTCGCGGAAGAAGGGCACGCTGATACCCAGGAACTGTTTGCTGTCGAGAAATCTCAGCCACCACTCCGAGCAGGCGATGTACAAAAACGCCGCGATGCAGCTGCCGGACACGGAGCCGATACCGCCGATGACAACCATGAGCAGGATCTCGTATGTCATTGCCGATGTAAAGGACTGCGCCTTTATGGTGGTCTGGAACATGGCCAGCAGCGCGCCGCCCACGCCGGCGAAGAAGCAGGAGATAACGAAGGAGAGCATCTTGTGCTTGAACAGGTTGATGCCCATCGCCTCCGCTGCCACCTCGTCGTCGCGGATGGCCTTGAAGGCGCGGCCGTAGGACGAGTTTATCAGCAGGATTATGACCAGTATGGACAGCATCACGATGAGGAAGGGAAAGATGGTGGTAAACTTCAGAGTCGCGCCGCCTACGGCCAGCTTCATGTCGGAGAAAGCGGTATACTTGCGCAGCTGGTTCGAGCCGTTTGTGATAACGCCCAGGCTGTTCCACTGGAACACCGCGCGGATAATCTCCACGAAGCCCAGCGTGGCGATGGCAAGGTAGTCGCTTTTCAGCCGCAGCACGGGTATGCCGATGAGCGCGGCGAAGATTGCCGCCACGCAGCCTGCCAGGATGATGGCGATTATCGCGCCCAGGAACGCGCCCGCGCTCGGCCCCAGCACATTCCCTATTGCCTCGGAAAACGAGAACTGCACCACGCCGCCGTCAAAATACTGGTAGACGGACAGGCGCTCGGCTGTGGGGATGGTGAATATGGAGTAGGCATACGCGCCGATGAGCATAAATCCCGCCTGCCCCAGGGAAAACAGGCCCGTAAAGCCGTTCAGCAGGTTCATGGACACGCACAGAAGCGAGTATATCGCGCCCTTTCTCAGCACGGGGATGAGCATGACCGTGAACGAATTGGAGGGGAAAACGTTGTCCAGCAGGAACAGCAGCACATACAGCGCGATGATGCAGCCGAGCGCGATGTACGTTCCTTTTCTGCTCTTTTTCTGTTCGATTTTCGTCATTGCACTCACCTCACACCTTGTCCGTGGCCTTCTCGCCGAAAATTCCGGTGGGCTTGGCCAGAAGAATGACTATCAGCAGCACGAAGGTGAAGGCATCGGAGAAGGTGGTCCAGCCCGCGCCCTTGATGAGGTTTTCGCAGATGCCGATGATGAACGCGCCGATGACCGCGCCGGGAATGGAGCCTATGCCGCCGAACACCGCCGCGACGAAGGCTTTGAGCCCCGGCATGGCTCCCGAGGTCGGCACGACCGACTGGTAGTTGGTGAAGTACAGCAGCGAGCCAATGGCGGCCAGGAAGCAGCCGATGACGAAGGTGAAGCTGATGACAGAGTTTATCTTGATGCCCATGAGCTGGCTTGTCTCAAAATCCTTGGACACCGCGCGCATAGCCATGCCGATCTTGGTGTACTTTATCAGCAGCACCAGCACGATTACCAGCACCAGCGTCAGCACGGGAGTTATGAACGTGACCATTTTTGTGGTCTGCCCGAACACCGTCACGGAGTTGGAGATGTAGGGTATGGCGGGGTAGGTCTGGGGCAGGCCCCCGGTGAAATACAGCGCGCAGTTTTGCAGCAGGTAGCTCACGCCGATGGCGGAGATCATCACCGACATGCGCGGCGCGCTGCGCAGCGGCTTATAGGCCACGCGCTCGATGATAAAGCCCAGCAGCACCGTCGCCACGATGACTATGGGGATGGATATGTACATCGGCAGCGAGGCGGTGGTATAGATCATGACGAGGCCCGCCACCATGAAAACGTCGCCGTGGGCGAAGTTTATCAGGCGCAGGATGCCGTAAACCATCGTGTAGCCGATGGCGATAAGGGCGTACTGCCCGCCGACGGAAATGCCCGTGAGTATGTGCGGCAGGTACGCGTCCAGAAATCCGGACATATAAAGTCCTCCTTTTATCACTTGATTGCGGGAGAATTTCGGAACGGATAAATCCGCTTCCTTTGATTTAGAGCATATCCCGAGATTATCCGCGCACATCTTGCTTGCATATTTTCCGCTGTGCGGCGTTGCTTTGACTTGAAAGGCACAAAGCCTTCCTGCGTCAAAGCGCCTTGCCCGGCAAAAAATCTGCCGCGCAATCTGCACACGCCTAATCTCGGGACAAGCTCTTTGCGGGGAAAGGAAACGCATTTATGCGTTCCGTGCTTGCGCTCTTGCTGTGCCGTAAAAAATAAAGCGCGGCCATGGCGGGGCTATTGCCCCGCCACGACCTTTCGCAAGGCTTGCTTTTAGTTTACGCCCTGGACGGCGACGAAGTCCCAGACGTTGTCGCTGGTGTTCGCCTGCTTGATGTAGGCGGTGTCGCGCACGGCGTCGCCGACGCTGTCGAAGGCGATGGAGCCGGACACGCCGGTGTAGGTCACGCCGGGCATGGCGGCCAGGATGTCGGCCTTGTCTACGGACCCGGCCTTCTTCATGGCCTCCAGCGCGGTGTAGTACGCGTCGTAGCCCATTACGGTGACAGCCGCGATCATGTCGTTGCCGCCGTTGTTGGTCTTGGCCTCGGAGTTGGAGTTGATCCACTCCTTGATGCCGGACTCGAAGTCGGGGTCGCCGCCCTCGGCGTAGAAGGTGGAGACATAGACCTCAACGCCCTTGCCCTGGGCCGCGCCGAGAACCTGGTTGGAGTCCCAGGTGTCGCCGGCCAGCAGGGGCATGTCGAGGCCCAGGGAGTCGGCCTGCTCGACTATGAGCAGGGCGTACTGGATGGAGCAGGGGGCGAAGATAACGTCCGCGCCCTCGCTCTTGGCGTTGTTGAGGTAAGAGGTGAAGTCGGAGTTGTTCTCGGGGAACTCGGCGGTGATGACGGTCATGCCGAGGCCCTCGGCGGCCTGCTTGAAGTAGTTGATAAGTCCCTGGTCATAGTCGTTGCCCAGCTGGCCGAGGCAGTACACGGTCTCGGCGCCCAGCTCGTCATGGGCGAAGTTTGCCAGAACGGTGCCCTGGAAGGGATCAAGGAAGCAGATGCGGAAGTAGTGGTCGTTGCCCTCGGTGACCTGAGGGTTGGTGCAGGTCACGCCGATGACGGGCAGTCCGGCCTCCTCAAACGTAGGCGAGCCGCCTATGGACACGGAAGAGCCGTAGGAGCCCAGAACGACGGAAGCGCCGCCGGAGACCAGCGTGGTCGCCGCGGTGGGTGCCTTGGCGTCGTCAGACTCGTTGTCGGCGACAACCAGCTCGACGTTGTAGGTCTTGCCGTTGATCTCAACGGTGGGGGTCACGGAGTTGGCATACTGCATGCCGAGGTATTCCTGCTTGCCGCCGGCGCCGTTTGCGCCGGACAGGGGCTCGAACACGCCGATCTTGACGGTGGGAGTCTCGTCGGCCTTCGATCCGCCGCAGGCGCACAGGGCCAGCAGCATGACCAGGACAAGCGCGAGAGCTATTGCCTTTTTCATTTTTTGTTCCTCCTGTTATTTCGATGTCCTCATCTTGTGGACATCTGTTTTTGACCGGCTTATTATATCCTATAATCGCACAAATTGCAATACTCAAGAATATGCAACATGACGGGAATATGGCACGAAAATTTATCGAAACTGCACTGAAATCAAGCCCTTCAGCCCTCCGGATCCAGCACAAAGGGGCCCTCCCGCCACAGCGAGCCGCCGCGCCGCGCCTCCGGCGAGGCAAAGGCCAGGCAGTACAGGTCCG
>JAMPGF010000067.1 GCA_023664105.1 Butyricicoccus sp. | reverse complement strand
CCCGGGAGCCCAGCTCGAGCCGGAGCCGCTCGAAAAGCGAGCCGGAGCCGCCGGGCGCGCCGCGCGCTCTCTGCTCGGACATGAGCGAGCGCAGGCGCTTTGCCATCGAGTCAAAGCTGCGAAAGCGCTGGGTAGAGCCCCGGGCGAAGAAATCGCGCAGCGCGGCGCTGCCACCGCCGTAGCTGACCTCGGGCCGCATGTAGAGCCAGTAGTCCCCGCCGGTTTTCCAGAAGCCGACGCGCGCGCGCTCCGGCGAACAGCCGTCGGGCATGGCGCAGCCGGCGAACTCATAGCTCCGCCCCGACGCGCCGCAGCGGTCGACGCAGTCCTTCAGCGTCGCAAGCTCATCGGCGCCGCAGGTGCAAAAGCGGTAAAACTCCATTGTAAAACCTCCGGTTACGAGTCATTTCAGGAGATTATAACCGAAGAATATAAAAACCAGTCACGCGTGCCCGGCTGGGCGCGGAGCCAAAACTTCAGGCCGCCTGCGGCCTGAAGTTTTGGCTTCTCTAAAGAATTTTCCGTCTTTTTCTTATTTTCCAAGGGATTTTGCCGATATAGTAAGTGTAATGATGTGAACGAAATCAACTTGCCTGGATGTATTTAGAAAGGATGTGAGCAGCTGTGCTGACACCGTCACGCTACGGCGCAATATCTCCCCTCGCTCCGTCGAAGGTCTATGAACCCAAAACGGAGAGGAAGTCCCGTGTCAGGAGCGTATCAGGCGGCAACACCTACGACAGCTATGACAGCGTAACGCTGTCCACGCCGAGCCAGGACAGCCGCTTCCATATGGAGCTTGTAAGCCGCATGTCCCAGGAGGTGCGCACCGCCACGACGACCGGTGACATCACCGCGCTCCGCGCCCAGGTCGCCTCGGGACAGTACACGCCCGACCCCATGGCCATCGCGGCGCGTATGCTCTTTCTCGGGGAGGGCCGCTGAATGAGCGAGCTTCACCTTTCCTATCTCAAGCTCCTGCGCGAGCTGGGCGAAAGCCTCGACCAGCTCAGCGCCCTGGCCCGGCAAAAACAGGAGCATGTGCGTGAGGACGACCTGATGGGCCTGGACGCCGTGCTCAAGCAGGAGCAGGCCATGACCCTGACCCTGCGCGGCTTGGAGCAGCACCGGCTCAAGCTCGTCTCCCAGCTGGGGCTGGAAGGCACGGGCATTGACGAGCTGCCGGAGAAATTCCCCGAAGACCTCCGGACCGAGGCCAGGCGGACTGCCGGCGACGTGCGGGAGAGCTATTCCCTTTACCGCAGCTGCGCGGACGCCGCGCGGAACATGCTGGAGGTCAACCTCCATGAAATAGAGCGGGTCATCGCCGCCTCCGGCGGCGGCGCCGCGGCCGGGGCCGGCTATCAGTCCCCCGGCGTCGAACCGCCGAAGAATATGAAGACAGATTTCCGCGCCTGAGCGCGAGCGTTTTTATAAGGAGTAGATTTATGGGTACCGTCGGAACCTTTGATGGTTTTACCACCGCCCGTCTGGGCATATACGCCGCATACAAGGGCCTGAGCCTGACAGGCAACAACATTGCCAATATAAACACCGCGGGCTACACGCGCCAGGTGCTGGATCAGGTGAGCCTGAAAACCGGCGCTAATGACACGTACCGCTCGCAGTACGACAACCACATCGGCAACGGCACGCTGGTCACCGGCATAAACCAGATACGCGACCCGTATCTGGACATCCGCTATCGCAACACCTCCGCGGACGTGGGCTACTATGACGAGACGCTCAACGGCCTGCAGCAGCTGGCAAGCATCCTCGACGAGGTCGGCCTTGGCGAGGGCGACAGCAAGGGCGACGGCATGCTCTATGCCCAGCTCCAGGACCTGGCCGACTCTCTGCGCGCCATAAGCGCCGACCCCTGCAAGGATAACGACACCCTCGCCCGCACCAGCGCGGACGCGCTCGTTGGACTGTTCAACAAATACGCCGAGAAGCTTGAAAACCTGCGTCTGGACTATGTCGACAGCCTCAACCAGGACGTAAAGACGGTCAACGGCATCCTCACCAACATCCGCAACCTCAACGAATCCATCCGTGAAAGCGACATACACGGCGACAACGCCCTGGAAATGCGCGACGAGCGCAACCGCCAGATTGACGAGCTGTCCCAGTACATGCACATAAAGGTCACCTACACCATGGAGGAGTTTGGCGGCGGCCTCGAGGTCGAGCGTTGCACCATCGCGCTTGCCAACGACAACCCCGACTCGGACGTGACGACCGACAGCTCCATCCTCATCGACGGCATTTACGGCTCGCAGATAGACATACCGGAGAAGCTGCCGATCGAAAACCCGAATTATAATGCCCAGGACGCGGCGGATAATAAGAACAAAGAGGGCGGTATTGATACGCGGGAAGCCGGCATGAGGTATATTGCAAACGGAGAATACGGCGTGGCGCTCAATCCCGCTTATGATCCGGATGATCCCGACAGCCCCAAGTACGTTAAGCTCGACGCGGCCGGTAAGGTTACCGAGGATCCGGCCGAATACACCGACGACATTGACAAGGCCGCGATGGTCGACAACGACAATTACATCGTTACCATCAGCAAGCTCTACGACTCCAGAGGCGAGGAGTGGACAAAGCCTGTCACGACCTGGGAAAACCTCGGCGGCAATGTCGGCGTCAAGGCGAAATATACGTATACCATCGAAAACTCCTCGGGCTGGGAGAACGGACAGGAGATCACAATAGGCGGTGTGACCTACACGATCGGAGACGTCACCGGAGATGTGGTAGATCCCGATGATCCCGATGATCCGGATGCTGTTGTGCATATGATCAGCCGTACCGTCGCTAACAACCCCGAGAAGCTGGCGAAGTTTATCGCGGGCAAGCTGGACGGAAAGCCCCCATACGAGGGTGTCTACGATGTCCGCGCGAACGGCAGCACGATAATCTTCACCGCGCAGAACCCGGGCGTGGTTGGCGGCACAAATGGCGGACCGGCAAATGAGCCTAACCTTACACTCACACCCGACGACCCCAGGATCGAATTGAGTAATAGGAAGACTGTGCGCGACGGCAAGGACAAGGAGGACCCTGTGGACGCCCCCGGTTGGCCCGGCGGAACCACCTGGGACAAGGACGGCTCCGAGACCGAGATCACCTTTATCGCCGGCGAAAAGGGCTGGATGAAGTGCACCGTCATCACCGAGCACACCTACGACGTGACGCTCGATGACAACGACCTGCACGGCTCGCTCCAGGCCACGCGCGAGCTGCTGACCGAGAATGGCGAGTTCGCCACGAACGAGACCATAGCCGACGTGGACGAAAACGCCAAGATCAAGCGCGGCATACCTTATTACCAGAAGTCCTTCGACCTGCTGGCCCGCACCTTCGCCGAGCAGTACAACAAGCTCAACCAGGGCTTCATGGTCAACGAGGACGGCAATTATATTAACGAAGACGGCGAAGAGCTTACCTTCGCGGATGGTACGGTTGTCAGCAAGGGCATGGTCTTGTCAGACCAACAAAAGGAAAATCTTATTAACAACGGCTTATATACTGAGCAGCTCGATGATGAGGGAAACATTGTGAAAGTCCCGGATCTGAACAAATGGCTGAAAGCGGCGCATGCCAAGGAGCCCGAGGGCGTGGGCGTGCTGTTCAGCAACCACGGCGACACGGACGATACCGAGGGCATAACCGCGGCGAACATCTCCATCTCCTCGAGCTGGAGCGGCGGCTCGGTGAAGATCGTCCCGACAATGGTCGAGCTCTTCGGCAAAAACCCGCAGTATGTGTACGACGAGAACGGGAACGTCGAGCTCGACGCCAACGGCGAACCGCTGCCCAACACCACCCAGAACGAGAACGTCAACCACATGATCACGATGATCAACGAGTCGCTGCTCTACGACCCGCGCTCCATGGTTGAGGACGCCAGCGGCACGAAGCTGTTCGAGGGCTCGTTCAACGACATGTTCAGCAACATGAACATCGTCCTCGGCAACGACCAGCGCAAGACGAACATCAAGCTCAGCTCGCAGTACACCTCCCTCGTTGAGATAGACAGCAGCCGCGAAGGCGTGTCCGGCGTTGACCTCAACGACGAGGCGATGAATATGATGCAGTATCAGAAAGCGTATTCCGCCGCCTGCCGTCTCATGACCGCGATAGACGAGGCGCTTGACCGCCTGATAAATAACACCGGCATCGCCGGCAGATAACGGATAAGGAGGTTTTGACAGTATGATCCGTGCAACGACCGGCGGAGTGCTCAAAAGCTACCGCAGCAACCTGATGAGCTCGTTCACCGCGCTCAACAAATCGCGCGACACCGTGCTCAGCCAGCGCGTTTTCAACTCCTATGCGGAGGACCCCGCCACGGCGGCGAAGGCGTTCAAGCTGCGCAAATCCCGCATGGCCACCCAGAGCCAGTACAACATTTGCAGCGACACCTATAAGAAGTACCAGACCGCCTGGAGCTGTCTGGATACGGTGGATGAGCTCATCGACACCGACAACGGCTCGTCGGTAAAAACCATCAAGGCCACAACGCTCAAGGCCCTCAACGACCCCACCGGCGACGCGCGCGAACAGCTGGCCAAGGCTCTTGACCAGATGAGTGAGACCATTGTCCAGACCATGAACCAGAAATACGGCGACAACTTCATCTTCGCCGGGGCCGACGGCCACAACGTCCCCTTTGAGGTGCGCGAGGTGGGCGGACAGAACAAGCTCTTCTACCGCGGCGTGGACGTTGACGCGGCCGTGCCCCTGACCATGAAGGACGACGACGGCGATGACATAATGCTTGATGAAAATGGCAATGTTTCCGCCGACGGCACGAGCTACCTCTCCACCGACGCGGAGCTGGTGAAGGTGCCGGTCAAGGCGACGAGTAACGGAACTGATCCCATTATGGTCAATGGCAAGAATGAGCTGGATGGTGCTGGCGAGTATTTCATTGTCGGGTATGACCCCATCAGCGAGAAGGACTATAATGACATTGACCCGACCGAGAGGCCGAATGTGGTCGTGGATGCGACGGGAGCTCCCGTCAAAGACGGAAATGGTGACTACATCCTCATCAACGACAACTATGAGACCATGACTCAGGAGCAGATAAACGCCATCAAGGACAAAGCAATCAAGAACGACGACGGCTCAGAGTTTACGGTCACGGGCGAGGACGGCGAGACGAAGTATTATATCGTCAAGGACGAGAGCGATGTCATTACCCGGGAGCAGTACCAGAAGTCCTGTGACGACGCGAAAAAGCTCGAGCGCCTTGCCGGCGAGAAGTATTTTGTCGACATCGGCCTGGGCTTCCAGGAGGATAAGAACGGCAACCTCATCGAGTCCAGCGGCTACAACGCCTCCCTTGTGGGCCTGAACTTCATCGGCTACGGCAAGGACGCCGACGGCGACCCGAAGAACATCTACTCCATTGTCCAGAAGCTTAAGGACATCGCGGGCCGCGTGAAGGACGGCCAGAACTGGAGCGAAGCCGACTATGATGAGTTTAACGGCCTTGTTAAAAAGCTCGAGCGCGCCTCCTCCGAGTTTAAGACCGCGTACACCAACATGGACGCCGGAACCACGAAGCTCAAAAACAATGTAACCCTGCTTGAGGAGAATTTCTACAATCTCCAGGAGCAGTACTCCGACCTCGAGGACGTGGACATGGCCGACTCCATAACCTCCTTCGTCTGGGCCCAGTACTGCTACAATGCCGCCCTTAAGGTGGGCAACAGCATACTGTCGGAGAGCCTCATGGATTACTTAAGCTAAAATAATTTAGGACATATATTCAGAGAGGAGCGGAAATTGCGACTATGATTCCATTAATTGAAATCAAAACCGTCCCCATAGAAATCGAGATGAAGGTCACGCCCGCGAAGATCGAGTACAGCCGCGGCACAGCCGACCTTGAGATTTCCCGCGGCGACGGCGGGCTGAGCATAAAGAGCCGTCCGATAAAGCTCAATATCGACACCTTTGAAGCCCGTAATTCCATCACACCCACAGCCGTGCGCAGTGTGCAGCAGTACGCCCAGCAGGGCCAGCAGGCCTCCTACACGGCCACTGCCACCTATGCCCAGCAGGGCCAGATGCTGCTCGACGCCAAGATTGGACAGGATATGATTACTCAATTTGCTGCCGACGCGCAGATGAAAAACTACAAACCGAATGTGGGCCTTGAGTTCCTGCCCACCACCGGCCCGGAGATCACCTGGGATCCCGGCGAAATGCAGATCCGCTATGAGATGGATAAGCTCAACTTTGACTGGCGCGTAAACCAGCCGCAGTTCGAGTTCACCCCCGGTGACATCGAGCTTTCCGTGACGCAGCAGCCCGATGTAATAATCAAGTACATCGGCGGCCCGCTCTACGTCCCGCCCTCTTCTGACCCCAACTACACCCCCGTTGACGTTGAAGCCTGAGCGGATAAAATCGGCAGCCGCCGATTCGCGCCGGTGACAGGAGGTTTTTTGTGAAGCTTCAGACCAAGTATTTTGGCGAGATCGACTATGAGCGCGAGGACGTGCTCACCTTTCCCGCCGGGCTGTTCGGCTTTGAGGAGGAGAAGGAATTCCTCCTGCTCCCCTTCGAGGGCAGCGGAGGAACCATGCTCTGCTTCCAGAGTGTGCAGACCAGCGCGCTGGCCTTTGTGTCCATGGACCCCTTCGCCCTCATGCCGGAATATGAGCCTGTGCTTCAGGCCAATGAGCTGGCCGGGCTGGGCGTGGGCGAGAGCACGGAGCTTGCGTTTTATGTGCTGTGCGTGGTGAAAAATCCCGTCGCCGAGAGCACCGTAAACCTCAAGTGCCCCGTCGCCATAAACCCCGACACCCGCACCGCGCGCCAGGTCATCCTGGACACCGACCGGTATGAAATGCGCCACCCCTTGGCCGCATTCGGCAAAAAGGAGGGCGCGCCATGCTGATTTTGCAGCGCAAGGCCGGGGAATCGCTGGTCATTGGCGAGGATATCACGGTGCGCGTGGTTTCTGTGGACGGCGTGCGCGTGCGCCTGGCGATAACCGCGCCTGACGATGTGCCCATACTCCGCAGCGAGCTCATCACCGCGGCCAACGCCAACCGCGACTCCGCCATGGAGGAAACCGCCCCCGCCGAGCTGCTTAACCTGCTGGGCGGAGTGCTGGACAAGGACAAGAAGCCGGAGAAGCCGGAATAAACCCGATAAAAGGTCGAAGGACTTTTTATAAAACTCCCGGATCAACGCGCTTACGTAACCGTGCGCTGATCCTGGGATCGCAAAGCGTATGCGTGATTGCGAATCAAAGGACTGGACGCAATCGTGAAAGGAGGACTGCCCTATGATGGAATCCATAGCCGGCATGGCAATGGACATGAGCGCCGCATCCTTCGCCACCCAGTACTCCCTGTCCGTGACCAGGAAGATGATGGACACCCAGGAGCTGGCGGGCCAGGAGCTGCTCAACATGCTGCCCGATATACAGTCTCTCCCGAAGGGACAGTATATCGACACATACGCGTAATGATCAAAATGAAGGACATCTCAACGAGGTTGAGATGTCCTTCATTTTGAGAGGGCTTCGCTCCGCTCCGCGCAAAGTATTTTTCCGAGGCGCATGTCCCCGGAAAATACCTTAATTCTATTCGCGGCGTGCGCGCCGCGAAATCTGCGATGCTTTTTTTGCTGTTACTTCCCCAGATAGCTGAGCACCAGCTCCTGGAGCAGCTCGTCGCGGTCGAGGCGGGTGATCAGGCTCCTCGCGCCGTTGTAGTTGGTGATGTAGGTCGGATCTTCAGACAGGATGTAACCGACGATCTGGTTAATGGGGTTATAGCCCTTGATAAGGAGCGAATTGTAAACAGAAGACAAAATCTCCTTAATTTCGGTCTTGGTATCGATAGCGGTAAACCTGCGTGTCACATCTTCCATAAAATTCCCTCCTTTTTTGAGCGTAGAATGAAGCCGCCGATGGTTTCCCTACGCTTATATTATAACAAATTTTCGGCTTGTGTAAAGTCGATTTATATTACGTTTCAGTTACATTTTACTCAAAAAATTCTTATCCTATTACGCCCAAAGGGAAAAAGCCCCGCTGGCGGTAATTTATTGCGTGTCTGACCCTTATCTTACCTAAAAATTCATAAAATATTTTGTTTCACAAAGTGCAATATGTGGTAGAATAGGAAAAGATAACCTGATTTGAAGGGAATGCAGCGTCTTGACAATACAGCTTGGACAAAAGAAAAACAGAGCTTCGCTGAAGCCGCCGCTGGAGGTATACCGTGCCGCCGAGGGGCAGGGCCTGACCACTGAGCAGGTGGAGGCGCGCGCCGCGCTCGGCTACATAAACCGGCCCGTCGACCCTCCGTCAAAGACTGTCAGCCAGATAGTGCTGGGGAACATATTCACCTATTTCAACATCGTCTTTTTCATCCTCGCCGCCTTTGTCATTGCCGTGCGCAGCTGGAACAATCTCATGTTCATGGGCGTGGTGCTGCTCAACACCGCCATCGGCATCGTTCAGGAGCTGCGCTCAAAAAAGGCTCTGGACAAGCTCACGCTGCTGAACTCCCCCAAGGGCACGGTCGTGCGAAACGGCCAGCGCTTCGTCATTGACACCGCCGAGCTGGTGCGCGACGACATAGTGTTCTTCACCACCGGCAACCAGATTTACGCCGACGCGGAGGTCGTCTCCGGCACCTGCCAGACCAACGAGGCCCTGATAACCGGCGAGGCGGACGAGATAAAGAAAGCCCCCGGCGACAAGCTCATGAGCGGCAGCTTCATCGTCAGCGGCTCGTGCTGCGCGCGCCTGACCGCCGTGGGCGAGGACTCCTACGCCAACCGCCTGACGCTCGAGGCGAAAAAGTCCAAAAAGGCCCGCCAGTCGGAGATGATGCGCTCGCTCAGCTCGCTTGTCAAGTGGATAGGTATAATCGTGATCCCCTTCGGCGTCATCATGTGCATAAAAGAGGTCGAATGGCTGGGCCGCAGCTTTGAAGACGGCGTGATCTCCACGGTGGCGGCGCTGATCGGCATGATCCCCGAGGGGCTCTACCTGCTCACCAGCCTGGCCCTTGTTGCGAGCATCATGCGCCTTGCGCGCAAAAAGACCCTCGTCCACGACATGGGCTGCATCGAGACACTCGCGCGCGTGGACACGCTCTGCGTGGACAAAACCGGCACCATAACCGAAAACAAGATGATGGTCGAGGATGTGCACCTCCTGTGCGAGGAACGCTACGTCATGTCCGACGTGCGCATGATAATGGCGGACTATGTCTTCGCCATGCAGGACGACAACGACACCATGGCGGCCCTGCGCCGCTACTTCACCGGCGAGGTCAGCCAGACCGCTATCGGGACCCTGCCCTTCACCTCCGCGAAAAAATACGGCGGCGTGAGCTTCCATGAGGACGAGACCTATCTTTTAGGCGCGCCGGAGCTGCTGCTGGGCGAGAATTTCGGCAAATACGCTGACGTGATCGAGACCTACAGCGCCCGCGGCTGCCGCGTCCTCCTGCTGGCGCTGTACGACGGCTCGCTGACGGACGAGTGCCTTGACCGTGCCCTGATGCCCCTGGCGCTGATCCTGCTGTCGAACAAGATCCGCCCCGAGGCCCCGGAGACCTTCAAATTCTTTGCCTCCCAGGGCGTGCGCGTGAAGGTCATCTCCGGCGACAACCCCGTCACCGTCTCCGAGGTCGCCCGCCGGGCCGGCATAGAAAACGCGGAGCGCTACGTCGACGCGCGCACCCTCACCAGCGACAAGCTCATCCGCCATGCCGCGGAGGAGTACACGGTATTCGGCCGCGTCACCCCCGACCAGAAGCGCAAGCTCGTCAAAGCGCTGAAAAAAAACGGCCACACCGTCGCCATGACTGGCGACGGCGTCAACGACGTGCTGGCGCTCAAGGCGGCGGACTGCTCCGTGGCCATGGCCTCCGGCAGCGAGGTCGCCTGCCAGGTCTCGCACATCGTGCTTCTGGAGTCGAACTTCGCCGTAATGCCTGCCGTGGTCGCGGAGGGCCGGCGCGTCATAAACAACATCGAGCGCAGCGCCACGCTGTTTCTGGTGAAAAACATCTTCTCCTTCGCGCTGGCCATCGTCTCGCTAATCTTCACCATGCCCTATCCCTTCACCGCCGCGCAGCTGAGCCTTATCAGCAGCCTGACCATCGGCTTCCCGGGCTTTGTGCTCGCCATGGAGCCGAATAACGGCCTTGTCAAGGGGCGCTTTCTCACCAACGTAATGCGCCGTGCCTTTCCGGCGGCGATGACGGACTTCGTGCTCGTCGTCGGCGTATGGCTGTTTTACGTGGCCTTCGACCTGAGCCAGGACATGATGTCCACCATCTGCGCCATCGTCATGGGCATCGTCGGCCTGCTGGTGATAGTGCGGCTTTGCAAGCCCATGACCGCGATACGCCGCGCGCTTATCGCGGTGTGCACGGTGCTGTTCATACTGTGCGCCGTCTTTCTGCGCGAGCTGTTCACGCTCTCGGCCCTGGATTTTCCCGGCGCACTGATACTGGTCGTGTTCTCGCTGCTGGCCTGGCCCGCTCTCAATCTTGCCTGCCGCGTCGAGGAGCGCGCGGCGGCCTGGATAAGCACCCGCGTCAATCGCCGCAGACGGAAGGAAGCTCGCGCGTAATACTAATTTCAAATTAAATTCTTTAATTTGAAATTCCGCGTGCTGCGCACG
>JAMPGF010000066.1 GCA_023664105.1 Butyricicoccus sp. | reverse complement strand
AGCTCCACCGCCGCGTCGCTCACCTCAAGCTCCACGCCCATAGCCGCGCAGCGAGCGCGCACGCGCTCAAGCAGGCCGCGCGCGATGCCGCTGATGTTCCCGCGCGTCAGGCGGCGAAAGACTATCGTCTCGTCGATGCGGTTGAGAAATTCCGGCTTGAAGGTCTTTCTCAAGTCGCTCATGATCAGCTTTTTCGTCTCCTGCTCGCGCTTTTCCTCGTCGGCGTCCTCGCCGCTGCCGAAGCCGAGGCGCTTTTGCTCGTCGGTGAGGTTGCGAGCGCCGACGTTGCTGGTCATGACGATGATGGTGTTCTTGAAGTCCACATGCCGCCCCTGGCTGTCGGTCAGGCGCCCGTCGTCCATAATTTGCAGCATGACGTTGAAAACGTCCTCGTGCGCCTTCTCGATCTCGTCAAAGAGGATGACGCTGTAGGGCTTGCGCCGCACCTTCTCGGTGAGCTGCCCGCCCTCGTCGTAGCCCACGTACCCCGGCGGCGAGCCGATGAGCTTGCTTGTGGTGTGCTTTTCCATGTATTCGGACATGTCGATGCGTATCATGGCGTTCTCGTCGCCGAAAACCGCCTCGGCAAGCGCCTTGCACAGCTCGGTCTTGCCCACGCCCGTGGGACCGAGGAACAGGAAGCTGCCGATGGGACGCCTGGGGTCCTTGAGCCCCACGCGGCCCCGGCGTATGGCGCGGGACACAGCCCTCACGGCCTCGTCCTGCCCGATGACGCGGCCGTGGAGTATGTCCTCCATGTGCAAAAGCCTGTCGCTCTCGCTCTCGGTCAGGCTCGTCACGGGCACGCCCGTCCAGTCGGACACCACCGCGGCGATGTCCTCGGCCATGACGCAGCCGCGCCGCCCGTCCTGGGACTGGCTCCACTTGCCGCGCAGGCGGTCAAGCTCGGCGCGCTGCTCCTTCTCGCGGTCACGCAGCTGCGCGGCCTGCTCGAAGTCCTGGGCCTTCACGGCGGCCTCCTTCTCCCCGGCGAGCGCGGCGATGCGCGCCTCAATGGCCTTGAGCTCCTCCGGCGGGGTCAGCTTCTCCATACGCACGGCGCTGGCGGCCTCGTCGACCAGGTCGATGGCCTTGTCGGGCAGATAGCGGTCGTTAATATATCGCGCGGACAGGGCCACGGCGGCCTCGATGGCCTCGTCGCTTATTTTCAGCTTGTGGTGCGCCTCATACCTGTCGCGCAGGCCCCGGATTATCTCGACGCTCTCCTCCGCCGTGGGCTCGTCGACGGTGACGGGCTGGAAGCGGCGCTCGAGCGCGGCATCCTTTTCGATATGCTTGCGGTACTCGTCGAGGGTGGTCGCGCCGATAATTTGAACCTCGCCGCGCGAGAGAGCCGGCTTGAGGATGTTCGCCGCGTCGATGGCGCCCTCAGCCGCGCCCGCGCCCATGATTGTGTGCAGCTCGTCGATGAACAGCACCACGTCCCCGGCGCGCTGCACCTCCTTGAGCACGTTTTTCACCCTGTCCTCAAAATCGCCCCGGTACTTCGTGCCCGCGAGCATGGAGGTCAGGTCCAGCGACACCACGCGCTTGCCGCGCAGGTCCTCCGGCACGTCGCCGATGGACACGCGCTGGGCCAGCCCCTCGGCAATCGCGGTCTTGCCCACGCCGGGCTCGCCGATGAGCACGGGGTTATTCTTGCTCCGGCGGGAGAGTATCTGGATAACGCGGTGTATCTCCTTATCGCGGCCTATCACAGGGTCGAGCTTGCCCTTGCCCGCCAGGTCGGTCAGGTCGCGGGAGAACTGGTCAAGCGTCTTGGTGTCGGCGTGGCGAACGTTGGAGCGCGGAGCCGCCGTCGCGGCGGCGGTCTGGCGCTGGGCGTTTCTCACCGCCGCGCCGCCGAAGGTGGACAGTATGTCCGTATACATGCGGTTGAGGTCGATGCCCGTGCTGGTGATTATCCGCGCCGCCGTGCTGTCCGGCTCGCGCAGTATGCCCATGAGCAGGTGCTCGGTGCCCACGAAGCTGTGGCCCAGCCGCCCGGCGTCGCCGATCGCCAGCTCGATAACCCGCTTTGCCCGGGGGGTCAGCCCCTGGGCCGGGGAGCCCTTGTCGCCGCGGCCTACGAATTTTTCGATAAGCTCGGTCAGGAGGCTGTCTGTCAGGCCGGACTCGCGCAGTATCCGCGCGCCCTGTCCCCCGCCCTCGCGGGCTATGCCCAGCAGGATATGCTCGCTGCCGACGTAGCTGTGGCCCATCTCGCGCGCGGCAAGCTGCGCGTTTCTTATGACGGCCTCGGCGCGCTCTGTGAATCTGTCGGAATTTCTCATTTGCTCATCTCCTTATGGACGTTCAGTTGTCTCTCTCCATGTCCCGGAGCTTATTGCGAAGCTCCGCGGCCTTTTCGTAATCCTCCGCCTGCACGGCGGCGGCAAGCTGCTCGCGCAGCGCGCCCAGCTCGCGGCGGCGGCGTATGTCCTCCCCCGCGTCGGCGGGTATGCGGCTTTCCGTCTCCTCGCAGGGCGCGTAAGCCGCCGGCATGACCATCGACGGGGCCATTATACCTCTCACCGGAGCGCCGAAGCTGCCGAAAGAGCGCAGCAGCGCCCGCTCCGGGGCCAGAAAATCGCCAAAAAACCCGCCGAAGGAGCCGAAGCCCATGTCCGTCAGCCCCTCCGCCCGCGCGCAGTCGGCGCACAGGCAGCCCTGGGTTTTCATCCCGTTTATGTCAGTGCTGTAAAAAAACACAGCCTCGTTATTCCCGCATCTGCTGCATCTCATGGTATTACCTTCCTTTCCACAGCATAACCTGTATCACTCACAAATCAAATTGATCATCAACTGCTTGAAAATCGACGCCCTTACCGTATCGCGGTCGGCGGGGGCTATGGGGCGCAGGGCGCGGTCGCCCACGGCGGCGAGGATAAGCCGCGCGGCGGACTTATCTATGATACCCGTTTCGTAAATGTTTGAAACGAAGGCCGCGGCAGTGGCGAGGTCGAGGCTGCTTCCCACGGAGTTTACCGTGTGCATGACCAGCTCGCGCGGGCTCTGGCGCACGCGGCTTATGCGGATGTAGCCCCCGCCGCCGCGCCGGCTTTCCACGATGTAGCCCCGCTCGGGGGAAAAGCGCGTGGAGATGACATAGTTTATCTGGCTGGGCGCGCAGGAGAACATCTCCGCCAGCGCCGAGCGCCGGAGCTCCGCCGGGCCGTTCGCGTTCTCAATCGCCTGAAGAATAAAGCTGGCTATCAAATCGCTGGTTGCCATTTCCTCACCTCTCGTACCGGGAATGTTTTTGACTTTCCCTGACCTTTATGCTTTTATAATAGTCAGGAAAGGTCAAATTATCAATTTCGATTTTGATCTTTCCTGACCAATGACGGCCGAGCGCCTCAATACAGCTCGCGAATGCTCACTTTTTCAAAGTTTTTCTCGTTTTTTCGTCCCATAATCAAGAAATGTCTGATTTGGTCGCAATTTGAATTTGACAATCGGAAATTATATGCTAAAATAAAAACGAAATGTTCCCCCGAGAGGGGAAAATATAAAGGAGGATACTACCATGCATGTGATCAATGACACTTGTGTTGCCTGCGGAACCTGCGCTGATACTTGTCCTGTCGGCGCCATCGCCATGGACGACGGCCTGGGCCGTTACGCCGTTTCCGATGCCTGCGTTGACTGCGGCTCCTGCGAGGACGCATGTCCTGTCGGCGCTATCGCTGCCGAGTGAGGCTAAGCTACATCAAAAGGAATAAAGGGGCGGCCCAGGCCGCCCCTTTATTCCTTTTGATGCAAGATTCAAATTGGAGGACCCTTTGGGGAAAAAGCTCCAAGAGCTTTTTCCCCAAAGGGGATCCGGCAGCCCTAAGGCGGCGAAGCCGCCAAGGGCTGCCGGATATAGCGCCGTTGGCGCGATGGCAAATGGAGGGGTCATGGAGGGATTTGACGAGCTTTGGCCCGGAGGGCCGCGCTTTCGGCAGGGGGGATTCCGGCTGTCTACGGACTCGGTGCTCCTCGCCGCGTTCGCGCGTGGCATCCGCGCAGATAATATTGTCGACCTGGGTTGCGGCGCGGGCGTGCTGACGGTGCTGCTGAGCGCGGCGCGGCCTTCGGCGCGGATATGCGGTGTGGAGCTTCAGCCGGAGGCGGCGAAGCTGTGCCGGGAAAATATGCGTGAAAACGGCTTCGATGCCGACGGCATACTCTGCGCCGACCTGCGCCAGCACCGCGCGCTTTTTCCTGCGGGGAGCTTCGACCTGGTCATATCCAATCCGCCCTACTTCGCCGAAAACAGCGGCCACACCGCGCCCGAGCCGGGCCGCGCGGCGGCGCGGGATGAGCGCTTCTGCACCCTGGTTGACCTGTGCGCAGCGGCAAAATACCTCTGCCGCTGGGGCGGCAGCTTCGCGCTGGTGCACCGCCCGGAGCGCCTGTCGGAGATCTTCTGCACCATGACCGCCAATGGCCTTGAGCCTAAGCGGCTGCGCCTGGTGCAGTACAAGGAAGGCGCCGCGCCGAACCTGGCGCTTATCGAGGCCCGCCGCGGCGGCAAGCCCTCGCTCGCCGTCGAGCTGCCGCTCATCCTCACCGACGGCGCGGGGAACGATTCGTCCGAGGTTAGGGGAATTTATCACAGAAACTGACGGAAGGAGCAGATTTTCATGGAAAAATTATCGTTCAAAGTGCAGATCCGCATTTCCTTGGCTATTGTCATATGCTTTTTTGCGCTTGCTCAGGTTTTTAAGCTGGGAATACTCCATAATATCGGCTGGAGCGTCATCGGGCTGCTCTTTTTGCTGAATCCCGTATGGCCGGAAGCCGCGAATTGGCGGGACCGTGGCGAATTGAAAAAGGGTATCCGCATCGGCAGCGTCCTGGTGATAATCATTTTTGGATTTTTGATCCGCTACGGGGTGTAAAAACATGGTGGGAACTCTATATCTTGTGGGCACGCCCATTGGCAATCTGGGCGATTTCAGCCCGCGGGCGCAGGAGGTGCTGCGGCTGGTGGACTTCATCGCCGCGGAGGACACGCGCGTCACGCTCAAGCTGCTCAACCATTTTGAGATTAAAAAACCGCTCATCTGCTACTTCGAGCACAACCGGGCCGAGATGGGCGAAAAGCTGCTTGCCCGGCTGCTCGCGGGCGAGAGCTGCGCGCTGGTGTCCGACGCGGGTATGCCCGCCATCTCCGACCCCGGCGAGGACATCGTGCGCCGCTGCGCCGAGCACGGCGTGACGGTCAGCTGCGCGCCGGGGCCCTGCGCCCTCGCCACGGCGCTGGCTGTCTCGGGCCTGCCGACTCAGCGTTTTTGCTTCGAGGGCTTTCTCTCCACCGCCTCCAAAAGCCGCCGCGAGCACCTTGAGCAGCTGCGCGGTGAGCGCCGCACCATGATTTTCTACGAGGCCCCGCACAAGCTCCTGCGCACCCTCGGCGACTTCCTGGACAACTTCGGCGACCGGGACATCGCCCTGTGCCGCGAGCTGACTAAGATGCACGAGGAGATAATCCGCACCACCGTCTCCGGCGCGCTCAGGCTCTATGAGCAGACGCCCCCGCGCGGCGAATACGTGATAGTCCTGCGCGGCGCGCCCGAGCCCGTGGGGCCCGCCGCGACGCGAGAGGAGGCCGTCGCCCTCGTGCGCGACTACCGCGCCGCTGGCCTGAGCCTGAAGGAAGCCGCAAAAAAGGCCGCCGCCGAAACGGGGTTTTCCAAAAACGAGCTGTACTCTCTGGCTGTGTCCGGGGACTGAGCGTGTCCAAGAATAAAAAGTTTCGTCAACCTTTTCAAAGGCTGCGGGGCCCAGGGGCAGAGCCCCTGGCCGCGGCGCGCACGCCGCGGAACTCCCCTGTCGTTCTTAGAGCATATCCCGAAATAATCCGCGCACATCTTGCTTGCATGTTTTCCGCTGTGCGGCGTTGCTTTGGCTTGAAAGACACAAAGCCTTCCAGCGCCAAATCGCCTTGCCCGGCACAAAATCTGCCGCGCGATCTGCACACGCCTAATTTCGCGATAAGCTCTAAATGTAGAGGAAGCATTACATGTTATTCCTTTTCGGCATTTTTAAGGCGTCAGCTCTTTTTCCCGCCGCGGAGGCATTTGTACAGCACGACGGTCGCGGAGTTTTTGCCGTGCTGCCGCTTTATCTCGTATCTGTTCGGAAACGCCGCCAGGAACTGAGTCAGCTTCGTGTAGCCGTAGGTGCGGCTGTCGAAGTCGGGCTTCGTCCGACGGAGGAAGCTCCCGGCCGCGCCCGCGTGGACATAGCCGTCGTCGTCCTGGTAGGTGTCGTAGGCCTTTCTCAGCAGGGCGTGTATCTCCTCTATGTCGTCAGGGGCCCCGGGAGCCCGGGATGCCGCCCCGGCGGGGGCCTTTTGCGCGGCGGCGGGGCCGGGTTCGTCCGGAGCCTTGCGCGCGTCGGCGGAGATGTTCTCCAGGAACAGGAACTCGTCGCAGGCGTTTCTGAAGGACTCCGGCGTTGTCCTCACGCCGACGCCCATGACATACACGCCGGACTCGTGCAGCTTCATCGCCAGAGGGGTGTAGTCGCTGTCGCTCGAGACGATGACGAACGCATCGTAATTATTCGTGTGCAGCAGCTCAAGGGTGTCGATGACCAGCGCCATGTCCGTGGCGTTCTTGCCGGTGACATAGTCAAACTGCTGTACGGCCTTGATTGCCAGGCGTTTTATTTCAGGCTCCCAGTTTTTCAGCGCGTCCTTTCGCCAATTCCCGTAGGCCCGCTTGACCACAATGCGGCCATAGGTCGAAATTTCGCTCAGTACGTCGGCAATTTTGGAAAACTGCGTGTTGTCGGAATCTATCAGGACAACGATTTTTTTCAAATCATTCATTGTGTACCTTCTTTTGATGATGAAAGGAAAAAGAGAGCAGAGGGCCGGTCAGGTGGCGGACTCCCTGCTGCGGGAGGGGTCATATTTCTTGCAGGCGCGCTCAAGCTTCTTGAAATCACAGCATATCTTCAGAAGGAAAGCGGTCTTTTTGCTTACAACGCCGTAATAGGTGCGGTTAGCGTGGTCGAGGACATCGGCTTTGCGGCGGTTGATGTATGTAACCTGCCGCCTGAGCAGCTCGGCGTACTTTGCGTCCGGCTCGTCGTCGATATTAAAATTGATAACGGCGGAATCGTGTACGGGGATCATGTTGTTGAAGCCGAGAAGGCCAAGCTTGCCGTCGTCAAGCTTCATGATATGGTGTCCGGGCTTGATATAGGCGTGGTTTGGCTTGGGGGATTCCATAGGGACGAAATAGCGGAATTCCCCCACAAGAAGCACAACGCCGACGTATGGCCTGCGGCGGTCCTTGTTGTCCTGGACCCGTGAATCGCGGCTTTTGAGAAAACGGATATATTTATCAGATATCCGGTACAGCTTTAATGTCTCCATATATATCCCCCACACGGAAAAAGGGAATAGGTAATACCTATTCCCCTTTTCAGGCCCTTACTTACGGCAAAGGGTTTCCGCTTTTTTATGGTCTGACTTACGGCACAGACTATCCGCTTTTTCCGGTCCCGATTTACGGCTCGGGCTGTCCGCTTAGGAAAGGAGTGAAAACCATGGCTGTTGCATATTTTCACACCGCGGATCACTCCGCACTTTAATTATATGCGCTTTTTCCCGAAAATGCAATCACAAGATATAGTCGGCATATTTGAATTTTATTCAACTTATACCACATAGGGTGGACAGGCTCGCCGCCAGGCGCGGAAAAACACAAGAGAAAAGCCCCGCGGACTTCAAGCCGCGGGGCTTTTTCATAAGCTGGTGCGCGAGGCGGGACTTGAATAGCAGCGGCACCGTCCCGAAAATTTCTAATCCGTCACAAAATGTCATGTTTTCAATGCTTTGCGGGCTTTCAATTTACCGCCTCTTACCAGCTAATACCGTCTTTTACCGATACTGTAAGGGAAAAAATAAGGGAAACTTTTTATACGCCGCGCAGGATATACTGCCCTTATTTTATCCCTGCCATTATTGTTTTGAAACGTGCATTTCAAAAGCCGCCTACGAATCAAACCTCCGTAGACGGCTTTTATTATACCGTAATCATCGGCAAAAAGCAAGCCCCACAGTTTCTCAACTGGAAAGTCTACGCAAATTGGGAAAGAAATCGGCAGTTAGCGTACATATACTGTATAATCAGTATCACGATAGACAGTTAAGTTTGCTTATAGGCAAACGCAATGCTCTATCATAATCGTACAAGACATGTCACACAACAAATGGTGCAAAGGCCACGCACCAACGGACAAGCTAAGGAAGGAGGTGAATTTGCAATGAATATGCCCGCGGCTATTCAACTGGTTTTTTGCGATAATCTCGTTCTCAGCAGACGCCTGTCAAAGAGAGAGCGCGCCGACTGGCTGAACGGTGAAGAGCCTGACGAGGAAGCTATATTTGAGGCCAAGAAAATACCCGCAGAGTACGAGCTGGCTAATATCTTCATCGACATCGAAAATGGCGGAGCTATTACAACTACTGTTATCGAAAAGGAAATTCAGTGATTACTTCTTTTTCTAAAAGTGGATAACTCAACGGCTCTGAGAGTTGCCTTAATGCAACAAGACGCCTATGGAGTAAAATCCATAGGCGTTTTCCTCTTATACCTGCACCATCGGTAAAAAGCAATCCCCGCAAATAATATTTACCGCCCGCGTCGCTCTCACACTCTGCCCGCAGCAAGGGCAAATCAGCTTCCTTGTGCTGCTCGGCTTAGGCGTTACTGTCGGTGCTGTGTTGCCTCCCGACGCTCCCGCGCCCTTGCCTATCCCTCGCGCTGTGTAACCGTCGTTCCTGCTCATGTGTATGTCCTCCCAGCCCTGAGATATTATAAACTCAATTAAAGCGTCTGACGGCTCCGTGACGCTCCATCCGATGCGGCTGTCATAGCTTATAATCAAGTCACGGCTCTCGGCAGTCTGCTTGAAACGCTTGTTGTGATACGTCCCGCCCCGGCTGCAATCTTGTATGCCGCGCTGTAAATTATACAAGTGACAGCACTCATGTAAAAGCGTAGACACAACATTTTCAATCGGGCGGTCAAGTGTTCCGGCTCCAATGTTCAGCTCGTGCCGTTTCTCACCGTCTGCCCGGCTCCAAGACTTAGCAACGGTGACATGACCGTATGCCCTCGGCGTGCTCTGAATGGTTATAACGGGTTCCTCAAGCTCCCCGTCAAAATAGTGGGCGTTCAAAACTCTAAAAATCTTCTCAAGGTATCCCGCCGTCCTGCTGGTCTTTACTGTTTCTTTCATAGTCTGTGTCCCTCCATAATAAATAGATTGCGGAGCAAGCTGCTCGCTTGCTTCGCTTAGTACGGAGGAAGCACGCTCACGGCACGCTGTCAAGGACGGCTGCAAAGCCGCTTGCGAAAAAAGATTTTCGGCTCTTACTCAAACCGAAAATCTTTTTGCAGTCCTTGACGGCGTGACGGGAGGGTGCTACTCAGACAAAGCGCAGCTTGAAAAGTACACTTCAAAGCCCTATAAAAGCAAAAGCAGGACACTTCAACAGTGCCCTGCTTTATCGTATCTCACGCACAGTGGAAAAGCCGCAGCGCGGTCAAAATGGCCTGCTCGCGCGTGTAACCGTCCCACGCGGAGAAATTGCCGTTGCCTGTGCCGTTCATTACCCTGCCGCCGGTGACGGGGTCGGTCACGCCGGAAATAAACGCTATGCTCTCACTCGCCCATGACGCAAACTCTCCCGCGTCGGCAAAGCTCACGCCCGCGCCGGACGTGATGCCGAAAAGCCTCGCTGTGCGCGTGAGCATGGCCGCGGCCTCCTGACGGGAGATAGCCCCGTTCGGGTCAAAGCTGTCGGCGCTCCTGCCGTTGACGATACCCAGCGTGTACGCCGCTGTTACCTCGGCGCTGTCCGTGTCGGTGAAGGGGTCGGAGGCTGCCAGGCCCTTTGAGGATATATACGCGGAAACGCTCTGCTCCGTTTTCTGCTCTACAAGCGCCACCATAAGGCGGCAAAATTCCTCGCGTGTAATGCCTTTCCGGTAGGCGGACTGCAAATCGTTCGGGGCCAGCTTGGAGCATATCGCCTCCCATACCTCGCCCTGCGCCCACTCGGACGGCGTGTCGTCTGCGGAGGCGTTAAACTCCCCTCCCATATGGCTCGTGTGGCTGAGAGAAAGCGCAAACACCGTCGGGTCAAACCAGTTCGGGTCGTATGCACTCCCGTCATCGACACTCTCCATCGTATCATCGTCCAGCCTGCCCGGACGCCCCCATGTGGAATCCATGTATATCCACCGCCCGTCCGTAAAGGCGGCGTTCCATGCGTGGCGCTCTTTGGTATAGCCTGTTATGTACAATGCCGGTATACCCTGCGCGTTCAGCAAAGCCTGTGCAAGCCGCGAGTAACCGGCGCATACAGCCAGCCTGCTGTCAAGCACCTCCTCTGGGTATGCCGCAACCGTGCTCTTGCGGCGATAATAATACTCGTAGTCGTAGGCTATATTCTCCGTAAGCCAGTCGAAAACGGCCTTGGCTTTGCCGTAGTCGCTGTCTATGCCCGCGCATATCTGATTTGACAGCGCGGTTATACGCTCGCTCTGCTTTGTAACGTACTTGCCCGGATTTATCCAGCCGCTCAATACGGCTTCATTTGCCTCCACCGCCCGTGTAAGCTCGTCACAGGGGCAGTTGACTATTTCCTCAAGGTCGTGCGCGCCGTGGAGTATGAGGTCGAGCCTGTCAAGCGTAGAATACGTCTTTGCAAGAGCACTGTCAGGTGCAAAGGCGAAGGTTTTAAGGCTTGTGCAATTT
>JAMPGF010000065.1 GCA_023664105.1 Butyricicoccus sp. | reverse complement strand
GCGCCGCCGAAGGGCTCGATCTCCGTGGGGTGGTTGTGGGTCTCGTTCTTGAACAGCAGAAGGTAGTCCTCGTCCTGCCCGTCAACCTTGATTTTTATCTTCACCGTGCAGGCGTTTATCTCCTCGGACTCGTCGAGCTTGTCCAGAAGCCCCTGCTTTTTCAGGTACTTCGCCGCGATGGTACCGAGATCCATGAGCGTCACCGGCCTGGTGCGGCCCAATTCGGCGCGTACGGCGAGGTAGTCGTCATAGGCGCTTTGAAGCAGAGGGTCGGCAAACTCCACGCCGTCGATAATCGTGTTGAAGGTGGTGTGGCGGCAGTGGTCGGACCAGTAGGTGTCGATCATTTTTATTTCGGTTATGGTCGGCTCGCGGCCCTCGCATTTAAAATAATCGCGGCAGCAGCCCGCGTCGCCGAGGTCCATGGCAAGCCCGCGCTGGGCGATGAACTTTTCAAGTCCCGCCTCGTCCAGAGCCGTGAAGCCGTCAAGTGTCTCCACCGTCTCGGGCGCGGCATATTCGGGCGTGAGTGTCTCGGGCTTTTCCAGCGAGGCTTCCCTGCTGTCCACGGGGTTGATGACGTATTTCTTCACCGCGTCGACCTGCTCCGCCGTCAGCGCGCCGTAGAGTGCGTAGACCTTTGCCGTGCGCACGGCGGGCTTCTCGCCCTGGGAGATTATCTGTATGCACTGGGCGGCTGAGTCCGCGCGCTGGTCGTACTGCCCCGGCAGGTACTCCACGGCGAACACCGCGTTTGCGTCTGACGGCAGTCCGTCGCTGACCGTGTCAAGCTGCGGCTCGGACAGCACGGTTTTCACCGCGTAGTCAAAAAGCTCCGGAGCGATGCCTTCGAGGTCGTAGCGGTTGAAAAGCCGCAGCGCGTCAAGCTGCTTTATGCCCAGGAAGCTGCGCACATCCCCGCACAGCCCGCGGGCCCCGTGCGCCAGCTCGCCTTTTTTTTCAACGTAAACTCTGTATACCATAACAGTGTTCCTCCGCGCTTATTTCAGGGCCGCAAGCGCCCTCTGTCCTATGTCGCGCCTGCAGTAAGCGTTGCCGAAATGCACTTTTTCCGCCTGCTCATAGGCCTTCTTTACCGCGGCGGGCAGGTCCTCCGCCGTGGCGGTCACGCCCAGAACGCGCCCGCCGTTTGTCAGGAGCTTGCCATCACTCAGCTTGGCCCCGGCTATGAACACATCCGCGTCAATTCCCGCGTCCGTGCTTATCTCAAAGCCCTTTTCGTAGTGCTCGGGATAGCCGTCGGAGGCCAGAACGACGCAGCAGGCCGCGCCGTCGGAGAATTCGACGGGTGTCTGGGCAAGCGTACCATCGTGGCAGGCGCGCATTATGGTCATCAGGTCGCTTTCCAGAAGCGGCAGCACCACCTGTGTCTCGGGGTCGCCGAAGCGGCAGTTGTACTCGATGACCTTCGGCCCGTCGGGCGTGAGCATCAGGCCGAAGTAGAGGCAGCCTTTGAAGCTTCTGCCCTCGGTGTTCATGGCATTAACGGTGGGCAGGAAAATTTCCTCCATGCAGCGCTGGGCGATCTCCGGCGTGTAGTACGGGTTGGGTGCTATGGTGCCCATGCCGCCTGTGTTCAGGCCCTCGTCGTTGTCGCGCGCGCGCTTGTGGTCCATGGACGAGACCATGGGCACGACGGTTTTGCCGTCGGTAAAGGACAGCACCGACACCTCGGGGCCGGTCAGAAATTCCTCCACGACCACCTGGCTTCCGCTGTCGCCGAACTTGCGGTCCTCCATGATGGTTTTCACGGCCTCGCGCGCCTCGTCGTGGTTCTGCGCGATTATAACGCCCTTGCCAAGAGCCAGGCCGTCGGCCTTTATTACGGCGGGCATTTTCGCGTTTTCAAGATACGCCAGGGCCGCGGCGGGGTCGGCGAACACCTCGTACCGGGCCGTGGGGATGCCGTATTTCTTCATCAGGTTTTTGGAAAAGACCTTGCTGCCCTCGATTATCGCGGCCTTTTTCTCCGGCCCGAAGCAGGGCACGCCCGCCGCTTCCAGCGCGTCCACCGCGCCGAGCACCAGCGGGTCGTCGGGGGCTACGACGGCGAAGTCCACCGCATTGGCCTTGGCGAAGCTGACAATGCCGTCCAAATCCGTTGCCGCGATGTTCACACACTCGGCGTCGGCGGCTATGCCGCCGTTGCCGGGCAGGGCGTAGATTTTCTCAATTTCCCTGTTTTCCAGAAGCTTTTTTATTATGGCGTGCTCGCGTCCGCCGCCGCCTATCACCGCTATTTTCATATACCGCGCCTCCTCAATGGTGGAACAGTCTCATGCCGGTGAAGGCCATGACTATCCCGTACTTGTTGCAGGTCTCGATGACGTTGTCGTCGCGTATGCTGCCGCCGGGCTGTACGATGTACGCAGCGCCGGACTTTCTCGCGCGCTCGACGTTGTCGCCGAATGGGAAGAAGGCGTCACTGCCAACCGTGAGGCCGCTCTGGGTGGCGATCCAGTCCTTTTTCTCCCGGGCTGTCAGGGGCTCGGGCTTTTCCTTGAAAACGCGCTGCCACTCGCCGTCACGAAGCACGTCCTCGTACTCGTCGGAGGTGTAAACGTCAATGGCGTTGTCGCGGTCAGGGCGGCGTATGCCGTCGATAAACTGAAGGCCAAGCACCTTCGGATGGCGGCGCAGGAACCAGTTGTCGGCCTTGTTTCCGGCAAGGCGTGTACAGTGGATGCGGCTCTGCTGCCCCGCGCCCACGCCGACGGCCTGTCCGTCCTTGACGTAGCACACGGAGTTGGACTGGGTGTATTTGAGTGTGATGAGCGAGACTATCATGTCTGTTGCCGCGGCGTCAGGCAGGGTTTTGTTCTCGGTTACGATGTTTTCCAGCAGAGCGCGGTTAATTTCGAAATTATTGCGTCCCTGCTCAAAGGTTATGCCGAAAACATCCTTGTGCTCCTGGGGAGCAGGAACGTAGCCGGGATCTATCTGAACGACGTTATAGTTGCCCTTTTTCTTGCTTTTGAGTATTTCCAGCGCCTCGGTCGTGTAGCCGGGAGCGATTATGCCGTCGGAGACCTCATCCCTGAGGTACAGCGCCGTTGCCGCGTCGCAGGTGTCGCTCAGCGCGGCCCAGTCGCCGTAGGAGCAGAGCCGGTCGGCCCCGCGCGCGCGGATGTAGGCGCATGCGATGGGGCTCAGCTCCGCGTCGGGCTCGACAAAGTATATGGCCCGGTCAACGTCTGTCAGCGGCGCGCCGACAGACGCTCCCGCCGGGGAGACGTGCTTGAAGGACGCCGCGCTGGGCAGGCCGGTTGCCTGCCTGAGCTCGCGCACAAGCTGCCAGGAATTGAGCGCGTCCATGAAGTTTATATAACCCGGCTTGCCGCTCCGCACCTGCACGGGCAGCTCGCGCCCGTCGTTTACGAATATTCCCGCCGGCTTCTGGTTGGGGTTGCAGCCGTATTTCAGTTCAAGCTTTTTCATTTTCCGCGCCTCCTGTCACCGGTTTTTGTTTATCAGCCTGTACTCACGCACGCCCGTGGCGAGGTCGGTGTACAGCACGTAGAGGGAGATTTTGTTGTTTTCGTCGAGGTTATTCCACAGCTCGTTTGTCATCCCGTCGATGCTGTCCGGTATGCTCACGCGCTCCGGCTCGCCGGTGAAGGTGGGGATGGGGGCGCCGTCGGTCAGGTAGGTATGGATGAAATGCCCCACGCCCTTTATGCCGGGGTAGGCGAAGGTATAGCGCGCGCAGACCGTGCCCTCGGCGTCGGCGCTCTTCAAAATGGACAGCTTATAGCTCCCATCGGGCGAGAGCAGACCGGAGATGCGCGGCGTCCAGTTCGGGCCGTCGGGCTCGAACTCGCGCGTGGACAGCGCCTGGTCAAAGGTCAGCCCGCGCTCAAGATATTCGCGTACTGTGTCGGTCTGGTCACCGTTTGTGACGATGACGCCGCGTCCGAGGAAGCGGACGGGGTGGTAGATTATAAGGCTGGGGTCGGCAAGCTTCGACGGGTCAAAGGCCTCGGTCTTTATGCCGTCGGGGGTTTCGGTAAAGACGCGGTTGCGGCTGTTTTCGCTGCGGCCCATGATGAAATAGGCCAGCGCGCTTTTTTTGCCGTCCGCCGTCAGGCCCAGGATTATTCCCCGGCCCGGATAGGGGTTTCCGCTCACGCTCTGCGTAATGGTTTTGGCCTCGTATACGTCCATCTCAAACTCCTTCCTGCACTATCTTCGCCGAGACAAGCTCCGCCGCCTGCGGCAGAATGACCCACTCGGCCTGCTCCATTACCCGGCGCTGCAAGCTCTCGGGCGTGTCCTCCGGCAGGATGTCCACCGCCTTTTGCAGTATTATTCTGCCGCCGTCGGGTATCTCGTTTACAAAATGCACCGTCGCGCCCGTGACCTTCACGCCGTATTCAAGCGCGGCTTCATGCACGCGCAGGCCGTAAAAGCCCTTGCCGCAAAAGGAGGGGATCAGCGACGGGTGGATGTTGATCATGCGGTTTTCGTATTTGCGGGTAAAGCTTTCGGTGAGTATGCTCATAAAGCCCGCCAGCACGATAAGCTGCGCGCCGGCGGCATCCGCCTCGCGGCATATCGCGGCCTCAAACGCCTCCTGCGAGCCCAGCTTTTTGCGGCTGCACACGGCGGTGGGAATGCCCGCGTTTTCCGCGCGCGTGAGGGCATAGGCCCCCTCCACGCCGGAGACGACCAGCACTATCTCACCGGAATGCAGCGCGCCGCTTTTCTGCGCGTCAATGAGCGCCTGCAGGTTCGTCCCGCCGCCGGAGACGAGGACGGCTATCTTCGTTTTCAGCATAGCTCGACGCCTTTCTCCCCCGCGACAACCTCTCCTATGACACGGGTGCCCATGCCCTTGTCCTTTATGGCAGCTATTGCCTTGTCCGCATCCTCCTTAGCCACTACCAGCACCATTCCGGTGCCCATGTTGAAGGTGTTGAACATATCCCGCTCGGGTATGCTGCCAACACGTTGAATCATGCGGAAGATGGGGGGGATCCAGAGTGACGCCTTGTCGATCCTTGCTCTCAGCCCATCCGGCAGGCAGCGGGGAATGTTTTCATAGAAACCGCCGCCGGTGATGTGGCTTATGCCGTGGATCTCCGCGGCCTCAAGCGCGGCGAGCACGGGCTTGACGTAAATTCTGGTTGGCCGGAGCAACTCGCCGCCCAATTCGCAGCCCAGCTCCTCGCTCCATTCGCTCAGGTCGGCGTGCTCCACGTCCAGCACCCTGCGCACCAGCGAGAATCCGTTGGAGTGCAGCCCGTAGGAGCCAAGGCCAAGGATCACGTCCCCCGCCTTTACGCGGCTGGGGTCAATCATCTTATCCCTGTCCACTATGCCCACGGCAAAGCCCGCAAGGTCGTAGTCGTCGGGGGCCATAACGCCGGGATGCTCGGCGGTCTCGCCGCCGATGAGCGCGCAGCCGGACTGCACGCAGCCCTCGGCCACGCCGGAGACGATGGAGGCCACCTTCTCCGGGTCGTTTTTCCCGATGGCGATATAGTCCAGGAAAAACAGGGGCTTCGCTCCGCAGCAGATAATGTCGTTCACGCACATGGCAACGCAGTCGATGCCGACGGTGTCGTGCCTGTCCATGAGCTGGGCAATTCTGATTTTCGTGCCCACGCCGTCGGTCCCCGACACCAGCACGGGGTTTTTCATCCCCTCAAGGTCGGGGGCGAACAGCCCGCCGAAGCCGCCCACGCCGCCCAAAACCCCCGGCGTCGTTGTGCGCGCGACGTGGCTTTTCATGAGCTCCACGGCCCTGTAACCGGCTGTGATGTCCACGCCCGAGGCGGCGTAGGACGCGGAGAATGATTTTTCCATTTTCCTCATTCCTTTCCTGTCCAGCAGTAGGTGCAGACCTTGTCCTTATCTATGCCTATGGCCTCCAGCAGCCCGTCAAGGGATTGGTAACCGAGCGAGTCGAAGCCCATTTTATCGCATATCGTCCTGAGCATACACTGCCCGCGCTCGGTTTTCGCGTCGGCGTACTCCTCGAGATGCTTCTGCCCCTCGTCGCCCTCTATCTCCTGTATGGTGCTGCGGGAGAGCAGCTCCATCTCGGAATTGCTCGACGAGAAGTTGAGGTACTTGCAGCCGTACATGATGGGCGGGCAGGCCGAGCGCATGTGCACCTCCCTGGCCCCGCTCTCGTACAGGAACTCCACCGTCTCGCGAAGCTGGGTGCCGCGCACTATGGAGTCGTCCACAAACAGCAGCTTTTTCCCCTGGATAAGCTCCGTCACGGGTATCTGCTTCATCTTTGCGACCTGGTTGCGGATGCTCTGGTCCGTGGGCATGAACGAGCGCGGCCATGTCGGCGTGTATTTGACGAAGGGGCGGGCGAAGTGCCTGCCCGTGCGGTTGGCGTAGCCGATGGCGTGGGGAATGCCGGAGTCCGGCACGCCCGCGACGTAGTCCACGTCCGGCGAGATGCCGGATTTCATCTCTTCGCGCGCCATGATCTCGCCGTTGCGGTAGCGCATTAGCTCGACGTTCATGCCCTCGTAGTTTGAGTTGGGGTAGCCGTAATAGGTCCACAAAAACGCGCATATGCGCATCTTCTCCCCCGGCACCGCCAGCGTTTTCCAGCCGTCCGCCGCGACGTGGACGATCTCGCCGGGGCCCAGCTCGTGCTCGTCGTGATAGCCCAGCTTGTGGTAGGCAAAGGACTCGAACGACACACATAAGCCGTCCTCGTTTTTGCCGATGAGTACCGGCAGCCTCCCCAGCGCGTCGCGCGCGGCAATTATGCCGTCGTGCTTGAGTATAAGCAGCGTCAGAGAACCGTCAATCATGCTCTGGGCGTAGTGTATGCCCTCGACAAAGCCCTCCCGCTGGTTGATAAGCGCCGCGACAAGCTCCGAGGCGTTGACCTTGCCCGAGCCCATCGCCATGAACTGGTGGTGCCCCTGCTTGGAAAAGCACTTGTCCACCAGCTCCTCGGAATTGTTGATAATCCCCACGGTGGTTATGGCGTACAGACCCAGGTGCGAGCGCACCAGAAGCGGCTGCGGGTCCGTGTCGCTTATGCAGCCGATGCCGCTTTTGCCGTGGAAATCGTGCAGGTCATTTTCAAACTTCGTGCGAAAGGGTGTATTTTGAATATTGTGTATCTGGCGGTGAAAGCCGCTTTGCTCGTCGTAAACGGCCATGCCGCCGCGGCGTGTCCCAAGATGGGAGTGGTAGTCCACCCCGAAGAAGATATCCAGCACACAGTCGCGCCTGGATACCGCGCCAAAAAAGCCTCCCAAAATTTTGTCCTCCAAAAATCTATCGCATTATTTCCCGTTTCTGTGCTGGAAAAACCATATGCCTGCCGAGACAATCAGCACCGCGATCACGGCCAGCGCTATGACGCCCATTGGGCTTCCGCTGACGATGATCGCGGTCGGCCCGTCCTGCCCTCCGATGATTCCCATACGGCTCACCTGCCCATCAGCCGGCGGCTCATCTCCTGATATGCCCCCTCGACGTTGCCCAGGTCACGGCGGAAGCGGTCCTTGTCCAGCTTCTCCCCGGTCTTGCTGTCCCAGAAGCGGCAGGTGTCCGGGCTTATTTCGTCGGCCAGCACTATGGTGCCGTCCGCGGTCTTGCCGAACTCAAGCTTGAAATCCACCAGCGTCACGCCGCACTCCGACAGCGTCTTTTTCAGGAAGTCGTTGACCTGGAAGGCGTACTTCTTGATCTGCTCGATCTCCTCCCAGGTGGCCAGCTTAAGGGCCACGGCGTGGTGGTCGTTTATGAGGGGGTCGTGCAAATCGTCGTTTTTATAGGAAAACTCCACCGTCGGCCCGTCAAAGACAATGCCCTCCTCAACGCCGTAGCGCTTGGCAAAGGAGCCGGCGGAAATGTTGCGGATTATAACCTCGAGGGGAACTATGCTCACCTTTTTCACCACTGTCTCGCGCTCGCTGAGCTCCTTGACGTAGTGCGTAGGCACTCCCGCCTTCTCGAGCTGCTGCATGAGATAGTTGGTCATCCGGTTGTTTATGGCGCCTTTCCCGGTGATGGTGCCCTTTTTCAGTCCGTCAAAGGCCGTGGCGTCATCCTTGTAGGAGACAATGACGCACTCGGGATCGTCGCAGGCGTAAACCTTCTTTGCCTTGCCCTCGTAAAGCTGCTCTTTCTTTTCCATTTCTCTTTCCTCCGTATATCTGCAAATTTTTTATCCCTGGTATTTTGCCTCGATCGCGGCGTTTTTCTCCAAGACCTTTCTCGTGCCCTCGGCGCGGGCCTCAGCGAGCCTGTCCGCCAGAGCGTCGTCGCTCAGGGCAAGGATCTCGATTGAAAGCAGGGCGGCATTGACAGCTCCGTCTATCGCGACCGTGGCGACGGGGATGCCGGAAGGCATCTGCACGGTGGACAGAAGAGCGTCAATGCCGTCAAGTGAAGATTTTATCGGTATTCCAATTATAGGCAGGGTCGTGTTGGCCGCGAGAGCCCCGGCAAGATGGGCCGCCTTTCCCGCGGCGGCGATTATTACCCCTACGCCGTCTCCCCTCGCGTTTCTGGCGAACCGGGCGGCCTGTTCCGGACAGCGGTGCGCTGAAAATACGTGCGCCTGGAACGGCACACCGTACTGCTTTAGCGTGTCTATGGCTTTTTCAACAATGGGCAGGTCGCTGTCACTGCCCATGACAAGAGCTACTTTTTTCATTCCCTCTCTCCTTTTTACGAAAGTAAGCGAATGGGCAGTCCCATTCCCTTGTAAACCGGAAAACCGACTGCCCAACTAATTTTAATTCTTGATTAAAAGGTTTAATCAAGAATTACGCGTGCTGCGCACGCTCGCGCCGCGCAAAGCGCGTCGCGCCGTCTCATAAAACCCTGACGCGCCTACGGCGCTATAAAAAGCTCTTTGAGCTTTTTATCAGGGTTTAGTATAACACCGCTGCCGCTGATTTTTGCTATAATGGGATTATCTCAAAACGGAGAGCTAAAGTCAATCTTTTTGACGCTCCCCCGGACGTAGAATAATTGCCATGAAATGTCAATAGACATTGTGTATTTTGTCATTTCCCGCTTTGCCGTGGCAAAGGCGCGCGAAAATACGCGCGCTTTCGCCGGTCATCCGTACTGCTCGCCCACATATAATCCCACGCCCGACTGCACCAGGGCCGCGCACTCCCTCGCCGTTTTCGCCCCGGCAAAGAAGGCGGCGGCCTCGCGCCGGACTATGCCTGAAATATTATCGTCCGTGCTACAGATTTTATCCACCGTCCCAAGCAGCTCATACGCCCTGTCGGTCAGCTCCCGCGCGTCCGCGCCGCCGCCCTTGTCCGCGAGCCTGTCCAGATATTCCTGCCGCCCGGCCTCAACGATGTCGCGGCGTATGGAAATCCCGCTGACAGCGCCGCACTCTCCGGTGAAAAAGGAACGCACGAACTGCCAGCACTCGTCCTTGTGCCCGGAATACGCGGATATCCCAAAGCTCAGGTGCGGCACGGCGGCGCTGCCGCGGCCCTCGCCGCAGGGAAGCCCGACAAAGGAATAATTCTCCCCGAACAGGTCCCTGAGCGCGCCCGTGTGGTTTATGCTGTCAATCATCTGGACATAGAGAAGCTGCCGCCCCGACCTGAGCATATCGGCCTGGTCGTAATCCCACCAGTAATTGTACGCGTCCCCCTCGCCCGTCACGGCGTCCTCCGGCTGCTCCGCCGCCAGCTCCAGTATATCGGTGAAAAGCCCGGACTCAAAGTCACAGCTCCCGTTCTCCCAGTCCACGAGCCGGTCCATGTTCAGCTCCAGCAGCGTCTCCAAAAGCTCCTGGCGTGATATTCCCATGCTGAAGATCCGCTCCAGCGAAGGATTGGATGCCAAAACGCCCCGCATTTCCGCAAGCGTCATGCCCTCTGAATTTCCAACGAGACCGCCGCTTGCCGCCGCCGTGAGAACGCTGAATTTGGGGAAAAGCTCATAAAGCACCCCGTCCCGCTCCGCGGCCTTCAGGATGTTCTCGAAAAAGTCCGTACGATTCAGCTGCTCATCCGCGTCGATATACGGATAAAGGTCCTCGAGCAGCCCGCGCTCGGCGAAGCTGCGCGCCGGCAGGCCGTCCAGAATATAGATGTCCGCCAGCTTCCCCGCCGTGATATCCGCCGCCAGGCGCATGGCGGACGCCTTCCCGCTGCCGTCCACGTCGTAGACGGCGTAGTCCAGAAGCTCGATCTTTACGTCCGCGTGCTCCCTGTTCCATTTGGCGATATCGCTTCGCACCTCGGTGTCATTGCCGGAAAGGGCGAGCGTGAGCGTGACCGCCTCGCCGGATATCTCGCTTTTCGTCAGCAGGAGCAGGCTGCTCCCGCCATCCGCCGCGACAAGGAAGCTCTCCCCGTCCACGGCGGCTATGTTCCCCGTGTAGGCTATCCCGCAGGATACGAGATTGAGCAGCTTTTCCTGCTTGCCCGTCTCAAGGTCAAACGAGTACAGGTCCGACCCGTCCCGCAGGAAGACATCGCAGTCCCCCGCGCCGGAGTAAATGCCATAATACTCCGGCAGCTCCGTGCTCTCGCCCCAGCCGCCCGCTTCGGCGTCGACCAATTTAAGCTCACAGCCGCCGCTCTGCGTCGGCTCGCACACCAGCAGCTCCCCTTCTGGCGTGGCCGCCGCCATGTACGAGCTGCTGACCTCCAATTCAAATTTGGGCTCAGGCTCCCCCGCTTGTACTTTGAAGGCGCACAGCCTGCACCCGTCAGAGTAAACGCCGATGTACAGCATGTCCCCGGCGGCTGTCAGCGAGAACGGCGCGTCGTCCCCGCCAAGCCCGAGAGCGGCGGCGTCCCAGCCCGCTTCAATTCCGCCGTCCACGCCAAAGCGCTCCACGCGCGCGTCCC
>JAMPGF010000064.1 GCA_023664105.1 Butyricicoccus sp. | reverse complement strand
TGGGCGTTGGTGCGGGCGTGCTCACGGGCACGGGCGCGGGGGTGGCCGGCGGCGTCTTCACCGTGATGCGCACCGGAAACCTTATAGCGCACGCGCTCAGCAGCAGCGCCATTGCCAGCGCGAGAAGCAGGACAAGCGCACGCGCCGTTTTTTTCATGTTCTTTTTCCCTTTCATTTTCATTTTCTTTTCTTCCGGGCGCGCGCCGCTTTTCTCAGTCGTCAAGCTCGTCGGGGGTTATTTTGTCAATATTTACCTTGGCCTGCTTCTGCGCCACGGCTCCGGCGGCGGTGCGGAAACGGCTGCGGGACTGGCGCACCTCGTCCAAGGCCGAGCCGAGCGCGTCCTCCGTGCGGCGCAGCGCGTCGTCCACATAGGCGTTGGCGACCCTGTACAGCTCCTTGGCCTGGGCCTCGGCGGTGCTGACAAGCTCGTTGCTGCGCAGCTTCGCCGTGCGCACGACCTCCTGCTCGTCAACAAGCTCGCGCGCCTTGTCCTCCGCCGCCTTGCGGATGGACGCGGCCTCGCGCTTGGCCGTGCTGATAAACTCGTCGCGCGCGAGCATCAGGCGCTTTGCTTCCGCCAGCTCCGCGGGGAGCTGGGCCTTTACCTCGTCAAGTATGTTGAGCACCTTGTCGCGCTCGATTATGCACTTGTCGTTGCCCAGAGGCACGCCCCAGGCTTCGCTTATCATAGTGTACAGCATTTCAAGCAGCTGAAGGACTTCGTTTTCCATAGCTTATCTCCCCTTGTTGGCTCTGTCTATTACGTCCTGCAATATCTCCACAGGCACGAACTCCCGCAGGTCAGAACCGTACTTCGCCATTTCCTTGACAACCGAGGAGCTGAGGTATGTATACTTCTGGCTCGACGGAAGAAACACGGTCTCCAGCCTGGGATTCATCTTTCGGTTGACCAGCGCCATCTGCAGCTCGTTTTCGTAGTCCGACACCGCGCGAAGGCCCTTGACTATGACCGTGTTTTCATAGCGCCTGGCGTACTCGGCCAGCAGGATGTCCGAGCTGTCGACCTCCACATTATTCAGCCGTGAGACCACGCGCCCGATAAGCTCCATGCGCTCGGCCAGCGTGAACATGGGCGTTTTCGCGCTGTTTACCATAACGCACACCACGACCCTGTCAAAAATTCCCGCCGCGCGCCTTATTATGTTCAGATGCCCGAGGGTTATCGGGTCAAAGCTCCCCGGATATATCGCCGTCGTCATGTTCGCCTGTTTCCTTTGTGTATACTGTCAGTTTGACCTTGCCGTAGCGGTATTCGCGGCCCTTCGCATAGGGCGCGCCCGGCTCCGGCAGCTCGGTTTCGCGCCGGGTTTCACAGATTATTATACCACCGTCGCGCAATATGTCAAATTCTTTCATCGTTGTCAGCGCCTCCCCGGCCAGGGAGCTGTCATAGGGCGGGTCGACAAAAACCAGGTCAAAGCGCTCGCCACGGCTGAGGTAGCTTATGGCCTCGGTCTGGTGAACCCTGATATCCAGGCCGCAGAGCGCGGCGTTTTCGCGGATGAGCTTTATGGCACGGCTGTCCGAGTCGAGTATCACGACCTCCGCCGCGCCGCGGCTTGCCGCCTCGATGCCGAGCTGGCCCGTGCCGCCGAAGAGGTCGAGCACGCGGCGTCCCTCAACGTCGAACTGCACGATGTTGAAAATAGCCTCCTTGACCTGGTCGGTCGTGGGACGGATATCGCGCCCCTCCGGCTCCTTGAGCCTGCGCCCCCGGGCGCTTCCGGTTATGACTCTCATTGCTGCTGCTCCCCCTCGCCGTGGAAATATTCGTAGACCGCGCGCGCGGTGTTCTTCGGCACCGCCTTCTCAAGCTCGGACAGCGGCGCGGCCTTGATGGCCTTTATGGTCTTAAACCGCTTGAGCAGCTCGCTTCTGCGCTTTTCGCCCACGCCGGGGATGTTGTCCAGCGCGGAGTTTATCGTCCCCGAGCGCAGGGAGCGGTGGTACTCTATGGCGAAGCGGTGGGTCTCCTCCTGTATGGTGCCGATGAAGGAGAACACCGCCTGGTTGCCGATTATGCCGATCTCGTGCCCGGCGGAGGTGATGAGAGCGCGCGTGCGGTGGCGGTCGTCCTTGACCATGCCGTAGACCGGGAGGATCAGCCCCAGCCCGGCAAGCGCCTGCTCCGCGGCGGCGGCATGCTGCTGCCCGCCGTCGATAAGCAGCAGGTGCGGCAGCTCCGCGAACTTCTCGTCGCCCTCGATGGCGCGGGCATAGCGGCGGCGCACCGCCTCGCGCATGGAGCCGTAGTCGTCCTGGCCGTCCGTCTCGCGGATGCGGAATTTCCGGTAGTCGCGCTTGAGCGGCCTGCCCTGCACAAACACCGTCATCGCCGCGACGATGCCGAAGCTGCCGGTGTTGGAAATGTCAAATGCCTCGATGCGCTCCGGCGGGGAGTCCAGGCCGAGGGTCTTTTGCAGCCACTCGAGGGTTTTATTGCGCCTCTGGGCCGCCGTGGTAGCACGAAGGGCTTCTTCGCGGGCATTGACGCAGGCGGTCTGGGTCAGCGCGGCGCGGTCGCCGCGCTGGGGAACCTCCAGCGAGACCTTGTGTCCCGCCGTCTCGGTCAGCATTTGCTCAAGCTCCGGGCGGTCCTCAAGCTCCATGGGCAGAAGTACCGTCCGCGGCCACGCGCCGCGCGCACCGTAGTACTGGGCCACGAGTCCGGACACCGCCTCCGCGTCCGTCTCCAGCGGCTCGTCAAGCAGCTCGAAGTCCTTGCCGGCCAGGCTGCCCTCGACATAGTGCAGCACGGCGAAGCAGGTCCTGGCGCCCCGGAAAAAGCCCACGGCGTCCGTGTCGGCAAAGGCCATGGCGATCACGCGCTGGCGGTTGCCGAGGCTCTCCACCGCGCGAAGGCGGTCGCGGTATTCGGCGGCGAGCTCGAATTTCATCTCCTCCGCGGCGGCGTTCATCTGCCCGGTGAGGTCCTTTACAAGCTGCGCGGACTTGCCCGAGAGGATGAGCTGCGCCTGCTCAATGGCGGCGGCGTAGCCCTCGGGCGGGGTGTCCGGCAGGCAGTAGCCGGAGCAGGCGCCCATATGGTAATTAAGGCAGGGGCGCTCCCTGCCGATGTCGCGGGGGAATTTCTTCTGGCAGGTGGGCAGCTTCAGCGCCTTGCACAGGGTGTCGATTATCCCGCGGGTGGTGACACGCCCGCCGAAGGGGCCGAAGTATTTCGCGCCGTCGGACGCGGTTCTGCTGACAACGGTAAAGCGCGGGTAGGCCGCCTTTACGTCCAGGCGCACAAAGGGGTAGCCCTTGTCGTCGCGCAGGAGGATGTTGTAGTGCGGCATGTGGCGCTTAATGAGGGAGTTTTCCAGCATCAGCGCCTCAAACTCCGAGGACGCGACGATGACATCAAAGTCGGCGACCCTGTTCACCATCGCCTGCACCTTCGGCAGGTGCTCGCCGCGGAAATAGCTGGTCACGCGGTTTTTCAGCTTTTTCGCCTTGCCGACGTAAATCACCTCGCCGCGGGCGTCCTTCATGATGTAAACGCCCGGCAGCAGCGGCAGCTTATTCGCTTTTTCACGCAGCATTTCGATCATTGATGCTCCCCCGCGTATGCCGGAAATACGGAAATATTAAATTAAGGGCGTGTAAACAACACGCCCTTATGTTAAGCTTGCCGCTGTGCCCTTATTCGGCTCCGGCAAACTCAGAGTTGACCAGCTCGGCAAGCGTATCGACAGCCTGCTGTTCATCAACGCCCTCAGCCTCGATGTCAATTTCGGTGCCGCGCGTTATCCCCATGGACAGGACTCCGAGAAGGCTCTTAGCGTTTACCTTGCGGTCATTTTTTACGACGGAGATGCTGCTTTTGAACTCGTTGGCCTTCTGGATGAAGAAGGTCGCGGGCCTTGCGTGCAGTCCGACCTGATTGGTTATTGTTACGTGCTTAACGACCATTTCCGCCACTCCTTGTCAAAGTTTAAGATAGGTGTATTTTATCAAAACATGCCTGCATCGTCAACACAATAATTTAGTTTTGTAGTTTTTGACAGATAAAGCACATTCTCAAAAAATCTTTTATTTCAGTTCCACAACAGTTACGCCCGTTTCGCCCTCTCCGTAGCGGCCCAGGCGGAAGCCTTTTACCGCCCTGTTGCCGCGCAAAGACTGCTGCACCGCCGCACGGAGCGCGCCCGTGCCCTTGCCGTGGATGACGGTCACTGTCTTGAGTTTAGCCAAAGACGCGCTGTCAATATACCTCTCCATGACGGGTATCGCCTCGTCGGTCATCATCCCGCGAAGGTCCAGCTCGGCGGGTACGGCGGCGGTGCGGAGAGCGGCGGCGCTTTTCTCCGCCAGCTTTACCTCCACCTTCTGCCCCTCGAGCAGGAGCACCTCGTCCTCGCGGGCGCTGACCTTCATTATGCCCGCCTGAAGCTGCAAAACCCGGTCCGGCGAGATTGACAGCACCGTGGCCTTGACGCCCATGGAACGTATCTCCACCGTGTCGCCAACCTCAATGGCGCGGGCGGATTTTTTCTCCGGCTCGGCCTGCTCTTTTTGCGCCATGCGCTCGTCGGCCTCGTTGAGGCTGCGGCGGAGCTGGGCGCGGGCTTCGTTTACGCGGCGGTGGTCGGCCTCGGTGGACTCGAGGCGGCGGATGCGGTCAAGCTCGTCGAACACCGCCTCGGCCTGGGCGCGGGCATCGTCGATCATCTCCTGCGCCTCGCGCCGGGCCTTGAGCTCGGCTTTTTCCAGGCGAACCGTCAGCTCCGCCTTCAGGCGCGCGGACTGCTTTTCGTTCTCCTCTGCCTGGCGCAGGCGCTTTGTCGCCTCCAGGCGGTCCTTTTCCATGAGCTGGCGCTGGTACTCAAGCTTTTCAAGCACCTCCTCCATGCTCGCGCTCTCAGCGCCCACGCGGCTCTTGGCGTCGGCAATTATCTCCTCGGGCAGGCCGAGGTGGCGGGAGATCTCAAAGGCGTTGGACTTGCCCGGCACGCCCGTGAGCAGGCGGTAGGTGGGCTTGAGCGTCTCCACATCGAACTCGCAGCAGGCGTTTTGCACGCCCTTCTGCGTCGTGGCGTAGACCTTCAGCTCGGCGTAGTGCGTCGTCGCGGCGATGAGCGCGCCGCGGGAGCGGGCGCTCTCGATTATGGATATGGCCAGCGCCGCGCCCTCGGTCGGGTCGGTGCCCGCGCCCAGCTCGTCGAATAGCAGGAGGGTATTTTCCCCGCACTGGTCCAGCAGCTGCACTATGTTCGTCATGTGCGCCGAGAAGGTGGACAGGCTCTGCTCGATGCTCTGCTCGTCGCCTATGTCGGCCAGCACGCGGGAAAACGCGGGCACGCAGCTGCCGTCCGCGGCGGGGATGTGCAGCCCGCACATGGCCATGAGCGAGAGCAGGCCCATTGTCTTTATGGACACGGTCTTGCCGCCCGTGTTCGGGCCGGTTATGACCAGCGTGTCGTAGTCCGAGCCAATATGCGCGTCTATCGGCACGGCGGACTCCTTTGCCAGCAGCGGGTGCCGCGCGCGCTTTAGCGTAAGCTCCCGCTCGGAAAACTCCGGCTCCATGCCCTCGAGCCGGTAGCTGAGCTTTGCGCGGGCGAAAACGGCGTCCAGCTCGCTGAGGACGTTGAAGTCGGTGGAGATATCGTCCCGGTACTCCGCGCACTCGGCGCTCAGCTCCATAAGTATGCGCTCTATCTCCTGCTTTTCCTTTGCCTTGAGCTCGCGGATCTCATTGTTGGCCTTCACCGCCGCCATAGGCTCGACAAACACCGTCGCGCCCGAGGAGGATATGTCGTGCACAAGGCCGGGGATATCCCCCTTGCGCTCGGCCTTCACGGGCACGACGTAGCGGTCCGAGCGGGTGGTGATTATCGGCTCCTGGAGGGCCTTGGCGTAGCCGGGGGAGGAGATTATCTTTTGCAGTGACTCCCTCACCCGCGCCGCGGCCGCGCGCATTTTCCGGCGTATGTCCGCAAGCTCGCGGCTGGCCAGATCGGCGATCTCGTCCTCGCCGCTTATGCTGGTGCTTATTTTTTCCTCGAGGTACTTGTTCGCGGTCAGGGAGCTGAAAAGGAAGTCCACGTCGTTTCTCCCGCCGCGCTCGCCCTTGCCGTAGCTGAGGGCCGAACGCGCGCAGGCAAGCACGCCGGAGATGTCCAGCAGCTCGCGCGTGTTGAGCATACCGCCCATGTCCGCGCGCGCCAGGCTTCCGCGCACGTCCTTCACCCCGGAGAACGACGGGCTTCCGCGCAGCACCATCATCTCCTTCGCCGCCGAGGTCTGGCCCTGCCTCCGGCGCATCTCGTACACCGTGTCCGCCGGGCGCAGAGCCGCGCACAGCTCCTTGGCCGGCTGGCTGACCGCCTCCGCGGCGAGCATGTCCAAAACCTGCGGCAGCTCAAGGGTACGCATTGATTTTTCGTATAATTCCATATTTTTCACCTGTGTATATCAGTCTTTTTATCCGTTATTCTCACGCTTTTCCAATAATCCAGCGTGGAAAATCCCCGCTCAAGCTGGGTCGCCATGTACGCCTGGGTCACGTCTGAAAGCTGGCGCACGCTCTCCTGAGGTATGGCGAAGGAGAGTATGCGCTTCGGCGGCGCGTTGATTATATAGCGCATGGCCGCAAGCGTCTCCGCGCTCAGGGGGAGCGAAACGCCGCGCGCGTCCGGCGCGCAGGCGCGGCAGTGCAGCACGCCGCCGGCAAGCGAGAGCATCGCCCCGTCCGGGTTTTCCCTCCCGCACACCGAGCAGGCGAAAACATCCGGCTCAAATCCGGCAAGGCACATCAGCCGCAGCTCAAACGCGGCCTTGATATGCTCCGGAGTATACATCTCACGGCTGAGTGCGTAGAGGCTGTTCAGGCCGAGCTGTAGCATCTCCGGGTTCTGGCTGTCCTCGTCCGACACCGCCTCAAGCGCCTCGGCAAAATAGCTGCCCAGCGCAAACGCGGCGAGATCCGCGCGCAGCGGCAGAAACTGCTCGAGCGTCTCCGCCTCGTTGACGGTCCATCGCCCCCGGTTGCCGAACAGCGTCAGCTCCGACCAGCACAGCGCCTGACAGGCCGCGCCGCAGCGCGAGCTTTTGCGCAGCGCGCCGCGGGCATTCACGGTCAGCTTCCCGTCCTCGGGCGTGAGCACCGTGAGTATCTTGTCCGCTTCCTTGTACTTCACTTCCCTGAGAATCAGGGCTTTTGTGGTTTTGTACATGTATGTAAGCCCCGCTTCCCCTACATCGAAGCACTCCCGGCGGGAGGCTCCTTCGGCTTTTCGGCTGTCTTTTTCCCCTGCTTTTTCTTCTCCTCTCCGGCGCGGCACAGCAGATAGCCCACCGGGTCGCCTGTCTGGCAGAATACGCTCCAAAGCTCCTTGTCCATAGATCCGCCTCCCGGGCTTAGCTTGCCTCACGGCAGGCGGATTATAGTTGGTAAATCTATTCCGTGTAGCCAAAATTGCGCAGCTGGGCCGCGCTCTCGCGCCAGTTCTCCTTAACCTTCACCCAGGTCTGCAAAAACACCTTAGTGCCCATGAACCGCTCGATATCCCGCCTCGCCAGCTCGCCCACGCGCTTGAGCATCGCGCCGTGCTTGCCGATGATTATCCCCTTGTGGCTGGCCTTTTCGCAATAGATGGTCACGTCAAGGTCGATGATTTCGCTCTCCTCACGCTCGGAAAAGCGCGTGACCTCCACGGCGGCGCCGTGGGGGATCTCCTTGTCCAGGCACAGCAGCAGCTTTTCGCGCACTATCTCCGCGCATATCTGCCGCTCCGGCTGGTCGGTTATCATGTCGTCCGGGAAAAGATGCGGCTCTTCCTTGGCGTAGGAAACCATTGTGTCAAGCAGCTCGTCCAGCCCGTCGTTCTTCTTCGCCGAGATCGGGATTATCGCGTCGAAGTCATAGGCCTCCGAATATGCCGCGATGACGGCGAGAAGCTCCTCCTTCTCCACGGTGTCGATCTTGTTTATCACCAGCACCGAAGGGCTTCTGCTCGCTTTTATGCGCTCGATAAGCTCGCTCTCCTGCACGCCGACCGAGGCGATGGGCTCGACGACGAGCAGAATTAAATCAACATCGGGGATGCTCTCGCGCACCTGCGCGACCATGTAGTCTCCCAGACGGTTGCGCGGCTTGTGAAAGCCGGGCGTGTCCATGATTATCAGCTGGGTCTCCCCCCGGCTGACTATTCCGGTTATGCGGTTTCGCGTGGTCTGGGCCTTGTTGGAGACGATGGCTATCTTCTCGCCCACGAAGGCGTTGGTCAGCGTCGACTTGCCCACGTTGGGGCGGCCGCATATGGTTATCATCGCTGTTTTTTCTGTCATATGTGTGTTCTCCGTTTCATTCTCCTGAAAGACCCAGCGCGCGCATAATCTCCTTCTCGCGCGAACGCATGAGGGCCTTCTGCTCGCCCTCGTCCAAGTGGTCATAGCCCAGCAGGTGCAGCGTCGAGTGTACCGCCAGATAGCTTACCTCGCGCGCGAAGCTGTGGCCGAACTCCTGCGCCTGATGCGCGCAGCGCTCGAGCGAGAGCACCATGTCCCCCAGCAGCACGCGCTCCGCGTCATAGTCGTACTCGCACTCGTCGGCGTCAAAGCGGCCCGGCTCAAGCTCATTGAGCGGGAACGACAGCACGTCCGTGGCGCTGTCCACGCCGCGCTGGTCGCGGTTTATCTCCCATATCCCCGCGTCGTCAGTCAGCAGCACGCTCACCGCGCAGTCACAGTCCACGTCCTGCTCCCGAAGGGCGGTTTTTATCGCTCCGGTTATAAGCTTCCCCGCCTCGGGAAAGCCGAGGGAGCGCTTTTCCCTTGAGATCGATATTTTGTGCATCTGTTACCCGTTCTTTCTCCTGTAGGTATTGCGCCGGGCCGGCTTCGCGGGCTTGTCCGCGGGCGCGGCGTGTTTTTCATAGGCCTCGATTATCCGCTGCACCAGCACATGGCGCACCACGTCCGCGGCGCTCAGGCGGCAGATTTTGATGTCCTCTATCCCGTCGAGCACGCGCATGGCCTCCTTCAGGCCGCTGGGCTTGTCCGAGGGCAGGTCGATTTGCGTCACGTCGCCGGTTATCACCATTTTCGACCCGAAGCCCATGCGCGTCAAAAACATCTTCATCTGCTCGCGCGAGGTGTTCTGCGCCTCGTCGAGAATAATAAAGCTGTCGTCGAGCGTCCGCCCGCGCATATAGGCCAGGGGCGCGACCTCGATGTTGCCGCGCTCGAGGTATTTGTTATAGGTCTCGGCCCCCAGCATGTCGAACAGCGCGTCGTACAGCGGGCGCAGGTAGGGGTCGACCTTGCTCTGCAGATCCCCCGGCAGGAAGCCCAGGCGCTCGCCCGCCTCCACGGCGGGGCGCGTGAGAATGATGCGGTTGACCTCCCCGGCGCGGAAGGCCGCCACCGCCGCGGCGACGGCAAGATAGGTCTTGCCCGTGCCCGCCGGGCCGATGCCCAGTGTGACGGTATTCGCCTTCATGGCCTCGCAGTACTTTTTCTGGCCCAGGGTCTTGGCCTTCACCGGCTTGCCCTTGGCCGTGACGCAGATGACGTCCTCGGCCAGCTCGCCGATGTCCGTCTCGCGCCCGGCGCGCACGAGACCGAGAATATAGCGCACGTTCTGCGCGTCGATGCTCTCGCCCTTCGCCGCCAGCGAGAGCAGGCCGTTTATGGCCTTTTCCGCGTGCATCACGCTCTCCGCCTCGCCGGAAATGCGCAGCTCGGACTCCCGGTCCGACACCGACACGCCCAGCTCCTTCTCGATTATCCGCAAATTCTGGTCGAACGAGCCGAAAACGCTGATTATGTTCTCGACCCGGTCAACCGCTATCGTCCGTTCCGTCATTTATTTCTCTGTTCCCTTCCGTACTTTCCTCACGCGGCTTTGAAAGCCCAATATCCTCCTCGCACTCGGCGCGCAGGCACACGCTTATCGCGCCCGCGTCCTGGCTGCGCGAGAAATGCTCGTAGATAATCTCCCCGCCGTCCGTTTCCTCCAAAAGCCTCCGGTGCAGCTCCCGCTCAAGCAGCAGGCGAAGGCTGTACGCATCCGCGTCAGAACTCTCGCGCTCATAGAAAACGCACTGCTCGCGCACGAGCTTCACCGGCAGGGAAAACAGCCCCTTGAGCTCCATTTTGTATTCAGTATAGATTTTATCACAATTACCCTCGGAAATGCTACTGTTTCCGTAAAAATTTATGCGATTATCCCCGACAACCAGCGCCCAGCGGGATTTTTTCGCACCTGTGTAGCTTTTCTGCTCGCAGACGGCGGGGGTGACGGCGGTCAGCTCGTAGTACGTGCGGGCCTTCACCTCGCCGTAGGCGTGCACCGTGCGCGCCCCGCCGGTGATGTCCTCCATTGTGCCGGAGATGAGCGTCTGCCCGCGCGCGACGGCCTGCCCGCGCGTTACCCGCGCGCTTCCGGCGAGCGCGCGCACCTCTGTGATGAAGCCTTCCTTTTTTGCGATTACGTCGTATGGCTCGTCGTTATCAATCATCTCCGGCTTCGGTATCCTCTCGCGCACGATCACCTCGGCGCGGCTGCCGTGTACGTTCACCGTAAGCCATGACAGGCTCGGCAGGCGCGCAAGCACGTCCGAGCGGATGCTGTCGCTGGTGAAGTCCGGCCAGAAGCTGCCCAGCCCCACGCCGTACTGCTCAAGCGCGTCGAGTATCTCCCCCGTGCTCACGGTCTCGTTGCCCGTGACCTCGATCTCCCATATGTACATCCGCGAGAGAAAGAGCAGCCCCAGCACGCACAGCGTCAGCGTGAAGATGACCGCCCTGTGCCGGAGCTTTAATCCCAGCGCGCCGGCCCCCGCGCCCGTCTCGTCGCTGAGCGTGCACATGCACCGCTGTGCCAGCGCGCGCACCTGCCGCATTCTGCGCTGCGGCACCGTCAGCCGGAGCGTCA
>JAMPGF010000063.1 GCA_023664105.1 Butyricicoccus sp. | reverse complement strand
CTGGGAGCTGCTGCCGCCGCCTTTTCCGCTTCCTCTATCAGCCGTTCTTCCTCGGTTTTTTCGCTCTGCTTATCGTGGCTGGCGGGTTCAGGCGTTTCAGATGGCATAGCAAAGGGCTGATTCTGATAGCTCCAATCGCCGTAGGTCTGCATGAACCATTCACACAGGCCATACGCCATTTGGAGCAGCGCCTTTCCGTCCGTCACAGAAGCATAGTTTTCATGTACCGCTTTGTTGCGGCTGATACGCAGGGCGTGAAGAATCTCCTTCAAATCGCTGGTAATCATCCCTTCACGGAATAGTCCGTTGATGCGGTTTGCCGCTGTATTGTCAGCGGGCAGGGGGATTCTATCATAGGTGAAGCATAGATTAACAACTGTCTCGCCAATCATGCCCAGCTTCATCAGGCAGGAATTAGAATCGCTGTACAGATACTTTTCCGCCAGTTCTCCGAAGTTTGCCAACACAGGGAAATATTTGTTCAAAAAGGCAAAATTGCTCTCCACAGCTTGTCCAACTCCCTTGGGGTACAAATACCCCATTTTTTCGACTTATTTTTATTATAATCCATTCTTGCCGATGGCGCAACGCTATTTTTTAATTGTTAGCAGCTCCGCCCCCATTCTACTCCGTCCGTACTGGTGAGGCCCTGCGCCTTGCGACGGAGAAGCTGGATCAGAAGAACGTGTACATGATAAACCCCGCCTTCGACAGCGCCCCCGGCCAGGCAAAAACCCGCCGCGGCAGCTGAGCGCACGGCGCAGGCTCCACACGCAAAACGAACCCCGCGTCCAAAAGGGCGCGGGGCTTTTCGCGTTATTCGGTTTTACCGCCCGCTCAATTTGCGCAAATAAGCAGGGCGCGGGTTTCGTCAAGCTGAAGACTTTCCTTGACAAAAGCGGCGGTATGTAATACGATTGTCCCAGCAGCTTAAGGACGTGCCGCCCCGGCGGGGGCGCGCCCGGAAAATACGAAAAGGAGAATCTTGATATGCTGAAAAACAAGACTGCCGTCGTGACCGGCGGCACAAGGGGCATCGGGCTTGCGATTGTGAAAACCTACTTTGAAAACGGCGCGAACGTCGCCGTGGCCGGCTCCCGCCAGGAAACCGTCGAAAAGGCCCTGGCCCAGCTTACCGAGTACGGCGGCCGCGTAATGGGCATATGGCCCGACCTGTGCTCCCCCGAGGCCGTGGGCGAGGCGTTCGAGTCCGTGAAGGCGCGCTTCGGCTCGCTGGACATTCTGGCCAACAACGCCGGCGTTTCCTCCCGCACCAGCATTTATGAGTACAGCCTTGAGGAATTCCGCAAGGTCGTCGACCTGAACGTCACCGCCGTGTTCGTCTGCTCCCAGGCGGCGGCGAAGATCATGAAAGCCCAGGGCGGCGGCGTTATCATCAACACCAGCTCCATGGTCAGCAAGTACGGCCAGCCCGCCGGCTGCGCCTACCCCGCCAGCAAGTACGCCGTCAACGGCCTGACTATATCTCTGGCCCGCGAGCTGGCGAAGGACAACATCCGCGTAAATGCGGTCGCCCCCGGCGTGACCCGCACCGACATGCTCGCGGCCCTGCCCGAGGAAATGGTCGCCCGCGTCTCCGCTGGCATCCCCCTCGGCCGCCCCGGCGAGCCCGCCGACATCGCCAACGCCTTCCTCTACCTCGCCAGCGACATGGGCTCCTATGTCACGGCGAATATCCTGCACGTCGACGGCGGGTCGATATCGTAAAGATCAAATTGAAAGCCGCTGCCCGCAAGGGCGGCGGCATTTTTACCGGGGCTATGCCCCTTTTTTTATTTCTGGACTATCTTTTCACCCCATTTCTGCGTTATGCTCTATGAAAGTACTTTCACGACAAAGGAGGGAGCTGGCCAATGGATGAGGATGCGCGCCTCATTCGTGCAATGCGCGCGGGTGACGACGGGGCGATCGAGAGCTTCGTGAGAAAATACTACCCCGGCATCTACCGCTACTGCCTGCGCCGCCTCCCCTCCAGCGCCGACGCGGAGGATTTGACACAGGAAACCTTCGAGCGATTTTTCCGCGGCTTCGAAAGCTACCGCCACCGGGGCAAGGCAAAAAACTACCTCTACGTCATCGCCGGCAGCCTCTGCGCGGATTTTTTCCGTCGCCGCGGAGGCGAACAGACGCCTGAGCTCACGGAAACCGTCGCCGCGCCGGAAACGGACACGGAGCGCCGGCTGGATCTGGAAAGCGCGGTAAGAGCCCTGCCCGAACCTCTGCGGGAAGTTACAGTCCTGCACTATTTTCAGGATCTGAAGCTGCATGACATCGCCCAAATCCTCGGCATCGGCCTGCCGCTGGTGAAATACCGCATATCAAAGGCAAAGCAGCAGCTCAAATCACTTTTACAGGAGGACGACGTATGACAAAGTTAGATCGCGAGCTTTACGCCCTGGGGCATGTGCCTTCCCCCGCTCCGTCCGACGGGGCCGTGGAGCGCGCCGTGAGCACGGCAAAGCGGGAGTTTTACGCTGGAGCGCGGGAGCAGACAATCTCCTATTTCGACTTCCTCCTCATGCAGCTTCGCACCGTACAAAAGCGCTGGTGGTTTATCCAGGCCGGGCTGCTGTTCGCGCTGTGGTGCCTGCTGCCCTACCCCAAAAGCCTGCCGGAATCGCGGCGGCTTTCAACCGCGATAGCCCCGCTGTTCACCATAGCGGCGCTGCCGGAGCTGTGGAAAAACATGAGCAGCAACTCAACCGAGGTGGAGGGCGCGTCCTATTTCAGCCTGCGCGGGATATACAGCGCGCGGCTGACCCTGTTCGCCGCGGTGGACATGACCCTGCTGAGCATATTCTGCGCATTCTCCCTGAGCACCGGGCGCATTTTGCTGGAGCTGCTCATCTCCGAGCTGCTGCTGCCCTTTACGGTCAGCTGCTGCATCTGCTTCCGCGTGCTGTGCTCGGGCCGCTTCCGCTCCGAGGCGCTGGCCGTGGGGCTGTGCATGGTCTTCACTGTGCTTTGGTCCGGCATCGTGCTGCGCGAGGAGCTTTATGTGCGCGTATCCATGCCGGTGTGGGCGCTGCTTCTGCTGCTGTGCGCGGCGTGGCTCGTCTGGTGCGTCCGGCGCACGCTTAATTCTTCTATGAAATGGAGTGAACCCGTATGGAACTGAGCCTTAACGCTCTTACAAAGCAATTCAAAAACTTCACCGCCGTCAACGGCGTGAGCTGCACCATGTCCGGCGGCGTGTACGGCCTGCTGGGCATCAACGGCGCGGGCAAGACCACGCTCATGCGTATGCTCTGCACCCTCATCCCCCCGACCTCGGGGGAGATAACCCTCGACGGGCAGGACATTTTCCAAATGGGCGCGGAATACCGCCGCATTTTGGGCTACCTGCCCCAGGACTTCGGCTGCTATCCCGACTTTTCCGCCGAGGACTATCTGCGCTATGTCGCCTCGATAAAGGCGCTGCCGAAGGCGGTAAGCCGACGCCGCATAGACGAGCTGCTGCACCGCGTCGGGCTTGAGCAGGCGCGCAGGAAGAAGGTGAAAACCTTCTCCGGCGGCATGAAGCGCCGCCTCGGCATTGCCCAGGCGATGCTCAACGACCCCGCCATCCTCATCCTCGACGAGCCGACGGCAGGGCTGGACCCCAACGAGCGCATACGCTTCCGCAACCTCATCAGCGAGCTGGCGCAGGACCGCCTGGTGCTTTTGAGCACGCACATCGTCTCCGACGTGGAGTACATCGCGGGGGAAATCTTCCTCATGCGCGGCGGGGAGATCGCCCACTCCGGCAGCACACAGGAGCTTGTGCTGACAATGCCGGAGCGCGTCTGGCTGTGCACTGTGCCGCGCGAGCAGGCGGCGGGCTTTGAGCGCGAGTACAAGGTCGCCAACGTGCGCCTTTCCGGCGGCGGGGCGCAGCTGCGCATACTCTCAAAAGAGCCGCCTTTCCCCAACGCCGAGCCGGCGGAGGCGACGCTTGAGGACGTGTTCCTCTCCTATTTCGGGCAGACGGGAGGTGAGCAGAGTGACGCGCTTTGAGCTGAAAAAGGTTTTCTCCCGGCGCATAAACCAGATAGCGCTGCTTGTGCTCGCCGCCTTGCTTGTGGCGTTCGTCGTCGCGGGTGTGGGCAACGTCAGCTACTACGTCTACGACGAAAACGCCGAGGACGGTCTTATCCGCATCACCGGCCATGCCGCCGCCGCGCGCCTGCGTGCCGACGCGGAGCAGTACGAGGGCCTGCTGACCGCGGACGCTCTCCGGAAGGTCATCGAGGACAATATCGAGATACATTCCATGCCCCAGGCGCAGTCACAGGCTATAGCCGACCGAAACTATGCCTACACCTTCTCTCAGGGCTACAAGGAGATACGGACCCTGTTTGCCCTGGCCTATACCCCCTTCAACGAGTACGACTACTTTGCCATTGATGGCCTTGAGCCGGAGGACGCGGAGCGGTTCTACGACCTGCGCAGGGAGTCCTTTCTGGAGTGGCTGGAGCTTAACAAGGACGCCACCAACATGTACCCCGAGGAGGAACAGGAATTTATTCTCCAACGCTATGACGAGCTGGAAATGCCCCTGCTCTACCGCCCGGCCTGCGGCTGGACCGAGCTTTTCAACAAGCTGAACTCCCTGGAGATAGTGCTGGTCTTCTTCCTCGCCTTCCTGCTGTCCGGCATCTTCACGGACGAGGCGCGGCTGAAAACCGACTCAATCTTCTATTCCAGCTATCACGGGCGCGGAAAGGCGGTCTGGGCGAAGGTAAAGGCGGGGCTTATCATAACCAACGGCGTGTATTGGCTGAGTGTGCTCGCGCTGTCCACCGCGCTGCTGTTCGCCCTGGGCGCCTCCGGCTGGGACTGCCCCATCCAGGCCGTCGGCAGCAACTGGAAGAGCATTTACAACATAACGGTTTTGCGGGAGTATTTTCTCATCCTGCTTTGCGGCTGGGCCGGAGTGTCGGTAATCGCCATGATAACCATGCTCGTCTCGGCAAAGACCAGCTCCGCCACGCTGTCCGTCGCCGTCCCTTTCCTGCTCATCTTCCTGCCGCAGCTGATCGCCGAATTTGTCAATGTCAATGACGTGACAAAGCTGCTCGGCCTGCTGCCGGACCACCTGCTCCAGGTCAACACCGTGATCAAGACCTACAACCTCTACTCCGTCGGCGGGCATATTTTCGCCGAGCTGGAGCTGACGCCCTGGCTGCATCTGGCGCTGTCCGCGCTGCTGCTGCCTCTGCTCTACCGCGTGTACCGGAGTAAGGAGCCGGTGTGATACTTTTTCTTGAAAGAAAAAGTATCCAAAAAGAACTTTAAACTCGCTTTGAAACTGCTGCTGTTCCAAGCCTTGTGCCCGGTAACGTTACTGCGGTTTTGATCCGGGAATAATATAAGCTACAAAAAACGAGGCCCCGAGGGGCCTCGTTTTGCTGACTGCTGTTTTACCCTTTTGCCAATTCGGCCCGCCTCACTCGGCGCGCTCCATGGCCAGCTGGAAGTCGCGCTGGTCGGTGAAGATCTCGTTGGTGTAGGGGTTCTTCTTCTGCTCTATCGAGCGCTTGATGATGATGCCAAGCACCAGCACGTTCGCCGCCAGCGCAATGATCGCCACGACGCCCTGAGCGCGCGGGTCCGCGCCGGTGGGACGCACGGCGGGGTTCATGAAGCCGTCGGTGTACAGGCTGGGGATGACGGTGAAGCGGCTGTTGTCCTGGAACAGCGGGAACACCTGGGCGAACATGCACCACAGCGCCAGCGTGTTGGCGCGGTTCTGGATCCAGCCGCCCTTGTTCCACAGCGCGTTGGCGAAGGTGGGGGCCAGCAGCAGCGCCAGGCCGCAGTACCAGGCGTGGGTGGGCAGGTTGTTGTAGGTGTACTCGAAGTTCCACAGGTCGTAGGCCAGGATGTACAGGAAGGTCATGTCGGGCCAGAGCATGTCGTCGTGCTTCTTGGAGGTGTAGATGCCCCACCAGCCGGTCATGCACAGGATGTTGAGGATGCCCGCGATGCCGTTGACCCAGTTCCACCAGCCGCCGTACAGCCACACGTTCTCGCTGGACAGCCACCAGCGGTCGCCGTACTGGCGCAGGGCGATAAGGCCCTTTATGCCGGACTCAAAGTCGCTGGCGACGGCGATGAGTATGTTGATAGCCACGATGATGAAGGGGAAGCATTTGAACCAGTGCGTCTTGCCGATGCCCCACTTGTACTTGAGCATCATAAAGCCGATGCAGCCCGCCGTCGCGGCGTAGAGCTTGGCGTAGTGGAACCAGCTGTTCATGTTGGTGTAGGTCTGGTTATTGAGCGCCCACTCCTGGCCCAGCGCGGCGCAGACGTAGATGGCGATGAAGTACACGCTCAGCGCGCCGGGGATGATCAGGAAACAGGTTATGCCGCCCATCTTGCTGCGGCGGCCAAACTCGTTGACCAGGATAAGTCCGACGAACACGAGCACCCAGCCCAAAAGCTGCCAGCCCGCTCTGTCTCCGTAAATCTGGAACATCATAAAAATTTACCTCCTTGTGGCGGAAAGAGTCCGCCAACTCTCTCTTTTTTTGCGGATCTTGATTTTTCAGGGTAAAAACAGCAGTCGTTTTTGTTTCTTTGCCGCCCGGGTCGCTAAACCGCCTCGAGCTCTTTTATGCTGACCTCGTTTCCCGTCAGCAGCCAGGTTTCGCCGCTGCCGCAGCGCGGGCAGGCGCGGCCGTGCTCCACGGTGGGGTAGTCGCGGCCGCAGCCGTCGCAGTGCGTCACGGCGGGTATGGTCTCGATTTTCAGCTCCGCGCCTTTGAGCAGCTCCGTCTTGTCCGCGGCCCAGCGCCAGCAGTCTGTCAGCTGCTCCGGCACCACGCCGGACACCTCGCCCAGCTCCAGCACCACGGCGCTGACGTGCTCAAGCCCATTTTCCGCGCTGACGCGCTCCACGGTCTTGATTATGTGAAAAACTATTCCCAGCTCGTGCATTACTTGCCCTTCGCCGCGCGCTTGATCTTGATCTCGCGCTTTACCATGTTCGGCAGGATCGCCTTCATCTTGTCCTCGCTGCGGATCATGGTGCTGCACTCGGGGCGCTCGCGGTGGAGATGGATGGCGTCGAACTCGCAGCGGGTGGTGCAAAGCCCGCAGCCGATGCACTTGTTGGGGTCAACTATCGACGCGCCGCAGCCCAGGCAGCGGGAGGTCTCGATCTTCACCTGCTCGGCGGTCAGCGTCCCGCGCCCGTCGGAGAAGGTGCGGCGAAGCGCCTCGTTGTAGCCGGGCGCCTGGCGCGGGCTGTTGTCGAAGTTCACGGGGATGGTGAGGTTTTCCTTGTCAAGCTCGACGAAATATCTCGGGTCGCGCCCTATGGTCATGCTGGTGTTCGGCTGGACGAAGCGGTGCAGCGACACGGCCGCCTCCTTTCCGGCGGCAATGGCGTCGATGGCGAACTTCTGGCCCGTGTACGCGTCGCCGCCGACGAAGATGTCCGGCTCGGCGGTCTGGAGCGTTTTCGGGTCGGCCTTGGCAGTGCCGTTGGGGTTGAATTCGACCTTCGTCCCCGCCAGCAGCTGCCCCCAGTCGGCGCGCTGGCCGATGCAGTAGAGCACAAAGTCGGCGTCCACGGTCTCGGTGTCGTTATCGTCAAATTTCGGGTCGAAGCGGCCCTCGGCGTTTTTCACCGACAGGCACTTTCTCACCTTCAGCGACGCGGCGCGGTCCTTGCCGGCGATCTCCACGGGGCCCCAGCCCGCGCGGATGGCTATGCCGTCTTCCTCACATTCCGTGCGGTCCTCAACGCCGCAAGGCATTTCGTCATACTGTTCGAGACAATACATGGTGACCTTTTCCGCTCCGGAGCGCACGGCGGTGCGCGCCACGTCGCAGGCGATGTTGCCGCCGCCGATGACGGCCACGCTGCCGTGCAGCTTGACCTCCTCGCCGAGGTTCACGCCGCGCATGAAGTCGATTCCGGCGGTAACTCCCTCGAGCTCCTCGCCGGGCACGTTTAATTTGCCGCCGCTCTGGAGCCCAACGGCCACGAAGAAGCCCTTGAAGCCCTGCTCGCGCAGCTGCGCTATGGTCACGTCTTTTCCCACGTCCACGCCGCAGCGGAACTCCACGCCCAGCTCGCGCAGTATGTCGATCTCCGCGTCCACGACGTCCTTTTCCAGGCGGAAGGAGGGTATGCCGTTTGTGAGCATCCCGCCGGGGCGGGGCGCTTTGTCGAACACCGTGGGCTTGTAGCCCTTGAGCGCGAGGTAGAACGCGCAGCTCATGCCCGCCGGGCCCGCTCCGATGATGGCGACCTTCTGGTCAAAGCCGCCGTGGAGCGTCGGCGTGACAACGGGAGGTATGTAGCGCGTCTCGGCATTGAGATCCTGCTGGGCGATGAACTTCTTGACCTCGTCGATGGCCACGGCGCGGTCAACGCTGCCGCGGGTGCACGCGTCCTCGCAGCGGCGGTTGCAGATGCGCCCGCAGACCGCGGGGAAGGGGTTTTCCTTCTTGATGAGCGCCAGCGCGTCGGTAAACCTGCCCTGCGAGGCCAGCTTGAGATAGCCCTGCACGGCGATGTGTGCCGGACACGCCGTTTTGCACGGCGACGTGCCCGTTGCATGGGTGTTTATGCGGTTCTTGTCGCGGTAGTCGATGCTCCACTTCTCCGGGCCCCACTTCACCTCGTCGGGCAGCTCCTGCCGCGGGTAGACAACGGGGCCGTCCTTCGTGCACAGCTTCTGGCCGAGCTTGGCCGCGCCCGCGGGACATACCTCCACGCAGCCGCCGCAGGCCACGCAGTTGTCCGCGTCCACGCGCGCGACATAGGCCGAGCGGCTCATATTCGGCGTGTTGAAAAGCTGGGAGGTGCGCAGCGCGTAGCAGACGTTTACATTACAGTTGCAGACGGCAAAAATCTTCTCCTCGCCGTCTATGTTGGTTATCTGGTGGACGAAGCCGTTCTGCTCGGCGCGGCGGAAGATGTCCAGAGCCTCCTCATAGCTTATGTAGCGCCCGCCCTTGCCGGTTTCCACCACGTAGTCGGCCATATCGCCCACGGCGACGCACCAGCCCTCGGGATCGTCGCCGCAGGCCTCGCCCCTTCTTTTGCTGCTCATGCGGCAGGAGCAGGGCGAGGCGGCAAACTTGCCGTATTTGTCCAGCCAGTGGGAGATGTGCTCGATGTCGATGGACTTGCTCTCCGTGCTGATGGCCTTCTCCACGGGGATGACGTGCATACCTATGCCCGCGCCGCCGGGGGGCACCATGGGGGTTATCTTCTCCAGCGGCAGGAAGGTCATGCGCTCGAAGAAAGCCGTAACCTCGGGGTGTTCCTCGATCACGTCCTTGTTCATGTTGAAAAATTCCGCGCTGCCGGGCACGAACATGGGCAGCACCCAGCGCTTTTCGTGCTTGGGGTTCTTCCCGTCAAGGTTTTCCCAGTTGTACTCAAGAAGGCCGATAAAGCTCATCTCGTCGAGCAGCTTTTTCAGCTTTTCCTTCTCCATGCCGGTGAGCTTCTGGATCTGCTCGAAGGTTTTGGGCTGGCGCACCTTCATCTTCATGGCCACGTCGGCCATCTCGTCGGTGACCATCCCGGCAAGGCCCCAGTATTCGGGGTCGGCGGCGGTCACGCCGTGGAGCTTTGCGGGCACGCGGTCGGTTATCATCCTGCCGAGCTTGAGTATTTTCTCCCTCGGCTGGTCGGTGTGCGGAATTTTGAACGGGAGCTTGCTCTCGTCAAGCGGGAAATTTGTCTTGCCCATTTCTGTTTTCTCCTCTCCTGTTAGTATCAAGCGCTTACGCGCGCCACGCCGCCACCTGCCCGCGCAGCCAATCGGCCCAGCGGTCAACGCCCTCGCCGGTTTTCGCGCAGATGGGTATGGCCTCGGCGTTTGGGTTGCGCATATGGATATACTCCACGCATTTTTCCATGTCAAAGTCGAAATAAGGCGCAACGTCTGTCTTGTTTATCAGCACCACGTCGCAGACCTGGAACATCAGCGGGTATTTCAGCGGCTTGTCGTGCCCCTCCGGCACGGAAAGTATAGCCGCGTTCTTCACCGCACCGGTGTCAAACTCCGCGGGGCAGACAAGGTTGCCCACGTTCTCCAGGATCGCCAGGTCCACGTCGCCTGCCACAAGCTCGTCAAGGCCCTGGCGGGTCATTTCCGCGTCGAGGTGGCACATGCCGCCGGTGTGGAGCTGTATGGCCTTCACGCCGGAGCGCGCCATCGTGCGCGCGTCCACGTCCGAGTCAATGTCCGCCTCCATGACGCCTATCCTGAACTCATCCTTGAGCAGCTCGACGGTGCGCGCAAGCGTCGTGGTCTTGCCCGAGCCGGGCGAGCTCATAAGGTTGAGCAGGAAAATCCCCTTCTCCTTCAGCTCGGCGCGCAGCAGGTCCGCGCGGCGGTCATTGTCGGCAAAAACGCTCTGCTTTACCTCTATTATCTTCACTGTGTCCATTATGCGGCTCTCCCTCCTTCTGGTCATACCAAATACTGAGACAATTTTAGCACTCCGCGGCTTTTTTGTCAATATCGCCGCTGTTTTCAGCGCTTTTTTGTCAAAGCGGCGTTAAAAATGCCTTGCGTTTGGCGAAATTGTATGATAAAATAATTTCCGTGACATCTGGTATGACCAGAACCAGAAGGAGGACGCGCCATGGAATTTTCAAAGCTTTCCGCCCCCAGCCTCAAGGGCATGTTTGTCCAGGAGCTTCAGGGCATGATACTCTCCGGCGACCTGCCCGTCGGCACGAAGCTGCCCAGCGAAAGGGCCATCGCCGAGCAGATGCAGGTCAGCCGCACGGTGGTAAACGGCGGGCTTGTCGAGCTGGCCTCCCAGGGCTTTATCGAGCTGCGCCCGCGCCAGGGCGCCTGCGTGGCCGACTACCGCCGCAACGGCAACCTCAGCACGCTCGTGGCCATAATGCAGTACAAGGGCGGCGTGCTCGGGCGCGAGGAGATACGCTCGATTTTAGAGGTGCGCCGCGCGCTGGAGCACCTGGCGGCGGAGCGCGCGATACTCTACGCCCCGGACGAGGCGCTCGAGCGTCTGGGCGCGCTTA
>JAMPGF010000062.1 GCA_023664105.1 Butyricicoccus sp. | reverse complement strand
TCCGCGCCGAAGCTGACCTTGCCGATGGGGCAGTGGATTATGTTGGTCTTGTCCAAGCGGTACTCGATCTTACCGGCCTTGGCCTCCTTCACCGCGTTGACGACGTTCGGCGTCACGGTGCCGGCCTTCGGAGACGGCATCAGGCCCTTAGGTCCAAGAATCTTACCGAGACGGCCCACGGTGCCCATCATATCGGGCGTAGCGATAACGGTGTCGAACTCGAACCAGTTCTCCTTCTGGATCTTCTCGACCAGATCCATGCCTCCGGCATAGTCCGCGCCCGCGGCCAGGGCATCTTCCTTCTTGTCGTCCTTGCAGAACACCAGCACGCGCACGCTCTTGCCGGTGCCGTTGGGCAGCACGATGGCGCCGCGGACCTGCTGGTCGGCATGGCGGCCGTCAACGCCGAGCTTGACGTGCAGCTCCACGGTCTCGTCGAACTTGGCCCTGGAGGCCTTGGTCACCAGCTCAAAGGCGTCCTTCGCCTCGTACAGGGTAGCTCTATCAATAAGCTTAGCGCTCTCTTTATAATTTTTACCTCTAAACACTTCGTTTTCCTCCTTGAATTGTGGTTAATCGGAATAATCCTCCCACTTGCGGGCCGGGCCAGTCAAAGGTCCCCGCCCCAAGGGATCAGTCCCCGACGATGACGCCCATGCTGCGGCAGGTGCCGGCGATCATGCTCATGGCGGACTCAATGCTCGAGCAGTTGAGGTCGACCATCTTCTGCTCGGCGATCTTGCGCACGTCCTCCCTGCTGATGGTGGCGACCTTATCCCTCTGGGGGACGCCGGAGGCGGTCTCGATGCCGCAGGCCTTCTTGATAAGCAGGGAAGCCGGCGGGGTCTTGGTTACGAAAGTGAAGCTGCGGTCGGCGTACACGGTGACGATAACGGGGATCATCATGCCCATATCGCCCTTAGTGCGCTCGTTGAAGTCCTTGGTGAACAGTCCGATGTTGACGCCGTACTGGCCAAGGGCGGGGCCCACGGGGGGAGCGGGAGTCGCCTTGCCCGCGGGAACCTGGAATTTCGCGTATCCTACTATTTTCTGTGCCACTTGAAGTGCACCTCCTGAATATTTTAAGATTCAACCGGCTCGACCTGATCCAGCTCAAGGTCGACCGGGGTCTCGCGTCCGAACATCGAAACGATGACCCGGACTCTGTCTTTCTCCGCGTCCAGCTCATCGACCGTGCCGAGGAAGCCGTCCAGCGGCCCGTCGATGACCTTCACGGTGTCACCGACGCCGTAGCCCACGACGATCTCGTGGCGCTCGACGCCGAGCGCGTAGATTTCCTGCTGGGTGAGTGGGATCGCCTTGCCGTCGCTGCCGACGAAGCCCGTGGCGCCGCGGACGTTGTGCACAAGGTGCCAGCTCTCGTCGGTGAGGATCATCTTCACCAGCACGTAGCCGGGGAAAACCTTGCGCTCATAAGTCTTTTCGCCCTCGTCGGTGTGCTCCGTCACGGTTTCCAGCGGGATGTTGACCTCGTGGATGAGGTCCTGCATCCTGCGGTTTTCCGCGGCCTTCATTATCGCCGCGGCGACGGCGTTTTCATATCCGGAGTATGTGTGGACCACATACCAGCTCGCGTTCTCAGCCATTTCGCGCTTAACCCGCCAGAGTGATCAGGGCCCTGACGATGAACTGGGCCAGCTCGTCAAAAACCCAGATGCCGACAGCCGAGGCAGCCATCACGACCAGTGCGACCGCGGTGTTGTTGACGGTCTGCTTCCTGCTGGACCAGATGACCTTCTTCAGCTCGCTCCTCATCTCGCGGCACCATTTTTTCACACGCTGCCAAAAGCTGAGCTTCTTGCCGGATTCCTTTTTCACGGCGTTGGTGGACGTCGTGACAGCCTTTTCATTGTTTGCCATATTGCCCGTCCTTTCTGAAGCTCACTTGGTTTCGGTGTGAACAGTGTGCTTGCGGCAGAAACGGCAATACTTTTTCATCTCCACACGGTCGGGAGTGTTTTTCTTGTTTTTCTTGGTATTGTAGTTTCTCTGCTTGCATTCGTTGCATCTCAGGGTGATCTTGATTCTTGCTCCTGCAGCCATTGTTTTCGGCACCTCCTTGTTAAATTCGGCCCCCTCGGGCCTTTAATTGCCTCCCTGTTTTCTGGCAAAACAGCCTGTCCCCGCGCCCAAGCGCACAAAAACAAACCCGTCTGCCGACAGGTAGAATGAGTATACCACAAGTCAAAATCGCGGTCAATACTTTTTTACCCAATTTACAAGAAAAAATCCGGCAAAGCGCCTGTCAAGCCATTTCCCCTTGACAAAACCTTTCGCTCGGGGGACAGATTAATACTAATTTCAAATTAAATTCTTTAATTTGAAATTCCGCGTGCTGCGCACGCTCACGCCGCGCTTTGCGCGGCGTGCCGTCTCATTAAAAAACCGACGCGCCTTCGGCGCTATAAAAAGCTTTAATAGAATTAAAGCTTTTTAACGGTTTTTCATATAAAAGTTGAAAGCAGGCTTGTCCCTTCGGACAAGCCTGCTTTCGCGATGCCGCCGAGGGCGGCGAGCCTGCGAGCTCCCGGGAATCCAATGGGGCCGCGGGGGCGAAACACCCCGGCGGCGAAGTATCGAAACGCAGCGCCCCGGTGAAAGCGGGACAGGCTAACGGCACGCGCCCCACGCCGGCAGGAGCGAAACAGCGCTTCAGACTTCCCGCACGCTGCCGCGGCTGACGAGGGTGCAGGGGACGACGATGCGCTTGCCGCAGGTGTCGCCCTGCCAGAGCATCTCCATGCTGAACGCCGCCGCGCGCACCGTCTCGGGCATGTGCAGCTCGATCGAGGTCAGCGGCGGGTCGGAAAACTGGGAGAGCACCGTGTTGTTGAAGGTGATCACGCCGGACTGCTCCGGCACGCCGACGCCGTGCTCCCGGAGCGCCATCATCAGCCCCGGCGCGATGAAGTCGCTGGCGACAAACATCGCCTCCGGCGCGCGCCCGTTTCGCTCAAGATACTCCGTCATCGCCTGATAGCCGCCGCCGGAGGTCATCGGGCAGTCCAGCACAAGCTCCGGGTCGAAACGGTCACGGTTTATCAGCCAGGTGCGGTAGTAGTAAAACCGGGGGTCCATGGTCAGCTCCTTCCGGTCTCCGAAGGTGTTGACGGCGCCGACGTAGGCTATTTTATTAAAACCGCGCTCCTCAAAGCGGCGGAGCGCAAGGCGCACCGCGAGGTGGTAGTTCGGCAGGATGCTGTAATACTGTATTGGGTCCGGGTCGGAGTCCAGGAAAACTATCTTGTCCGTATAGCGCCGGAAGGAAGCAATTTCCTCCTGGGTGAAGCGGCCGATGGCGAAAAGGCCGTCCAGGGGCCGGGCGTTGCGCAGCGTGAAGCTGCCGCTCTCGTCCCGGAACAGCGGGACGGTGGTCCAGCGGCGGGAAAAGCACTCCCGATCCAGGGCGTTTTTCAGCGCGAGATAGTATAAATCCTCCTGGAGCTCCCGGTGTTCAAACATCTGGGCGACGCCAAGGCGGCGCTCCTGCCCGGCCTGGGGGCGGCTTTTTTTGTCCGTTTTGTCCGGCTGGGGGCCGGATTTTTTATAATCGAGCGCCGCGGCGGCGTTGAGCACCCGGGCGCGCGTCTCCTCCGTCACGCTCAGGGTGGGGTCCCGGTTGATTATCCGGGATGCGGCCGCGGAGGATACCCCCGCCTGCTTGGCGACGTCCTTCAGTGTGGCCATGGCGGCACCTCCTTTACTTTGTTAAGTTTACCACAAATTTTACTGAACGTCAATTATAAACGCATAATTTATCCTTTTTTGTTATGAATTTACCCCTTCTCAGGCCGGGGCACGGCTTTGGATAGGAGTGATTTTGCACGGTTTCGCAGGCGCGGATTTGGTGAGATTTACTGAACTTTTAGAATTTAGTAAAATATTTAGTTCAATGTATTGATATTTACTAAAATTCGTGGTAAAGTTTACTTACTTCTTTCGGAGCGCTCACGGCGGCAGGGCCCACCGGCGAGGCCGCCGGCGCGGGCACTATCGCCGGTATGAAGGTCATCATGATCGTTATTCCCGCTGTACTCTCGGCACTTTGCTATGTGTTCTATAAGAAGGGATATAAGCTCACCGGTGAGTTCTATGAGAAGATGATCCGTGAGCTGCGCGCAAGAAAGGAGAGCTAATTTATGTGGTTGGGCGTTGACTACTACCCCGAGCAGTGGGACCCCGCCCTGATGGGCGCCGACATGGACACCATCAGGGAGATGGGCGGCAATGTGATACGCATTGCGGAGTTTTCCTGGCACCTGATGGAGAAGACGGAGGGGAATTATGACTTTTCCTTCTTCGACGGCGTCATCGCCAAGGCGAAGGAGAAGGGCCTGCACGTCATCATGGGCACCCCCACCGCCACCATCCCCGCCTGGCTGGCGAAAAAGCACCCGGATATACTGTCCGAGTTTGAAAACGGCCGGAAGCGCGCCTTCGGCGGGCGGCATGTCTACTGCTTCAACAGCCCCGAGATGTACGAGTACTCGGAGAAGATTATCCGCGCGCTCGTGGGCCACTACAGGGGCGAGAAGCAGATCGTGGCCTGGCAGATCGACAACGAGATAGGCCACGAGGGCAGCGACCTGTGCTGGTGCCCCCAGTGCCGGAGGGCGTTCCAGGGATTTCTTAAGGAGAAGTTCAACGGGGACATTGACGCTCTCAACGACACCTACGGCACTACCTTCTGGTCGCAGGAGTACAACGGTTTCGACGAGATTCCCCTGCCCAGCGAGACTATCACCACCCACAACCCCGCCCTGCGGCTGGATTGGGAGCGCTTCCGGAGCCGCAGCATAGTCCGGTTTATGGACTTCCAGGCCAAGCTCATCCACGAGGTCGACCCCGAGGCCGTGGTGATGCACGACTTCCCCGGCGGCGGGCTGGACAAGCATGTCAGCTACGCCGACGTGGCAAAGAGCCTGGATGTCGTGGCCTACAACAACTACCCCGTCTGGGGCGGGCAGAAGGAGCCCATACCGCCGCACGAAATCGCTTTCGGGCTGGACTACATCCGCGGGCTCAAGCGCGAGAACTTCTGGATTACCGAGGCCATCATGGGCGCGCAGGGGCACGATATCACCGGTTTCCTGCCCAGGCCGAACCAGGCGAAGATGTGGTCGTACCAGGGCATGGCCCACGGCTGCAATTCCATGATGTACTTCCGCTACCGCGGGGCCACCAAGGGTGCGGAGCAGTTCTGCTACGGCGTCATTGACGCGGACAACGTCAAGGGCCGCAAGTTCCGCGAGGTGCAGAGCTTCTTCGGCGATATTTCCAAGTACGCCGGGGCCATGGACGCGCCGATCCACAGCGACGTGGCTATCGTCTATGACTATGACTCCCTTGCTTCGTTCCGCATCCAGCGGCAGAGCATTCTGCTGGACTGCCAGAATGAGATGAAAAAGCTGTACAAGGCGTTTCATGATGTGAACGTGCCCGTGGACGTGATACCCGCCGACGCGGATATTTCGGGCTACAAGGTTGTGCTCACGCCGCAGATGATCATCACCAAGCCGGAGTTCCGGGAGAAAACGGAGCAGTTCGTCAAAAACGGCGGCACGCTGGCGCTGACCTACCGCAGCGCCATCAAGGACGCGGACAACAACATCCCCTTCGGCGAAGTCATCCCCGTGGGGCACACGGAGCTTGCCGGGGTGTCGATCGTCGAGACGGAGAGCTTGCAGGATCTGGACGCCTTCCCGCTGGTGGGGCAGGGCGCGTTTGCCGGAAGGCAGGGCCACGGCGGCATTTTCCGCGACATGCTCAACGTCGGGGACGCCGAGGTGCTCTATAGCTACGGCGACGAGTTCTACCGGGAGTACGCCGCCGTCACGCGCAAGCGTCAGGGCAGCGGCACGGTCTACTACCTGGGCTGCGGGATGGACGAGGCCACGACCGCCGCGATTATGGGCGCGATAATGGCCGACAACGGCATCGAAACCGTGGAGTCCGACAGCGGCGTCGAGGTCGTGCGCAGGGGCGGCGAGCAGGCCGTTTGCATGTACATCAACCACAACGACCGCGAGGCGAGGGCCGGAGATGTTGTGCTCAAGGCCTTCGAGTGCAGGGTCGAGGCGGTATAACAAAAAGCAGTAAACACAGGCTTGAAGCTTTGGCTTCAAGCCTGTGTTTTCGTCTCCGCACGGCCCATTCGGGGCTGCTTTGCGTTTATTTTTTCTTTCCTGTGCCGGCGCAGTCACGCCATAATACTAAACCCTGGTAAAAAGCTCAAAGAGCTTTTTACCAGGGTTTTAATGATGAGATAGCCGTTGGCGGCTTCGCCGCCTTACGGATATCCATGCACAGCAGACGGCGCGGCGCGAGCGTGCGAAGCACGCGGGATTCTCGGTTGAGCTTTCAATCGGGAATTAGTATTACAGGCTTTCCAGCACTGCCTTCGCCGCCTGGGACAGTCTCAGGCCCGCGTCCATGCTCTTTTTCTGGAGAAAGCGGTGGGCCTGGGCTTCCGTCATCGTGAAGCGGGCGCAAAGCCGCGCCTTCGCTTCGGCGGCAAGCTCGCGCTCGTCCCCGGCGGGGCTTTCCTGGCTTTGCCGGGCTTGGGCGCGGCTGAGCCGGGAGAGCATGCGAAGTGAGGAAAGCAGCTCCGTCCGGTGCACGGGGGTGGGGAGCTTGAGGATCTCACCCGCCTCGCACAGTGCCAGATGCGCCGGAGAGGCAAGCATCAGCATCGAGCAGGCCGGGGGCAGGTCGTAATACACCGCCTCGCAGCTCTCGTCCGTGAGCTTGAAACCGCACACAACGATCTCAGGCCGCAGCTTCTGCGCCGCGCGGCGCACCTGCGCGCCGCTCCGGCACAATACGCAGGAAAACTCGCCGCTGCTCTCCACAAGCCTTTGGAGCTTTTCGCAGCTGGCCTGCCGCTCAAAGGCTACGATTATCCGGCGCATGGCTTACCTCCTTTTTTGCTGGGCAGCTTAGAGCATATCCCGAAATGATCCGCACGATCTGCACACGCCTGATTTCGCGATAAGCTCTTAATAGTTGATGATGTACTTCTCCCTCTCCCAGCTGGACACGCGGGTCCTGTACTCGTCCCACTCGGCCTGCTTGCCGGCGATGTACTGGCCGGATACGTGCTCGCCGAGGGTGTCCATTATCAGCTTATCCTGCTTGAGCGCCTTGAGCGCCTCCTCCAGTGAGCCGGGCAGGGCCTCGATGCCCATGGCCTCGCGCTGGGCAGGAGTCATGGCGAAGATGTTCTCGGTTATCTCGTCGGGCGGTGTCATGCCCTTTTCGATGCCGTCCAGGCCCGCCGTCAGGCACACCGCAAGCGAGAGATAGGGGTTGCAGGCCGGGTCGGGGCAGCGGAGCTCCACGCGGGTGGCCTGCCCGCGCGCGGCGGGGATGCGGATGAGGGCGGAGCGGTTGGACGCGGACCACGCCATGTAGCAGGGGGCCTCGTAGCCGGGCACCAGGCGCTTGTAGGAGTTGACCAGCGGGTTGGTGACCGCCGCCATGCCCTTCATGTGCGCGAGTATGCCGGCGATGAAGGAGTAGGCCTCTTTCGACAGGCCTCGCGGGTCGCGCTCGTCGTAGAACACGTTTTTGCCCTGGCGGAACAGGGACATGTTCGTGTGCATTCCCGAGCCGTTGACGCCGAACAGGGGCTTGGGCATGAAGGTCGCGTGCAGGCCGTTTTTCTGGGCCAGGGTCTTGACCGCCAGCTTGAAGGTCATGATGGAGTCGGCGCAGTGGAGCGCGCCCTGATACTTGAAGTCGATCTCGTGCTGGCCCTGGGCCACCTCGTGGTGGGACGCCTCGATCTCAAAGCCCATTTCCTCGAGCGCCAGGCAGATTTCCCGGCGGGTGGGCTCGCCGTGGTCGAGCGGGCCGAGGTCGAAGTATCCGGCCTCGTCGTTGGTGCGGGTGGTGGGCTTGCCGTCCTCGTCGGTCTGGAAGAGGAAGAACTCCGCCTCTGGACCGACGTTGAAGGCGTCGTAGCCCATCTTTTGCGCCTTCTCCAGCGCGCGCTTGAGCACGCCGCGCGGGTCGCCCACGAAGGGAGAGCCGTCCGGGTTGTGCACATCGCAGATAAAGCGCGCCACCTTCCCGTGCTGGGGACGCCAGGGGAAAACCACAAAGCTGTTCAGATCCGGGTAGAGGTACTGGTCGGACTCGTTGATGCGCACGAAGCCCTCGATGGACGAGCCGTCGATCATTATCTGGTTATTCAGCGCCTTTTCCACCTGCGAGGCGGTGATGGCCACGTTTTTCAGCTGGCCGAAGATGTCGGTGAACTGCATACGGATGAACTTGATGTCCTCGTCCTTCACCAGCTTGATTATCTGCTCTTTCGTGTACGGCATAATTATTGCCCCCTTTATGGTTTTCGGAAATTAAAAAAGGCGTTCCTGCCCTGCGGTGCCTGTTCGTCTGACAGGCAGCCGGAGCGGAACGCCTTTGTTCTCGACCGATGAACCAAGTATAAAGCCTCGGAAATCTTCCGTCAAGGATTTTTTGCGATTGCTTGCGCTTTTTGTTGCAAATATCAATGGGAAAACCGTGCGTGAAGCGGAAATTATGCAAGTTTCAGAAATACACGCTGCGATTATTCGACGGGACTCACGGGGCGGGGGGATACTCGCTGCACAGCAGGCGGTAGGGAGGCTCGTCCTCCTCGATTACGGGGAAACGGCCCATGGGCGGGTTGAAGCGGTTGTCCGTGTTGTCGTCGTTGCACTGGCTGACCTCGCCCAGCAGCACAGGGCCCGTGCCCGCTTCCACGGTAAAGTCGTGGTACAGCCGCTGCTGGATGTGGATGCTCTCGCCGGGGGTAAGGCGGACCTGGGCCCCGGCGGGGACGGTCCGGGCGCGGCCGTCGGTGTGGACAGTAACGTCGCTGTCTCGGTCGATCTCCTCGTCGTGCAGGGAGTTGTACACCCGGATGAGCACGTTTCCGCCTCCGCGGTTGATGATATCCTCCGTCTTGTACCAGTGGAAGTGCATGGGGGAGTACTGGCCCTCTTTCAGGTACAGCAGCTTTTCCGCGTACACCTTGGGGTACTTGTCCGCCATGGCCCGGTTTCCGTTGCGGATGGTGATGAGGGAGAAGCCTATTTTGTCGAAGCTGCCCATGCCGTAGTCGGTAATGTCCCAGCCCAGCATACACTCGCGGATCTCGTCGTACTCGTGGCCCTTGGACCGCCATTCCTCCGGGGTGAAATGGCAGAAGGGAGGCAGGGCAAAGCGGTACAGCCCGGCCATGGCCTCCAGCTCCCGCAGGGCGGCGTTGATCTCACTGCGTTTCATCGTTTTTCCTCCTGAAGAAACAGGCTTGAAGCCTCGGCTTCAGGCCTGCTCAAATTACAATTACGCCGCCCCGCTCCGGGAAGCGGACTCGGACTGCGTGCTGCGCACGCTCGCGCCGCGCAAGCTGCACGCGCCTAATTTCGGGTTAATCTCTAAGTTTTTTCGTGCCGAAACGCTCTATTTTCTTTTCGTCACAGCGCGGAATAGCGCACAGCGTTGTACACGCTGACAAAGATGATGACCGCCATCAGGCCCATGAAAAGCTTGTCCACGGCGGCGTTGTCCATGCGCTTATTCACCGCGCGCCCCGCCGCGCCGCCGCCAATGCCGCCGCATATCATCAGCGCAAGCGCGCTCCACGCAAAGTCCGGCACGCTCCCGGTCACCAGTGTGGTGAGCAGGCTGGCAATCTGGCTGAACAGGATCATGTACAGGCTGTTTTGCGCTGCGGTCTTGGTGTCCATTCCGAAGAAGAAAAACAGCACTACCAGGTTTATCGGCCCGCCGCCGATGCCCAGGAAGCTGGACATTACCCCCAGCGCAAGGCCGATGGCCACGCAGGCAGCCCCGCTGTCAACCTTGTGGGTCCTTATCCTGCTTTTGAAGACAGTATAGACAAAGGTGCCCGCCGTGATAAGGGCCAGGCAGAGCGACTGGACCGCGCCCGCCATGTTCGGGTTTGCGGACATGGCGCTGACGGCGGAGAAAAGCTGCTTTCCCGCTACGCCGCCGGCCGCCGCGCCGATGGCCAGCGGCGTGCCGGTTTTCAGGTCGACCTTATTGCCCCCGGACAGGAGATTGCGCCCCACGGAGTAGCAGCTCATTGACAGCACAGTGCAGCCGGACAGAAAGCTTATGGTGGAAACGCTGCCCAGCGCGCACAGGTCGAGCATGGGCTTGATGATGACCCCGCCGCCGATGCCGCATATCGCGCCGACAACGGAGGCAAGGAAGCTGACGGCCAGGTAAAGCAGTGCTTGCAGCATTTGCGCCCTCCTCACATATTGATTTTTTGCTACATATGGATTTTTATAGCACACGCGGCGGCGGCTTGTCAACAGAAAGCCGCAAAAAGCCTGCTGCCCCCCGAAAAAAATCGCCGTGTGTTCAGTAACTTTTCACAAAAAAGGGTGGACAAGGGCGAGGGAATGTGTTAAAATTAATATTAAATTATTATGGTAATAAATTAAAAAATCTAATTAATAGAGAGGAAGGGTCAATATGCCGCTCGTCCCGATGAAGGCCATTTTAGACGCCACTGAAAAATACAACTACGCCCAGGGCGCGTTCAACGTAAACGCCGTGTGCCAGGCCAAAGCGGTCATTGAGGTTCATGAGATGTTCCGCTCCGCCGCCATTTTGCAGGGGGCGGACCTTGCCAACGCCTTTATGGGCGGGCGCACCGACTTCGCCAACGGCACGCTTGAGGACAAGAAAAAGGGTGCGCTGAACATCGCCGCCGCCGTGAAGAAATACGCCGAGAACAGCCTCATCCCCGTGGCGCTGCACCTCGACCACGGCAAAAATTTCGAGTCCTGCGCCGCCGCCATCGCGGGGGGCTACACCTCAGTTATGATCGACGGCTCGTCCCTGCCCTTTGACGAAAACGTGGAGCTCACGCGCGAGGTGGTCAAGTACGCGCACGAGCGCGGCGTCACTGTCGAGGGCGAGCTGGGCGTTCTGGCGGGCGTGGAGGACCACGTCTTCGCCGCTAACTCCACCTACACCAACCCCATGGACGCGGTGAAGTTCTTCCGCCAGACCGGGGTGGACGC
>JAMPGF010000061.1 GCA_023664105.1 Butyricicoccus sp. | reverse complement strand
GTGCAGGCAGGCAAGAGCCGCGCCGCGCTCAAAACACCGCCGCGCCGTCTCGCGCAGCACCAGCTCACCAAGACCCCGCCCGCGCCAGCCCGGCTCGGTGCACAGAGCGAAAATATACGAAGCGCGCACGCCGCCGAAATCCAGCCCGTCAAGGCCCGCCATCAGAGCGTGCACGCGCCCGTCAAGCGCCGCAACAGTAGTGTTTTCAAGGGTTTCCGGCTCCAGCAGAGTCTTGACCGTCTCCGAAGTGTCCCCAAAGCACTCTTCCCAAATCCGGCAGATATCTCCGGTATCCTCCCGCCGCGCCGGGCGCAGAGTCAGCCCATCCATCTCAGGCCCTCCAGGTCGCGGTGAACTTGCGCAGCAGATACTCCGGGTGGTAGCTCAGCTTGGACTGCCGCAGATTTTCCAGTCCCATGTCGTCCTCGCGGTTGATGTACTTTAGCTCCGGCCAGCGCGCGCGCATAAGACGCGCAAGCTCCCGGTTTATCATCGCGTAAGCACCGTCGATCTCCGCCACGGCCTTTTCAAAATGCACATCCGCCGTATCGGCCGATATGCGCTCGCCCACCGCGAAGGCGATCAGCTCCCCGCCAACGAACAGCGCGCCGCCGGCAAGCTCAAGCTCGCTGTAATGCTCAAAGCAGCGCATTATCGCCTCGTGCTCGCCGATGATGTCCTCGTCCTGCTCCCCCTCGCGCCAGTGCCGCAAGAGCTCAAGGCAGGCCGGAAAATCCCCCTGCTCCAGCTCGCGGAAGCTCCACTCGCGCTCGGCGCAGAAGCGGTTAACATAATTTCTCTTGGCGTGGAGCTTTTTCCCCGAGAGCGTGTCAAGTTTTTCCGCGCTGTAGATGTAATCGGCGAATTCCCTGTCCTCGGAAAATTCAAATTTCCCGGGAAACAGCCGCTCGAGCTCGTCCAGAGCTCTCTCCTCCACGCCGCGGATGACGAAGGGGAAACCGTTTTCCCGCGCGTAAGCGCGCATCTCCCCGATAACGGGCTCAAGCTCCCCGCTGCCGACGGGGAAGGGGTAGATGGGCGCGCCGTGCGCGTGCGCCAGGGCGACGAGCCGCCCGCCGAAGTCGCACACCAGCTGCCTGTAGCGCCCGTCCCACATGAACATGCTGCCGAAGCTGTAGTCCGCGCTGCGCGTGCCCGAGGCGAACACGCGCTCATCGATCCAGGTCTTATCCTCAATTCCGAGAGGATGAAAAGTAAGCATAGCTAAAGCGTCTCCAAATATCAGTAAGTATGGCTGCAATCGGCTTTGATAGCCGCCTGAAGGTTTTTCAGGTCCACGAAGGTCTCCGGCCCCCGGTGCGGGTCGCGCAGCAGCGCCGCGGGGTGGTACAGCGCCATGACCCTGACGCCGTCGCGGTCGAACCACTGCCCGTGCTCGCGTGTGATCTTAAAATCCGGCTTGATAAACCTCATGGCCGCGATGCGCCCCAGGCAGACGATGATTTTCGGCTTTATCAGCCCGATCTGCGCGCTCAGCCACTGCTCGCAGGCGTCCTGCTCGGTGTTGAGCGGGTCGCGGTTGCGCGGCGGGCGGCACTTGACCATGTTTGCGATGTAAATCTTCGTGCGGTCAAGGTCGATGAGCTCGAGCATATCGTCGAGCAGCTTCCCGGCGCGCCCGACGAAGGGCTCGCCCTTGAGATCCTCCTGCTCGCCCGGCCCCTCGCCGATGAACAGTACCTCCGCCTCCCTGTTTCCCACGCCGAAGACCACGTTGTGCCGCGTCTCACACAGCCGGCACCGCCTGCACTCCCGGCATTCCTTTTCCAATGTTGTCCAATCCATATTTTATCTCCGTAAAAGTATTTTTCCAGTACAGCGGCACCATGATAGCACGGCTGCTGTGCAGTCGTGCTATCATTGGCCATGTGCGTATGCACGGCCAAAAAATCATTATAATAGCCGCGTAGCGGCTATTATAGCACAAAAAATCCGATATTCCAAGTGGAATATCGGATTTTTTTCACTGATTTTATTCCGGCGCCTCAACAGTGTCCTCCCCCTCCCCGCCATACAGCGTGGACGCCAGATAAAACACAATCACCACCATCGCCAGCGCCAGCGCGCACGCGCCGTAGCGCATTGGGAACAGATAGCGCATTTTCAAGTAGGCATGATACCCCAGCAGCGAGCCGAAGCTCACCAGCGCCGTCACGAGAGCCATTTGCGGCGCCAGCGCCGCCAGCGCCAGAGAGAGCACGTCCGCAATGAAGAAATACCGCTCGTGCATGTGCGGCAGGAAAAACGGCACGCCCAGGCAAATCAGCAGCGAGCAGGCCAGCAGCGTCCGCTCCGTTACATCCCTTCTCCGCCAAAACAGCCACGCGTACACCAGCACGAGAAACACCGCCGCGCATGCGATACCCAGCTTGGAGTAAAGCTGCCTGTCCACGTCCCCGCGCATGAGGGCAAACACGGATGAGGAATTATAGTTGAGCGCATCCCCCACGCTCCCCGCCTGCCGGAAATACAGCAGCAGCGTATCCAGAAACGGCCTGCCCGTGAGCACCGCCGGCAGCACGGCGATCAAATACGCCAGCGGAAAAACCAGCAGCTGCCGCCACTTGATCCGCCCCGTGAACACGAACACCAGATAAACCGGCATGATAAATACCGCCTGAAGCTTAAACGCAAACGACAGCGCCGCCGCGGCCACCGACAAAACCGGCCGCCGCTCCAGCGCAAGGCACACGCCCCAGACAGCGAACGCCCCGTAAATGCTGTCGCACTGTCCCCAGTACGCCCCGTTGAGCACCACCGTCGGCAGAAACAGCGTGAGAAAAAAGCCCGCCGCCTGCGCCGCCTCTCCGCCGCGGCAGACGCGCACCAGGCGCAGCACCGCCCAGGCGAGTGCCACGTCGAAAAATATCGACAATAATTTTATAAGGTATAGGTCCGGCGCGCCGGAATAGGAAAACAGCGCCAGAAAGTACAGGTACGGCACGTTATAGTTCCCGATGCTCCGCGCCAGCGCCCGCCAGCCGCCGTTTTCCCGGAAAAAATCCACCCACACGGCAAGGAAATTTTCATAGTCCAGCGTCCTGTGCTCCATGCACGCGCCGCGCACGAGCATCGCCGAGACCGCGAGCACACAGAAGGCGATAACCGCCCTCCGCCCCTTCAGCAGCCCTTCAAAATGCAAAACGAGTATGCTAAACCCCGCCATAACCGCCAGGCCGAGAGTAACCGTAAGCTCCATAAAAAACTCCAAACAAAAAAAGCGGCTATTACGCCGCTTTAAAACTACAAATATTTTCTTGACATATCATGGGCGCAATGGTATAATTACTTGCTACGTTTGCAGACGGGGGACATACTCCCCCACGGTCATTTACGTTTTCATTTTACCACAACCGCGCCAAAATTCAAGTCCCGGCGCCCAGCAACTTACAACTCACCCGTGTGTTCGCGGAGAATATTCAAAGGAGTGAAGCATAGATGCCAAAGGACGTCTACTACGGGAAAACTCTCCGGAAGAGCTATGCCCGTACGCAGGAGATCCAGGATATGCCCCATCTGCTCGAGATCCAGAAAAACTCCTATAACTGGTTTCTGGACCAGGGGCTCAAGGAGGTATTTGCCGACGTCGATTCCGTCTCGGACTACTCCGGCAACCTTGAGCTGAGCTTTATCAGCTACTCGATAGACGAGCGCCCGAAGTACAGCGAGCAGGAGTGCAAGGCCCGCGACGCCACCTACGCCGCGCCGCTGAAGGTCGGCGTGCGCCTGCGCAACAAGGAGACCGAGGAGATAAAGGAGCAGGAGATCTTCATGGGGGACTTCCCCATAATGACCGCCGGCGGCACCTTTATAATAAACGGCGCGGAGCGCGTCATCGTCTCCCAGATAGTGCGCAGCCCCGGCATATATTTTGACAAGAAAACTGACAAAGCCCTCATCTCCGTCTACGGCACTACCATCATCCCCTACCACGGCGCGTGGCTGGAGTTTGAAACGGACGCCAACGACGTTTTCTACGTGCGCATCGACAAAAACCGCAAGATCCCCGTGACCTGGCTGCTCAAGGCCATGGGCCGCTACGACGCCAGCGAGCCCAGCACCTGGCTGAGCTGCTGCGACACCGTTGCCGGCTGCGTCACCAACGAGATGATCAAGGATATCTTCGGCGACGACACGCGCATGAACGCCACCTTTGAGCGCGACGCCTGCCCCACCCGCGAGGAGTGCCTCATCGAGGTGTATAAGAAGCTGCGCCCCGGCGACCCCCCGACGGTCGAGAGCGCGGAGAACCTGCTGGCCGGGCTGTTCTATGACCACCGCCGCTATGACATCTCCAACGTGGGCCGCTACAAGTTCAACAAGAAGCTGGCCCTCGGCGCGCGAATCAGCGGCCACGTTTTGGCCCAGCCCGTGGCCGACCCCGAGACGGGCGAGATAATCGCCGAGGCGGGCGAGAGCCTCAGCCGCGCGAAGGCCGACGAAATCCAGGCCAGCGGCGTAAACGAGGTCTGGCTGGAGGTTGAGGGCCGCGCCGTGCGCGTGTTCGCCAACGGCATGGTCGACCTTTCCCGCTACGTGGACTTCGACCCCGCCGAGCTGGGCATAAGGGAAAAGGTGCGCATGATGATCCTGCGCCCCCTGCTTGAGCAGTACTCCGGCGAGGAGCTCAAGGAGGCCATACTCGAAAACCTTGACCTGCTCATTCCCAAGCACGTCATCCTCGACGACATCTTCGCCTCCGTCAACTACCTCAACTGCCTTGCCAACGGCATCGGCTCCGCGGACGACATCGACCACCTGGGCAACCGCCGCATGAGAAGCGTGGGCGAGCTGCTGCAAAACCAGTTCCGCATCGGCTTCTCCCGCATGGAGCGCGTGATACGCGAGCGCATGACACTCCAGGACCTGGACATCGTAACGCCCCAGAGCCTTATCAATATCCGTCCCGTGACGGCGGCTATCAAGGAGTTTTTCGGCTCCTCCCCGCTCAGCCAGTTCATGGACCAGACCAACCCGCTGGCGGAGCTGACGCACAAGCGCCGTCTCTCCGCCCTCGGCCCCGGCGGCCTGTCGCGCGAGCGCGCTTCCTTCGACGTGCGCGACGTGCACTACAGCCACTACGGCCGCATGTGCCCCATCGAGACGCCTGAAGGCCCGAACATCGGCCTTATCTCCTATCTGGCAAGCTACGCCCGCGTCAACGAATACGGCTTCCTGATAACCCCCTACCGCCGCGTGGAGAAGATACGCGACGAAAAGGGCAAAATCATCGCCTGCCGCCTCACCGACGACGTGGAATACATGACCGCCGACGTGGAGGACAACTACACCGTCGCCGAGGCCACCGAGCCGGTGGACGAGGACGGCAGCCTGATCAACCGCCGCATCGCCTGCCGCCACCGCGACGAGATAATCGAGGTCGACCGCGAGCGCGTGGACTACGTCGACATCAGCCCGCGCATGATGGTGTCCATCGCCACGGCGATGATCCCCTTCCTTGAAAACGACGACGCCAACCGCGCGCTCATGGGCGCGAACATGCAGCGCCAGGCCGTGCCTCTAATGACCACCCAGGCGCCCATAGTCGCCACCGGCATTGAGCACAAATGCGCCGTCGACTCCGGCGTCGTGGTGCTTGCCGAGGGCAGCGGCACCGTGCAGAAGGTCTCGGCCAACAACGTGACCATCCGCTACGACTCCGGCGAGATAAAGAACTATGAGCTCATCAAATTTGCCCGCAGCAACCAGGGCACCTGCTTCAACCAGCGCCCGATAGTCAGCGCCGGCGAGCGCGTTGAAAACGGCGACGTCATAGCCGACGGCCCCTCCACCGCCCAGGGCGAGCTGTCGCTGGGCAAGAACATCCTCGTCGGCTTCATGACCTGGGAGGGCTACAACTACGAGGACGCCATCCTGCTCAACGAGCGGATGGTGAAGGAGGACGTGTTCACCTCCATCCACATCGAGGAGTACGAGACCGAGGCCCGGGACACCAAGCTGGGCCCCGAGGAGATCACCCGGGACATCACCAACGTGGGCGAGGACGCCCTGAAGGACCTGGACGAGCGGGGCATCATCCGCGTGGGCGCGGAGGTGCGCGCCGGCGACTACCTGGTGGGCAAGGTCACCCCCAAGGGCGAGACCGAGATGACCGCCGAGGAGCGCCTGCTGCGGGCCATCTTCGGCGAGAAGGCCCACGAGACGCGGGACACCTCCCTGAAGGTGCCCCACGGCGAGTACGGCATCGTGGTGGACGTGAAGGTGTTCTCCCGTGAGGAGGGCGCCGAGCTGTCCCCCGGCGTCAACCAGGTGGTGCGCGTCTACATCGCCCAGAAGCGCAAGATCAGCGTGGGCGACAAGATGGCCGGCCGCCACGGCAACAAGGGCGTGGTGTCCCGCATCCTGCCCCAGGAGGATATGCCCTTCCTGCCCGACGGCACCCCCCTGGACATCGTGCTGAACCCCCTGGGCGTGCCCTCCCGTATGAACATCGGCCAGGTGCTGGAGGTCCATCTGGGCTACGCCGCCAAGGCCCTGGGCTGGAAGGTGGCCACCCCCATCTTCAACGGCGCCGACGAGCAGGACATCGCCGACACCCTCAAGCTGGCCGGCCTCCGGGAGGACGGCAAGAGCTGGCTGTACGACGGCCGCACCGGCGAGCGCTTCGACAACCCCGTCACCGTGGGCTACGTGTACTTCCTCAAGCTCCACCACCTGGTGGACGACAAGATCCACGCCCGCTCCACCGGCCCCTACTCCCTGGTCACCCAGCAGCCCCTGGGCGGCAAGGCCCAGTTCGGCGGCCAGCGCTTCGGCGAGATGGAGGTCTGGGCCCTGGAGGCCTACGGCGCGGCCTACACGCTCCAGGAGATACTCACCGTCAAGTCCGACGACACCACGGGCCGCGTGCGCACCTACGAGAGCATCGTAAAGGGCCACAACATCCCGCAGCCCGGCGTGCCGGAGTCCTTCCGCGTGCTGGTCAAGGAGCTGCAATCCCTGTGCCTGGACATCCGCGTTCTGGACAAGGACGGCGGCGAGATCGACCTCAAGGACGACGATGACGACGACTTCTCTCCCAGCTTCAAGGACGTGGAATACCAGTCCAGCGACCGCGAGCTTGAGTACGCCGGCTACGGCATCGAAAGCGCCGACGGCGCTCCCGTTGAGGACGAAGACGACGAGGATGTCGATGACGACGACAGCTTCGGCGATGACGACGACGATTTTGAGGAGGAGGAATAAGTTATGAGCTATACCCCGTTTGACGCGATAAAGATAGGCATAGCCTCCCCTGAAATGATAAGGAGCTGGTCTTACGGCGAGGTAAAAAAGCCCGAGACCATAAACTACCGCACGCTCAAGCCTGAGCGCGACGGCCTGTTCTGCGAGCGCATCTTCGGGCCCACGAAGGACTGGGAGTGCCACTGCGGAAAGTATAAGAAGATACGCTACAAGGGCAAGATATGCGACCGCTGCGGCGTCGAGGTCACCAAGAGCAAGGTCCGCCGCGAGCGCATGGGCCACATCGAGCTTGCCGCGCCCGTGAGCCACATCTGGTATTTCAAGGGCATCCCCTCCCGCATGGGCCTGCTGCTCGACCTCACCCCGCGCATACTGGAAAAGGTGCTCTACTTCGGCGCGTATATAGTCACAAACCCCGGCTTCACCCCGCTCCAGAAGTGCCAGATACTCTCCGAAAAAGAGTACCGCGACATGCGCGAGAAGTACGAGGACGACTTCGACGCCGGCATGGGCGCCGAGGCCGTGAAGAAGCTGCTGTCCGACATCGACTGCGAGCAGCTGTCCCAGCAGCTCCGCAAGGAGCTGGAGACCGCCTCCGGCCAGAAGAAGGCCAAGATAGTCAAGCGCCTTGAGGTTGTCGAGGCCTTCATGATCAGCGGCAACCGCCCCGAGTGGATGGTAATTGACGTTCTGCCCGTCATACCCCCGGAGATCCGCCCCATGGTCCAGCTCGACGGCGGGCGCTTCGCCACCAGCGACCTCAACGACCTCTACCGCCGCGTAATAAACCGCAACAACCGCCTGAAAAGGCTCATGCAGCTCAACGCGCCGGACATCATCGTGCGCAACGAAAAGCGCATGCTCCAGGAAGCGGTTGACGCGCTCATCGACAACGGCCGCCGCGGCCGCGCCGTGACCGGCGCCAACAGCCGCGCGCTCAAATCCCTGAGCGACATGCTCAAGGGCAAGCAGGGCCGCTTCCGCCAGAACCTTCTCGGCAAGCGTGTCGACTACTCCGGCCGCTCGGTCATCGTCGTCGGCCCGGACCTGAAGCTGTTCCAGTGCGGCGTCCCCAAGGAGATGGCAATCGAGCTGTTCCGCCCCTTCGTGATGAAAAAGCTCGTCGAGGACGGCGTAGCCAACAATATCAAGTCCGCCAAGAAGATGGTCGACAAGCAGCGCACCGAGGTATGGGACGCGCTGGACGTGGTCATAAAGGAGCACCCCGTGCTGCTCAACCGCGCGCCGACGCTCCACCGCCTGGGCATCCAGGCCTTCGAGCCCGTGCTGGTCGAGGGCCGCGCCCTCAAGCTGCACCCCCTGTGCTGCACCGCCTTCAACGCCGACTTCGACGGCGACCAGATGGCAATTCACGTCCCCCTGTCCGCCGAGGCCCAGGCCGAGGCGCGGCTGCTCATGCTCTCCGCCAACAACCTGCTCCGCCCCCAGGACGGCAGCCCGGTCACCGTGCCGACCCAGGACATGATCCTCGGCTCGTACTACCTGACCTACACCCGCATCGGCAAGGCCGAGAAGGGCGCGGAGAATGTCTACGTCTCCGACGCGGGCGAAACGGGCCTGCCCGCCGGCGAGGTCGTGGACGCGGACGAGTTCCTCGCCGCCAACGCCGCGGCAAAGAAGGAGGGCAGGACCCCGGCGCAGTACAAGCCGCTGTACTGCTACTCCAACGTCAACGAAGCCATCATCGCCTACCGCGAGGGCGTTCTGGGCCTGCACGCGCCGATTCTGGTGCGCGTGACCAAGAATGTTGACGGCGTACCAAAGTCAAAGATAATCGAGGCCACCGTGGGGCGCATAATCTACAACGAGCCCATCCCCCAGGACCTCGGCTTTGTCGACCGCACGAACCCCGAGACCATGTTCGACTTCGAGGTCGGCGGCGGCAGCAGCTCCATCGGCAAGGTGGGCAAGAAGCAGCTGGGCAAAATAATCGACCGCTGCATCGAAAAGCACGGCTTCACCATAGCCACCGAGGTGCTGGACAACGTCAAGGCCCTCGGCTACAAGTACTCCACCATCGGCGCCATCACCATCTCGATAGCCGACATGACCGTCCCGAGCGCGAAGCGCGAGCTCATCCACGAGACCGAGGAAAAGGTTCTCAAGATCGAGCGCCAGTTCCGCCGCGGCTTCACCACCGACGACGAGCGCTACCGCCTCGTCATTGCCGAGTGGGAGAAGACCACCAAGGAGGTCACCGAGGCGCTGCAAAGCGCGCTGGACGAGTTCAACCCCATCTTCATCATGGCCGACTCCGGCGCCCGCGGCTCCATGAACCAGATCCGCCAGCTCGCCGGCATGCGCGGCCTGCTGGCCAACACCTCCGGCAAGACCATCGAGATCCCCGTCAAGTCCAACTACCGCGAGGGCCTGTCCGTGCTTGAGTACTTCATCTCCAGCCGCGGCGCGCGCAAGGGCCTGACCGACACCGCGCTCCGTACCGCCGACTCGGGCTACCTGACCCGCCGTCTGGTCGACGTGTCCCAGGAGGTCATAATCCGCGAGCCCGACTGCGGCACCACGGACGGCATCTGGGCCACCACCGTCTACGATAACGGCCAGGTCGTGCAGACCTTCGGCGAGAGCATCCACGGCCGCTACCCCGCCTTTGACATCGTCGCCCCCGACACCGGCGAGCTGCTCTTTACTGCCGACCACATGCTCATGAAGGGCGACGAGAAGGTACTTGAAGCACACGGCATGGACCGCGTGCGCGTGCGCAGCGTGCTGTCCTGCACCGCCCACAGCGGCGTGTGCGCCAAGTGCTACGGCATCAACCTGGCCAGCGGCCAGCCGGTAAACGCGGGCGAAGCCGTCGGCGTAATAGCCGCGCAGTCCATCGGCGAGCCCGGCACACAGCTTACCATGCGTACCTTCCACACCGGCGGCGTCGCCGGCGACGACATCACCCAGGGCCTTCCCCGTGTCGAGGAGCTTTTTGAGGCCAGAAAGCCGAAGAAAATGGCTGTCCTGTCCGAGATCAGCGGCACCGTCTCCATGGAGGAGACCAAGCGCAACGCCATCTGCTCACTGACCGTCACAAACGAGGCCGAGGGCGAGACCCGCGTCTACCAGATCCCCTACTCCGCCGGCATCCTCGTCGGCGAGGGCGACCATGTCGACAAGGGCCAGGAGCTCACCGCCGGCTCGCTCAGCCCCCATGACATTCTCCGCATCCGCGGCGTGGACGACGACGAGTTTGGCCGCGTGGGCGTGCGCTCCTACCTCATCCGCGAGGTTTTGAAGGTCTACCGCCAGCAGGGCGTCGACATCAACGACAAGCATATCGAGGTCATCGTCCGCCAGATGATGCGCAAGGTCCGGGTCGAGGACCAGGGCGACACGGAGCTTCTCTCCGGCGCCACGGTTGACATCGGCGAGCTGCGCGCGGCCAACCGCGAGATCGCCCGGCGCGCCGCCGCCGGCGAGAAAAACGGGCTCGGCGAGGAGCTCCGCCCGGCCAGCTACACCCAGATTCTCATGGGCATCACCAAGGCCTCGCTGGCAACGGAGTCCTTCCTGTCCGCCGCCTCCTTCCAGGAGACGACAAAGGTTCTGACCGACGCGGCCATCAAGGGCAAGGTCGACCACCTTGTGGGCCTGAAGGAGAACGTTATTATCGGCAAGCTCATCCCCGCCGGTTCCGGTCTGGACTCCTACCGCGAGTTCGAGACGAACACCGACGAGAACGTCAACGTAGCCGACGCCGATTATGTGGATCTGTCCGCGCTTGTCGGCAGAAGCAACGCGCTGTAAGCAAGTCATACCAAAGGGAAGCCCCTGCCGGGGCTTCCCTGAGCGTGTCGAAAAAGTGGCAAAGCCACTTTTTCGAGAAGGCTTCGCTCCGCT
>JAMPGF010000060.1 GCA_023664105.1 Butyricicoccus sp. | reverse complement strand
CGCAGGTACACTCCTCGCCGTCCATGGCGATGCACATGTGGCCGATCTCTCCGCGCAGATTGCGGTGTCCGGCGTAGACCCTGCCTCCCGCCACTATTCCGCCGCCGATGCCGGTGCCTAAAGTGACCATCAATACGTCCGAGCAGCCCCGCGCCGCTCCGGCCACGGTCTCGCCCAGGGCGGCGCAGTCGGCGTCGTTGCCGAGGTATATGTGCAGCCCCAGGCGCCGCTCCAGCTCCGCGCGCACCGGCACGCCGAACCAGCCGAGGTTGTGCGCGTTAAGCACGACGCCGCTCTCCGCGTCGCAGGTGCCGGGGCTTCCGATGCCGAGAGCGGATACGGCGTCAAGGCCGATCCCCGCTTCCTGCACCGCGGCGCGCGCGCAGCGGGCAATGTCGTCGAGCACCTCCGCGCTCGCGCGCCGCGCGAGCGTGGGCGTGTGGGCCTGGGCGATTATGCTGCGGTTTTCGTCGACGACGCCTACGTCTATGTTGGTGCCGCCGAGGTCAACGCCTATCGTATACATGGCGGTTCCTCCCGTTTCATTTTTTTTACAAGTATAACACGTATTCGGGAAAAGGGGAAGCGGAAAAACTGTATTACTTCACCACCACGTTTCCCTCCCCGAAGCGCTCCCGCAGCTCCGCGACGAGCGCGTCGTGTATCAGGCAGCAGGCGCTGCGCTGTTTTTTCAGGTCGGGGTAGTAGATGACCAGCGTTTCGTTCCCGGGGAACATGTTCAAAAGCAGCTCCAGCCGGCGGAGCCCGGCGGCGCTGCCGCTTTCTACGCGCACGAAGAGCGTGCGCCCTGCCTGCTCGCCCGGCTTTTCCGGCGCGGGCGCGCTCACAGGCAGGCGCGAGGCCACATCCGACAGCGGGCGGATGGAGTCGACCATTATCTCCGGCGCCTTATCGTCCCGCGAGGTGATGCGCCCCGTGATAAGCAGCTCGGCGTTGTCGGTGATGTAGACGCCGCCGGAGTCCAGCGCGCGCGGGAACACGACCAGCTCCATGCTGCCGCTGGTGTCCTCAAGCGTGACGTAGGCCATCAGGTCGTTGTTCTTCGTCGTGCGCTTCCTGAAGCCGGCGACCACGCCGGCGACAGAGACCCGCTGCCCGTCGGAAAAGCGGCGCGGCCCCTCCTCCCCGGCAAAGTCGGAGACTATGGCTCCCATGGGGACGATCCCCTTCCGGGCCAGCACGGAGCGGTACTCGTCCATGGGATGGCCGCTTATATACAGCCCGGTCATCTCCCGCTCCATGGTCATCAGCTCGCGCTTTGAAAATTCCTCCACGTCGGGCAGGGCCATGCTGACCGTACTCTTTTCCTCGCCGGGCCCGTCCGCGCCGAGGGAGAACAGGTCCATCTGTCCCGCCACGTTTTTGCGCCCGGCGGTGACGATGCCGCCGATGACCTTGTCCGCCACGAGCAAAAGCGCCCTGCGCTTATAGCCCAGGCTGTCAAAGGCCCCGGCCCTTATAAGGCTCTCCACCGCGCGGCGGTTGAGGTCCAGCCCGTACATGCGCGTGCAGAACTCGTCAAAGGCGGTGAAGGGGCCGTTTCGCTCGCGCTCGGAGACCAGGGCGCGGACAAAGCCCTCGCCGACATTCTTCACCGCGGCCATGCCGAAGCGCAGGCTGTCCCCCGCCACGGTGAAGTCCGGCCCGGACTCGTTTATGTCCGGCGGCAGGAGCTTTATCCCCATGTCGCGGCACTCGGCGACGTACTCGGCGACCTTGGTGCTGCTGCTGAGCACCGAGGTTATAAGCGCGGCCATGTACTCGCGCGGATAGTGGCACTTCATGTAGGCCGTGCGGTAGGCCACGATGGCGTAGGCCACGGCGTGGGCCTTATTGAAGGCGTAGTTGGCAAAGTCGAGTATCTCGTCGTAAATGCTGCCGGCCACGGCCTCGCTCACGCCGTTTTTCACCGCGCCGGGTATGCCGCGCTCCGCGTCGCCGTGGATGAAGGTCTGCCGCTCCTTTACGATTTCCTTTTCCTTTTTCTTGCTCATGGCCCGGCGTATCATGTCCGCCTGGCCCAGCGAGAAGCCCGCCATGCGCCGGAAAATCTCGATGACCTGCTCCTGGTACACTATGCAGCCGTAGGTGACCGAGAGGATGTCCCTGAGCATGGGGTGCTTGTAGCTTATCTTCTCCGGGTTGTTCGACCACTCTAAAAAGCGCGGGATGCTGTCCATGGGGCCGGGGCGGTAGAGGGCGATGATGGCGGTGATGTCCTCCACGCTTTTCGGCTTGAGCCCGGTGCACACGCCGGTCATGCCGGTGCTTTCCAGCTGGAACACGCCGGAGGTGCGCCCCGTGGTGAGCATGTCGAAGGTGGCCTTGTCGTCCTCGGGCTCGTTTTCAATTGAAAAATCCGGCTTTGTCCGGCGCACGAGGCGCTGGGCGTCGTCGAGCACGGTGAGGTTGCGAAGGCCGAGAAAGTCCATTTTCAGCAGGCCCAGCTCCTCAAGCGTCGTCATCTGGTACTGGGTGACAACGCTCTCGTCGTTTTTCGACAGCGGCACGTACTCGTGAACCGGGCGTTTGGTTATCACCACGCCCGCGGCATGGGTCGAGGCGTGGCGGGGCATGCCCTCCAGCGCCCGCGCCGTGTCGACAAGCTGCTTTACGCGCTCGTCCGTCTCGTACATCTCCCGAAGCTGCTTTGACAGCTTCAGGGACTCGTCTATGGTAATGTGCAGGGCGTTCGGCACCTGCTTGGCGACCGCGTCGGTGTCCGCGTAGCTCAGGGCCATGACCCGGCCCACGTCCTTTACCGCCTGCTTCGCCGCCATGGTGCCGAAGGTGACTATCTGCGCGACATGGTCCGCGCCGTATTTGCGAGCGACGTAATCGATCACCTCGTCTCGGCGGCGGATGCAGAAGTCGATGTCGATATCCGGCATGGACACGCGCTCCGGGTTCAGGAAGCGCTCAAAGTACAGGCTGTACTTTATGGGGTCCACGTCCGTTATGCCCAGGCAGTAGCTGACCACGCTGCCGGCGGCGGAGCCGCGCCCGGGGCCGACTGGGATGTCCCTGCCCTTGGCGTAGCCGATGAAGTCGGAGACTATCAAAAAATAGTCCACAAAGCCCATCCGCTTTATCATGTCCAGCTCGTAGTCAAGCTGCTCTCGCACCTCGGGCGAATTGGGGTAGCGCTTGGCAAAGCCCTTGCCGCAGAGCTTTTTGAGATATTCAAAGCTGTCCGTCTCCCCCTCGGGAAGCGGGAACTCGGGCAGGTGGTAGTGGCCGAACTCGAAGTCGAAATTGCACTTTTCCGCGATTTTCACGGTGTTTTCCAGCGCGTCGGGCCTGTCCGGCAGCAGGCGGGCCATCTCCTCCCCGCTCTTGAGATAGAACTCCTGCCCCTGGAAGCGCATACGCTTTTCGTCGTCGAGGGTTTTTCCGGTCTGGATGCACAGCAGTACGTCCTGGTTTCTCCAGTCCTCTTTTTTAATGTAGTGCGCGTCGTTGGTCAGCACAATGGGAATGCCCGTGTCCTCCGAAAGGCGCAGCAGGCCGTTCATGGCGCGCTTTTCCTCGGCTATTCCGTGATCCTGCACCTCAAGATAAAAGTCCTCGCCGAACAGCTCGCGCAGCTCGAGGGCCTTTTCCCGCGCGGCCTTATACTCGCCTCTTACCAGCTTCTGGGGAATGTACCCCGCCAGGCAGCCGGACAGGCACACCAGCCCCTCGGCATGCCCGTGCAGCAGGGGCCAGTCTATGCGCGGCTTGCCGTAAAAGCCCTCGGTGAAGCCCGCGGAGACGAGGCAGCACAGGTTCCTGTAGCCCGTCTCGTTTTTGCACAGCAGCACAAGATGGCTGTAGTCGTCATCCACGCCGTGCTCCCTTTTCTGCCGCTCGCGGGGCGCGACATAGACCTCGCAGCCGATTATGGGCTTTACCCCCGCGGCCCTCGCGGCCTTGTAAAAGGCCACGGCGCCGTACATAACGCCGTGGTCGGTTATGGCTATTGCCGCCTGGTCCAGCTCCGCGGCCGCGGAGGCGAGGCCGTCGATGCGGCAGGCTCCGTCCAGCAGGCTGTACTCGCTGTGGACATGCAGATGCACAAAGGACATTCACTTCACCTCGTAGCTCATCAGTTTTCTCAGCCTGTGGTTAATGCAGCTTTTGCTCACCGGCGGGCTGGACAGCGCGGCGAGGTCGGCAAGGCTGGCCTCGGGGTTGGCTATGCGCAGTATCGCCGCCTGCTGCAAATCCTCGGGCAGGTTTTTTATGCCGATCTCCCGCTCCAGCGCGCGTATCTTCTCAAGCTGAGCCTGGGCCGCGGAGACTATCTTGTCGGCGTTGGCGCTGTCGCAGTTTACGCGGCGGTTTATGGCGTTGCGCATGTCCTTTTCCACCTTGGCGCCCATCAGCTCCATGGCCGAGTTCGTCGCGCCGATGGTGCTCAGGAAGTCCTCGATCGCGCCGGACTGCTTGAAATATGTGATGCGGTGCGCCCCGCGCGAGGACTCCCTGGGCTCAAAGCCCAGCTCCCGCAGCAGGGCGTACAGCTCCCGCGACACGCTCGTGTGCTCCGTCACCAGCTCAAGATGGCTTCGCAGGTTCGGATCCGTTACGCTCCCTCCGGCGAGGAAGGCCCCCCGCAAAAACGCGCAGCGGCAGCACTCGTCCTCCAGCACGCCGAGGTTGATGTGGTGCACCAGCGTGCTTTCCGCGTCGTAGCCGTAGCAGTCGAAGATCGCAGAAATCTTCTCCGGCGACGTTATGGAAAAAACGGCGCGGCTGCCCCGACGCGGCTGGCCCGCCGCGTCGAAGCCCAGGCCGAAGGCCTTTTTCATCAGGCGCGGCAGGCGCTGGGCAAAGTCCGTGCTGCCGGTTATTATTTTTATCTCCCGAAAGGAAAAGGTGTTGGCGTACAGCAGCGCCCCGTAGGCCTCCGCACGCGCGCAGCATGAGCGCGAGAGCGGGGCGCGGCACAGCTCCGATTTTACCCTGGATGAAAATGACACGGCGGCTACCTTTCTATATCTCTGTTATTGTTCTCCGCGCTCTGGCCCAGGTCCTTGATATACTCCGTCAGCGCCCGTGCCACGGCCACGGAGCGGTGGTGCCCGCCGGTGCAGCCTATCGCGATGGTCAGCGTGCGCTTGCCCTCCTCGATGTACTGCGGGATGAGAAAGTCCACCATGCGGCACAGCAGCTCCAGAAATTCCCGGGCCGTGGCGTGGCTGAAAATGAAGCCGTATACCTCGTCGTCCAGCCCCGTTTTCCGGCGCAGGGACTCCACGTAATATGGGTTCGGCAGAAAGCGCACGTCGAAAACCATGTCCGCTTCAATGGGTATGCCGTGCTTGAAGCCGAAGGACATCACGTTGACCGACAGCTGCCGGCTCGACGGCTCGCCGACGAACAGGCGGTAAATCTCCGCCTGGAGCATTCCGAGCGTGAGGTTGGTGGTGTTTATCACATAGTCCGCGCTCTCGCGCAATGGCAGCAGCAGCTCCGTCTCCCGGCGCACCGCATCCTCGATGGTTCCGGCGCGCGACTGGAGCGGGTGCGGCCGGCGCGTTTCCTTATAGCGCTTTACCACCGTGGCAAGGTCCGCCTCCACGAAGAGTATGCGGTATCCGCAGCCCATCTCGCGCAGCTTTTGCAGGGAGCCAAAAATCTCCCCGAAGCTTTTGCGGTCGCGCGCGTCGGTCACCACCGCGACGTGCTCATAGCTGCTGCCCGCGCCGATATAAAACTCCGCAAGCCGCGGCAGCATCGCCGCGGGGACGTTGTCCATGCAGAAATAATCCAGATCCTCCAGCACGTCCGCCGCGCGGCTCTTCCCCGCGCCGGACAGGCCGGATATTATGAGTAGTTCCATTGTCCTGTACTGTTCCCCTACAAACCGCAGTATCGTTACCGTGCGGCGGAGTTAAATCCACCTGAGCCCCGGAAGCGGGTTTAAGGTTCTTTTCGGTTATTTTTTCTTGAAAGAAAAAGTAACCGAACCTCCGGCTCGAGCTCGACGCCGTATTTGTCCAAAACCGTTTTGCGTACATGCTCCATGACGGCGGTCACGTCGGCAAAGCTCGCGCCGCCGAGATTGACCACGAAGCCGGCGTGCTTTTCCGACACCGCCGCACCGCCTACCTGAAAGCCCTTGAGGCCCGCGCCGTCTATCATCGCCGCGGCGTAGCCCGTTTTCGGGCGCTTGAAGGTGCTGCCCGCCGAGGGCCTGTCGAGCGGCTGGCTTGCCGCGCGCTTTTCCATCAGCTCGCGCATACGCGCCTCGATCTCCGCGCCGTCCCCCGGCTCAAGGCTCAGCCGCGCCGAGAGGATGACCCCGCCGCGGTCACAAAAGCGGCTGTGCCTGTAGGAAAAGTCCAGCTTCTCCGCGGAGTACTCCCGCACCACGCCGTCACCGTCCAGGCAGCGGACAGACTCCACAACGCCGCTCATCTCCCCGCCGTAGGCCCCCGCGTTCATCATGATCGCGCCGCCGAGGCTCCCCGGTATCCCGTGGGCAAACTCCAGCCCCGTCAGCTCCGCCTGCCGCGCAAGCGTGGCCGCGCGCGAGAGCGGGCAGGCCGCGCCGGCGTAAAGCAGGCGTCCCTCAACCCTGGCATCAAGGAAGTCGCCTCCCAGGCGCATCACGACGCCCGAGACGCCCTCGTCGCAGACGAGCAGGTTAGTCCCCCTCCCGATAACGAGCAGGGGGACCCCGGCGCTTTTGCAAAGCGCGTACAGCCCCGCCGCCTGGCTCTCGCTCTCGACCTCGGCGAAGATATCCGCCGGCCCTCCGATCCTGAAGCTGCAATGCCGCGCCATCGGTTCATCAAGGCGAAGGCTCAGTCCGGGCATTTCCCTGCGTATCAGTTCAACAAGCTCGTTTTTCGTCATAAACCTCCTGAAAAGCCTTTTATGTCTTAGAAGTGCCTCTTACTTCACGCGGGCGAAAACATCGTCAAGATGAATTGTCAAATCGTCGTAAAGGCTGCACTTAAACTCGGTGACAAGCGCGGCCCTTTCTTCCGGCTTCATCTTACCCAGCATCCAGTCGGGGAGAATGGCGTAGGTGTCATGCAGCACGAATTTCCCGGATTGGAGCAGGTACTGTTCAACTGTTTTGTTCGCCGGGTCAACGATCCAATACTCGCGGACTCCGCATTTTTCGTAAGCGTCCTTTTTCCGCCCGCGGTCATACTTCGCCGTGCTGGGAGAAAGCACCTCAACAACCAGGTCGGGGGCGCCGTGCACGCCGTCGTATCTGATTTTATCAGGGTCGCATACGACCATGCCGTCGGGTACGAAGATGTCCTTTTCTGTCAGGTGAAGGTCAGTACTGCCCGGAACGGGGGTGAGGTTTTTTTCATTCAAGTAGTTAGCAAAAATGAAATAAATATTTCCCCTCACAAACGCATGGTTCACCGATTGGCTACCCATCGTCACAACCTTGCCATCAATTAGCTCCTCTCGCCGCTCCTCCCGGTATGCTGAATTGCTGTTCATAAAAGACTCCTTTTCATCCTTAGCGCGGCCTTCAATTTGAAGCGCGTCAGTCCATCCACCCGGAATCCACCTGCGCGTCGTGCTTTCTCTGAAGCTCCAGCGCGGTGTTGGAACCCATGCGCTTCTGGCGGTTGTTCATCGCCGCGACCTCGAGTATTATAGCCAGATTCCGCGCCGGTGCAACCGGGATGGTGATGTGCGGCACACGCACGCCCAAATAGGAGATGGTTTCGTCCTCAAGGCCGAGGCGGTCGTACACCTTCTCGTCGTCCCAGCGCTCAAAGTTCACCACAAGGTCGATTTTGCTGCGCTCAAGCACCGAGCTGACGCCGAAGATCTTGCGCACGTCGATAATGCCCACGCCGCGCAGCTCCATCAGATAGCGTATCATGGCCGGCGCCTCGCCCATGACCTGGTCGCGGTTCAGGGCGCGGATTTCAACCGCGTCGTCGGCGACCAGGCGGTGGCCGCGCTTGACCATCTCCAGCGCCGTCTCGCTCTTGCCTATGCCGCTGTCGCCGGTTATGAGCACGCCCTCGCCGTGGACCTCCACGAGCACGCCGTGGATCTGTATCCTCGGGGCCAGCACTGTGCGAAGGGTGTTTATGGCCTGGGCCATGAAGGCCGAGGTGGACAGGTCCGTGGTCATGAGATTGACGTTATAGCGCCGCGCCGCGTCCACCATGTCGGGGTCGGGAGGCATCCTGTGGCAGATGACCAGCACCGTTATGCCGTGGCCCATGTATTTTTCGATACGCTCCCTGCGCGTCTCCTCCGGCAGGGTATGGAGATAGGCCATCTCCGTCTTGCCCATGATCTGGATCTCCTGCGGCTGGAAATAATCGTAAAAGCCGGCAAGCTGGAGTCCCGGGCGGGCTACGTTGTAGGTTGAGATGGTGCACTGTTCATAGTTTGAGGCGGGATGTACGATGTGCAGCTCATGCTCGCGCACGAACTCCGAGAGCTTCATAGAATATATTTGTTCCATTATATGCTCCTTTCTTCCCCTGCATTTGGAAAGCATAGGGTGTTTTTCATCTGTTACTTTACTATTTTATACAAGGCGAAACGATTTGGCAACAATTTTATGGGCTAATTTGAAAAAAATACGGAAAAAATTTATAGAAAGGCGAAAATTTTTCTTGCAATTATTGATTGATTCTGATATTATAAATAAGCTGTTTATTTTGTTAAGCGAGGAGGTGCGGCAAAAGATGGCAAAGTGTGAATTTTGCGATAAGGGCGTTGCCTTCGGCATCCAGGTCAGCCACTCCCACAGACGCTCCAACCGTACATGGAAGCCCAACGTCAAGCGCGTTAAGGTTCTCATAAACGGCACTCCGAAGCATGCCTACGCATGCACCCGTTGTCTGCGCAGCGGCAAGGTCACCCGCGCTGTGTAAGCGTCCGGGTTTGCGCGGCGCATGTAAGCGCCGGGCATCTGTGATGCGCGATATGTGATGCTTAAAGCCCGCCGTAACCAGGTGGGCTTTCGCAGACGCTGGTATAGCTCAGCCGGTAGAGCAGCTGATTCGTAATCAGCAGGTCGTGTGTTCGAGTCACATTACCAGCTCCAAAAAGCTCCTGAAATCTCTTGATTTCGGGAGCTTTTTGCTGTGTTTGGACAGGCGACGGAGGCGCTTGACCCACACGCTGACCCACACGGGGAAATGTCCGGAGAGGGTTAGAAAGCACCTGGCGGGAAGTTTTGGTCTTCCCGCCCGGTGCTTTTGTGGTTTGAGTGCTCACATAACCTGCGCCATAAAGCTGCCCATTTTCTCCGCAGCCTCGTCCTGCGCCTGCCGCGTTGCGTGGGTGTAGGTGCGCAGGGTGAAGCCCGCGTCATAGTGCCCCAGCATACCCGATACGGTTTTCACGTCCACGCCGTTTTGCAGGGCGAGCGTTGCGAAGGTATGACGAAGATCATGGAAACGTATGTGCTCCAGCCCCGCGTCCTTGAGGATCTTCTTGTGTATGTTCACCACAGAGTCCGGGTGGTACATCTCACCGGTGACAGGCGATGGGAACATGTACAGATTGTCAGGATGCTTTTCGTGCTCCTGTATCAGCAACTCCACCGCCGTTTGCGGATGGACACCTCGCGCACCGAGGTTTCTGTTTTAGGGCGGCTGACAGCGACCTCGCCGTTCCTTGCCGCGATCTGTTTGCTGACTGAGATGGTGCGGCGCTCCGCATCAAGGTCTGTCCAGAGCAGAGCGGCAAGCTCACCTTTGCGCAGTCCGCTGACCAGCTCCAGATAGAACATCGGGAGCACGCCGCGTTTTTCTGCGGCGTCCAAGTACGCTTTCATATGCTCAGGAGGAAGTATCTTCATCTCCTGCTTTTGTATTTTTGGTATGACGCAGTTTTCCGTAGGGTTGTGAATGATCAGCCTCTCTTTGACTGCCCTGTCGAGCGCGTTGTGGAGCATCGTGTGTACGCCGCGTACTGTGGAATTGCTAAGGCCGGGATTTTTTGTCTTTTGCACTTCGCGCAACCTGCCGTTTTCCAGCAGATCTTTGTACAGTTTCTGAATATCGCGGGAGGTAAGCTTGTTGAGCTTGACGTCCCCGACGCGGGGGATAACGTAAAACTCAATGCTGCGGTTGTAGTAGTCCGCTGTGCTGGGACGGACATTGGGTTTAGCGTATAGCTCATACCAGCTCCGCAGCCATGCTGCGACGGTGTACTCGTCTGCGCGGAGAATGTCCAGCGTTTTGGACTCCTCGACCGCGGATTTGAGTTTTTCTTTTACCTCGGCTTGCGTCTTGCCGAGTACGTTCTTTATGATACGTTTGCCAGTGTCGGGATCGTAGTCTGCGGTGTAGCGGCCTTCCCAGCGACCGTCCTTACGTTTGCGGATGCTGCCCTCGCCGTTGGCGCGTCGTTTTGCCATAAATCTCAGCTCCTTTCAAGCAGCACAACATACCATTGATCTCGGAAAATATCCAGCGGTTTTGGAACGAATTATCACTTTGTTATCATTTTGCGCTGGGCAGTTCACTTTGCGCTGGCATTTCTTTGAATACAGCGGCGCAATTTTTGAGCAGGGTAAACAGAAGTGCAGGCTGCGAACAGCCTGCACCTTGCGTTGTGTTGTGGTGGTTATTTTGTCGAGCCTGGGACGAACAGCTCCTTGAGGAAGGCTGTGGCCTCCGGCGCCTGGTCGGGGTGGTTGGGATAGTCCTCGGCCAGCAGCATACGTCGGCTGTTGTTGTGGTCATCGTATGCCACATCGACGTGCAGCCATTGGCAGCAGCTTCTCTTTGCAGACACTGGTGCAATCTGCAAACGCGCTACATGGACATCGACGGACCATTGTACTCCTCACGGTCGTCTGCCCTGTGACCCATAGCCAGCTTCTTTTCCCTGAGCCGTGTCAACCGTTTGCGGTCGATTTGGACGCCGCCGGGAATAGAGAGATTTGGAGCCTGCTCACTGAAGATGCGCCCCATGTGATGAAGCAGCCGCGTGACGGATAGCATGGCATTTGGGGAGTTGAGATTATCCCACCGGTCAACAAATAACTGCGCGTACTCATTTCCCTGAGCGGCAGATTGGGCGAACCAGAAATAGGATTCTTCACGATTTCCCTGCTCAAGGCACAACTTGCCGAGCGCGTACTGTGCATACTGGTTCCCAGCCTCAGCAGACCGAGCCGGATAATTCATAGCATTTTCGGTATCCCTCTCCACAAGCTCACCCCTGAGATATTCCTTCCCCAGCCTGGACGCAGCACAGTCGCTACCATTGTGCGCGGCATACTCCAACCACTGTATCCCCAGCTCAGTGTTGCGAACTTCAGCATCCTCGGATAACATCAGCTTCCCCAGCGCATACTGCGCCGACACATGTCCACGACGTGCCGCCTGCTCAAACCAGTACAGCGCTTCCACGCCGTCAGGTATCAGCACCGGCCCGTCCCTGTAGAGCAGCCCGGTGAGATACTGCGCATAGTTGTCGCCGTTCTCCGCCATCTCTATGAGCTGCGCTGCGGCATCATCCCTGTCGTGCATCG
>JAMPGF010000005.1 GCA_023664105.1 Butyricicoccus sp. | reverse complement strand
GCGCCGTGGGCGACGCGGCAAACGGCGGGCTGGGCGTCATCTATGTGCAGATGGACGAGAGCTACACCCCGCCGGAGGGCACGCCCGCCGAGGCGGAAACGCACCACGTAGGCGCAAATCACACGCAGGTCTGGCTGCTGCTGGGCGCGTGGCTGTGGCCCGCGGGGACGGCGGCGGTGCTGGTTTGGGGAATCGTGGGGCAGCTCAAGCTGCGGCGGCTGCTCGTCGGCGCGGTGAGGCTCGAGGGCAACGTGTGGCTGGCCGACCGCATCCCCACCGCCTTCGTGGCGGGACTGGTAAGGCCGAAAATTTTCCTGCCGTCGGCCCTCGAGGGCGCGGGGCGTGAATACGTGCTCGCGCACGAGCGCACGCACATCAGGCGCGGCGACCACGTCACGCGCCTGCTGGCCTTCGCGGCGCTGGCGATACACTGGTTCAACCCGCTGGTGTGGCTGGCCTTCGCCCTGTCGGGCCGGGACATGGAGACCAGCTGCGACGAGGCGGTGCTGCGCCGCAGCGGCGGCGATATCCGCGCCGACTACTGCCAGACGCTGCTGGACATGTCGGCAAAGGGGCGCTTCCCGAGCCCCTGCCTGCTCGCCTTCGGCGAGGGGGACACCGGCGCGAGGATAAGAAACGCGCTGCACTGGAAAAAGCCCGCGTTCTGGGTGATGGTCTGCGCGGCGGCGGCGATAGCGGCGGCCTGCGTGCTGCTGCTGACCAACCCGATGGGGAAAAAGGACGGCGGCGCGCAGGACGGGAACAGGGTGAAGGTGTCGTTCCGCGCGCACTATGTCGAGGGCACGAGGGTCCTGGACCGGGGGTCCTTCACGGCGGAGCTGGCGCTGCCGGAGGGCTGGTACGTGGGCGACGGCTACTCGCTGATCCCCGAGGGCGTGGACGGCGAGGGCTACGGCCACGTCTTCTTCCGCAACGCGGACGGCGAGCTGGCGGCGAAAATGTGCTACCGCGCGTTCGACCCGGACGCGGACCGGACGCTGTACCTCATCGAGGGCGGGACGGAGGCCGACTACGACCGGGCGGCGTTCTGCCCGGAGCTTTACGGGAAGAACTGGCGGGATTTCCGGAGCGTGAGGTATTCCGACGAGGGCGAGACCTTCCGGGCGACCATACTGCGCCAGACGGACGCCGAGAGCGGCAGCGGGCAGGGCATGGAGCTTGAGACGCGCTACGGCATCGGGCGCTACGACCGCGGGCTGGGCGCGTATGTGGCGATGGAGCTGTACGAGCACCTGATCAGCGACAGCGAGGTCGAGGCGATCGCCGAGAGCCTTGAGCTGTGCGCGGTGAGCATGAGCGACAGGGAGACGGCGGTAAGCTTCAGCGGCAAGGACTACTCCGGCGGCGTCCGGAGCGGCGCAGGGCGGCAGTTTCTGGCGAGCATGCACCTGCCGGAGGGCTGGAGCGTGCGCCTTGAGACGGCGGACATCTGGGGACTGCCCGACACGCACGGCCTGCTCGAGCCGGCGTACATCTATGACGAGAGGGGCCACTGCGCGGCGTTTGTGGCGTGGGCCGGCTTCGACCCGGAGACGGTGAACGACGGCACGGTCGACCGGGGACTGAGTGAGGCGGTAAACGCGGCGCTGAAGGAAAGGACGGACTGGGTGAGGTACGGCTGGACGGAGAACACTCCCGGCAGCGACGGCGGCACGGCGTACATCAGCACGATAAGCGCCGACGGCGAGACGTACTCGGGAAGGTGCGGCATATGCGTATACAGCAGGGAGCTGGAGGCCATCGTGGTGGTCGAGTTCGCCGACAAGAACGAGTACGGCTGGGCCGCGCGGCTGATAGCGGAGAACATCCGCTTGCAGGCCGCGCCGTCCGCGGCGGGCGTCGGGCTGTGGCAGTTCGTCGTGCCGGGGTATTATTACGACGAGGGCGGCATGGTGCGCGAGGGTCCGGCGTTCGGCGTGGAGCTGGCGCTGCCGGAGGGCTGGTCGGAGCACAGCGCGTACGTGGAGACGGACACGGGCGTGAACACCTTCGAGCTGATACCCCTGTCGTATATGTACGACGCCGACGGGAATTACGCGGGCTTCATCGCGTGGCAGGAGCTGGCGTGGGCAGTCCACCCGTGGCATGTGAACCACTACGCATGGGAAAACGAGACGGAAATTGCGCCGGGCGTGTACACGGCGGACGTGACCTACGACGAGTTTGACGAGAGCGTGCCGAGGGATTACGCGTGGTCGAGCTATGAGACGGCGGCGGTGCGCGCCGAGAGCGAGGAGCTGGGCGTGGAAGTGGTGGCGCAGTTCGCGCCGGGGACGGCCTCCCGGGAGGACGCGGAGGCGCTGGCGCGGAGCATCGGCTTTTACAAGGCGCGAGGCTACGTCGCGGGCTTCGGCGGTCTGCCCTGGGGCGTGAGCAGGGCGGACGCCTTGCAAAGGCTGATTTACGCGGGGCTTGAGTATCAGGCGACCAACGAGCTGACCGCGACGTGGATGTACGATAAACTGTACGAGTGCACGGCGTGGTACGGCTTCGGAGGCGAGAACGCGCTCGTCAGCGGGGAATACAGCTTCAACGGCGAGGGAGCTCTCACGCGGCAGGAGCAGATTGAGCTTTATGAGGAGCTGCTTGCCGGGCTTGAGGAGGTCTACGGCAGGGCGGGCACGCCGGTATACCTTGCGGACCTGACGCCGATGGATTTGCAGTCGGTTACAGGCGGGAGGTCCGACAGCGCCGCCAACAGCTGGACAACGCAGACGCCGGAGGGCAATGATGTGGATATATACCTTGAGCTTTCCGGCGGGGACGTGACGGTCAGCTACAGTCTGCTGCTTGAATAAAACTTCCGCCGGCCTCATCCGAGGCCGGCGGTTTTCACCTTGGCTATGGCATAAAGCGACAAATTAGGCGCGGGAGAGCGGCGGGTTTTCAATAAACTGCAAAAATATGGCGCGACGGAGACGGTTCGGGGGAAATTTGTGTTTACAAAATCCGGGGGACGGTGCTATAATTACGGAATTATCGGCAATTATATTTTGTATCTACGCGGCTGCCAGCCGCGGGAGAAGGAGAGAAAAATGAAAAACACCGAAAAGACTATGGACAAAATCGTCGCCCTGTGCAAAAACCGCGGCTTCATCTTCGCCGGCAGCGAGATCTACGGCGGGCTGGCCAACACCTGGGACTACGGCCCCATCGGCGTGGAGCTGAAAAACAACGTCAAGCGCGCCTGGTGGAAGAAGTTCGTGCAGGAAAACCGGTACAACGTCGGACTTGACGCCGCCATCCTCATGAACCCGCAGACCTGGGTGGCGTCGGGACACCTGGCCGGGTTTTCCGACCCGCTGATGGACTGCCGTGAGTGCCACGAGCGCTTCCGCGCCGACAAGCTCATCGAGGACTGGTGCGCGGAAAACGGCGTGACGCTGGATAAGCCCATCGACGCGTTTTCCCAGGCCGAGATGAAGGAGTTCGTGGATGAGAAAAACATCCCCTGCCCCACCTGCGGCAAGCACAATTTCACCGATATCCGGCAGTTCAACCTCATGTTCAAGACCTTCCAGGGCGTGACCGAGGACGCGAAAAACACCGTGTATCTCCGGCCCGAGACGGCGCAGGGCATCTTCACCAACTTCGTCAACGTCCAGCGCACGACGCGGCGCAAGCTCCCCTTCGGCATCGCCCAGATAGGCAAGAGCTTCCGCAACGAGATCACACCCGGCAACTTCATCTTCCGCGTGCGCGAGTTCGAGCAGATGGAGCTTGAGTTCTTCTGCCAGCCGGGCACCGACCTTGAGTGGTTCGACTACTGGCGCAATTTCTGCCGCGAGTGGCTGCTGGGCATAGGGCTGAAGGAGGAAAACCTGCGCCTGCGCGACCATGACCCCGAGGAGCTGAGCTTCTATTCCAAGGCGACCACCGACTTTGAGTTCCTGTTCCCCTTCGGCTGGGGCGAGCTGTGGGGCGTGGCCGACCGCACGGACTACGACCTGACCCAGCACCAGAACACCTCCGGGCGCGACCTGACCTACTTCGACCAGGAGAAGAACGAGCACTACATCCCCTATGTCATCGAGCCGTCGCTGGGCGTGGAGCGCTCGGTGCTGGCCGTGCTGTGCGACGCCTACGACGAGGAGGTCGTGGGGCAGGATAAAAACGGCAAGGATGACGTGCGCGTTGTCATGCGCCTGCACCCGGCGCTCTCGCCGTTTAAGTGCGCCATTCTGCCGCTGAGCAAGAAGGCCGTGCTCACCGAGCCGGCGATGAAGCTTTACAATGAGCTGAGCGCGGAGTTCATGTGCGACTACGACGACGCCGGCTCCATCGGCAAGCGCTACCGCCGCCAGGACGAGGTCGGAACCCCGTTCTGCGTGACCGTCGACTTCAACACCGTCGGCACCGAGACCGACGAGGCCGACAACTGCGTCACCGTGCGCGAGCGCGACAGTATGCAGCAGGTGCGTATCCCCATCACCGAGGTCAAGTCTTATATCGAGAGCAGAATAAAATTTTAAAACCAATCACACCACAGCGCCTTTTGCCGCTGTGGTGAAATTATAAGATATCTATGAAAACTATTCGCAGTATAATTTTTTGCGATTCCACAGACCCCTCGCGGCTGCATTGGGCGCTGCACTGGGCGCTGAACCTGCTTTATATCGCCGCGTGGTGCACGGGCGTGGGCGTGGTCAGCCTGCGCTTCGGCAGCGTCAATTACGGGATCGAGCTGTTCCGCAGCTATTTTCAATACACCGTTTTGCTCCTGCTGAATATTCTGCCGGTGTTCGTTGTGGCGGCGGCGTTTTTCCTCGCCTGCAACCGCGTCTGGCCGGCGGTTTTGGGCAGCGGGCTGATAATTACGGTGCTGGCGCTGATAAACCGCTTCAAGCTCCTGTTCCGCAACGACCCGCTGCTGGTCAGCGACGTGCGCTACTTCGTCGAGGCGGCAAAAATAAGCAAGGGCTACAACATCGTTATAACGCCCGCTATCGCGCTGACCTTCGCGGCGATTATCGGCGCGACGGCGTTCGCATTCTTCTTCATGAACGCGCGCATGCGCCGCACCGGGACGCGCCTGGCGTGGGGCGTCGTGCTCCTGGCCGCGTGCGCGGTGATGTGGTTCGGGGCATATGCAAACCCGGACGTGTACAAATTTACCAGCAACACCATCATGGAGTTCAATGACGGCAGGAAGCTCAACGAGTGGAATGAGACCGACCAGTACTGCTGCCGGGGCTTCCTCTACCCGCTGCTGCACAGCGGTACAAACGCGTTCTACAGCAAGCCCGACGGATACAACAAAAGGGAGACAGCCGAGCTTATCGCGTCTTATGGCGAGGGGGAGATCCCGGAGGAGCGGAAGGTCAATTTCATCTCCATAATGCTGGAGGCGTATTTTGACTTTTCCGAATTCGGGGATATTTTCAGCTTTAAGTGCGACCCCTATGAGTTCTACCACGAGCTGCAGGGCGAGAGCTATACCGGCGAGCTGGTGACGAATATCTTCGCCGGGGGCACCATCGACACCGAGCGCGGCTATATTACCGGCTCGACCCAGCTTTACGACTACCGCGGCGCGGCGGACTCCTACGCGCGCTATTTCGCGGATCAGGGCTATTTCACCGAGTTCTGCCATCCCGGCTACGGCTGGTTCTACAACCGGCGGAACGTCATGGAGTACCTCGGGTTCGAGAGCGCGCACTTTTTCGAGGACCGCTACACCCAGCCCGAGGGCTATAACATGATAAATGACGACGTGTTTTTCCCCGACATCGCCCGGCTTTACCGGGAAGCGGAGGCGGAAGGCAGGCCGTATTTCAACTTCTCCGTCACCTACCAGAACCACGGGCCGTACGCCGCGGACTTCCTCTACGACACGGAAAACGAGTATATCCCCCGCGGGGAGCTCAGCCGCGAGGGCTATAACATCCTCAACAATTATTTCTGGGGCATCAAGCTCACGGACGACAGCCTGAAGGAGTTTATCGACGGCTTCCGCGACGACAGCGAGCCGCTGGTGATAGTGATTTTCGGCGACCACAAGCCCTGGCTGGGCGACTACGCGAGCGTCTACGGCGAGCTGGGCATCGACATAAGCCAGACGGACGAGGAGAGCTTTTACAACTATTACAACACGCAGTACCTCATCTGGGCCAATGACGCGGCGAAGGAAGCGCTTGGCAATGACTTCGCCGGCGATGGCGGGAGCATGTCGCCATGCTTCCTCATGACGCGGCTGATGGATCTGTGCGGGTATGAGGGCGACGCGGCGGCGCAGTCCCTGCGTGAGCTGATGGACTCCGGCGTGGACGTGGTCAACGAGTCCGGGCGCTTTAGGGAAAACGGGGAGCTGGTCACGGAGGTGGCGGAGCTGAACAGCCGCGAGGCGCTCGCGCGCGTGCTGGAGGTGCAGTATTACCGGATGCATGACTTTGATTAACAAAATGAGAGAACGCAAGACGTTCTCTCATTTTGTTATCCCGGTTCCGTCGAATGACGGAATCAAATCAGTCCCGACGGAGTCAAGCCCCTGGCAGTAGCCGTGCTCTATCGCGGAGAAGTCGAGATAGGACAGGCAGCGCTCGTATTCCGCGCGCGTTATGGGGCGCCGGAGCACGGGGAAGCGCTCAAGGCCGGGCATGGGGGTGTACTGGGCCATGAGGCTGAACATTATCCTGTCCGGGGGAAGGTTGTCCTCTATCATGTCGATGACGCCGAGGGTGTTCTCCGCCGCGCCGGGGAGAATCAGGTGGCGTATCAGCACGCCGCGGCGCATTATCCCCTCGCCGTCCAGCTCGAAGGGGCCGGTTTGGCGGTACATCTCGCGTATGGCGGCAAGCGCCGTTTCCGGGTAGTCCGGCGCGGCGGAGAGGCGGTGGGCAAGGGCGGGGTCGGAATATTTAAAATCCGGCATGTACACCTGCACCAGGCCGTCAAGCGCGCGCAGGGCCTCCACGCTGTCGTAGCCGGAGCTGTTCCACACTACGGGGATGCCCAGCTCAAGGCCGGAAAGAGCTTCGGCAAGCAGCGCGGCGTAGTGGCTGGGGGTGACGAGGTTTATGTTGTGCACGCCCGCGTCGCGAAGGCGCAGGAGGATCTCCCGCAGCTCCGGCACGGGCACGCGCTCGCCGGAGCGGCCCCGGCTTATCTCGCGGTTCTGGCAGAACACGCAGCGGAGGCTGCAGCCGGAGAAAAACACCGTGCCGCTGCCGCGCGTGCCGCTTATGCACGGCTCCTCGCCGTAATGCGGCGCGGCACGGGCGACTACCGCCTGGGCGGGTACGCCGCAGAAGCCGGGCTTCGTGTCCCTGTCGGAGCCGCAGCGGCGGGGACAGGCGCGGCAGGGCTCAGCCATGGAGCACCTCGGCGACGTACAGCTCGCCCACGCGCAGCTCCGGCGCGGGCTTCATTCTCCCGCAGGCAAAACCGCGCATGGCGAGGCGGAGCATTTTGCCCAGCGAGTACTTGCTCTCTCCCGCGACGCGGGCGGAGCGGTCGTAGTACACCTTCTCGAGGGGCAGGTCAAGGCGGGTGACGAGCCCGCGGATGAAGAGGTCGTCGGTGCCGTAGCGGCAGAGCCGGCGCAGCGCCTCGCGGCTCAGGAGGCGAAAGTCGGCGTGGTCGTAGACCAGCCCCGCGCCGAAGAGGTTCATCAGGCCGTAGTAGCCCCGTGCGGTCACGCGCTTGAGAAAGCCGTCGGTGTCGCGCCGTGAGCGCACGCCGCAGACTATGTCCGCGCCGGAGGCGAATTTTTCCGCCATGGCGTCGATGGCGTTGATGTCGTCCTGCAAATCCGCGTCCATTGAAACCGTGGCGGCGCACCAGTCCATGGCGGTGACGAGCCCGGCCATGAGCGCGTTCTGGTGGCCGCGGTTGCGGCTGAGGCGAAGGCCGGAGACGCGGCTGTCGGCTTCGCGCAATTTTTTTATTATCTCCCAGGTGCCGTCCTGTGAGCCGTCGTCGACGAAAAGCACGCCGCTTTCGGGGGAGATTTTGCCCGCGCCGGCCAATTCTCCCAGCTTTTGGAGCATTACCGGCGCGGTGAGCGGCAGCGCGTCATGCTCGTTGTAGCAGGGGACGACAAGGTAAATTGTGTTCATTTGCTTATCCTTCGTTCCGGGGCCGCGCCCCTTTTTGATTTCTTTATTATAGTTGTTTTGTGTTAATTATGCAACAAGTATATAATTGCCGAAAAAACTCTTGCAATAAGCATAAAAACATGTTCACCTGCCAAATTTTACTTGAATTGCGGGGCGTATGCGGCTATAATTGTATGGAACGTTTGTGACGGCGTTGAGGAATTGGCTGGTATAATATGCGATGATAGATATAATACTTTTAGAGCCGGAAATACCGATGAATACCGGTAACATCGCCCGCACCTGCGCGGCGACGGGAGCGCGCCTGCACCTGATCAGGCCCCTGGGCTTTGACATAAGCGACCGGGCCGTCAGGCGCGCGGGGCTGGATTACTGGCATCTGGCGGATATCTCCGTGTACGGGAACGTGGAGGAGTTTTTCGCAAAAAACGGCGACGAAAACCTCTGGCTTGCCACGACGAAGGCTCCGCAGAGCTACGCCGGGGCGGATTTCACAGGGGACGTGAAGCTCATGTTCGGCAAGGAGACTGCCGGTCTGCCGGAGGAGCTGCGAGAGCGCTACTACGACCGCTGCCTGCGCATTCCCATCCGCGCCGAGGCAAGGAGCCTCAACCTCGCCAACAGCGTGGCGATCCTCTGCTTCGAGGCGCTGCGCCAGCAGGGGTTCCCGCATTTGGCGGATACCGGAAGTATGCTCAAAATTTAAGATAAATCTACCTGCAAGAAAGGAAGTGCCCATATGAATTACAACAAGAAAACAGTTTACGACATCGACGTGAAAGGCAAGAAGGTGCTGCTGCGCTGCGACTTCAATGTCCCCCTGGCCAAGGACGGCAGCGGCGTCATCACCGACGACAAGCGCATCCGCGCCGCTCTGCCGACTATCCGGTACCTGCTCGACCAGGGCGCGGCGGTCATCGCCTGCTCCCATCTGGGCAAGCCGGAGGCCGACTTTGACAAGTGGGTGAAAAAGCAGACCGAGAAGGGCAAGGACCCCGCCTCCCTCACGAAGGAAAAGTGGGAGAAGTCCCTTGAAGCGCTGCGCATGGAGCCCGTGGCCAAGCGCCTCGGCGAGCTGCTGGGCAGGGATGTTATCCTGGCCGGGGACTACAGCGTGGTAAACGCCGAGGTCGAGGCCAGGGCCGCCGCGCTCAAGAGCGGCGAGATCATGCTTTTGCAGAACACCCGCTATAACAAGGGCGAGACGAAAAACGACCCGGAGTTTGCCAAAAAGCTGGCCGGTCTGGCCGATATCTACGTCTCCGACGCTTTCGGCGCGGTCCACCGCGCCCACGCCTCCACCGCCGGCGTGGCGGCATACCTGCCCGCCGTGTCCGGTATGCTCATCCAGAAGGAGCTGGACTTCATCGGCGGCGCTCTGGCAAATCCCAGGCGTCCCCTCGTCGCCATCCTGGGCGGCTCCAAGGTCAGCTCCAAGATCGGCGTTATCAATAACCTGCTTGAGATCGCCGACACCATCATCATCGGCGGCGGCATGGCCTACACCTTCTCCGCTGCTCAGGGCGGCACCGTGGGCGACAGCCTGCTTGAGGAGGACTGGAAGGACTACGCCAACGACATGGTGAAGAAGGCCGCCGGCAAGGGCGTAAAGCTCCTGCTGCCTGTCGACACCGTGATTGCCGACAGGTTCGCCCCCGACGCGGACAGCAAGGTCGTCCCCAACGGCCAGATTCCCGACGGCTGGCAGGGTCTGGACATCGGACCGGAGACCGTGAAGCTCTACTGCGACGCGGTTGCCGACGCGGGCACCGTTATCTGGAACGGGCCCATGGGCGTGTTTGAGTTCGACAAGTTCGCCGCCGGCACCAGGGCCGTTGCCGAGGCGCTGAGCAAGACCGGCGCCATCACCATCATCGGCGGCGGCGACAGCGCGGCTGCCGTGCAGCAGCTCGGCTACGCCGAGAAGATGACCCACATCTCCACCGGCGGCGGCGCGTCCCTCGAGTTCATGGAGGGCAAGGAGCTGCCCGGCGTGGCCTGCCTTTTAGACAAGTGAGAGGCGCAGCCTCTCACTTGTGAGGATGCGCTCCGCTCTGCGCGCTCGCTCCGCGCAAAGTGTTTTTTCCGACGTACACGCCGCCGGAAAAAACGATTAGACTTTTTTCGCGGCGTGCGCGCCGCGAACTCTACGAGGTTTTAAATTGTAATTGGATTTATCTGTTTGGAGGTAATGACCTATGAATAAGAAAAACCGCCGCGCGATTATCGCGGGCAACTGGAAGATGAACATGCTCCCGTCCCAGGCCAGGGGCTTTGTGGACGAGCTGGGGGGCCTGATTCCCGCGGAGCCCGACTGCGGCGTTGCCGTGTGCGCGCCGTTCGTGATCATGCCCGCGCTCATGGAAGCGGCGAAGGGTACCTGCGTTGCCGTCGGCGCCCAGAACGTCAGCGAGCACGAAAAGGGCGCCTACACTGGCGAAGTCTCCGCCGCGATGCTCAAGGACATGGACACCAAGTACGTCATCCTCGGCCACTCCGAGCGCCGCGAGTATAACGGCGAGACGGACACCGGCGTCAACGTCAAGGCCGCTGCCGTGCTGGCTCTGGACATGATCCCCATAATCTGCGTGGGCGAGAGTCTTGAGCAGCGCGAGCGCGCTCTGACCATGCCCCACATCGCCTATCAGGTCAAGGCCGCGCTGTACGGCCTGAGCGCGGAGAACGTGCGCCGCTGCATCATCGCCTATGAGCCCATCTGGGCCATCGGCACCGGAAAGACCGCCACCGCCGACCAGGCCGAGGAGGTCTGCGGCCACATCCGCGCCGTTATCGCCGAGACTTACGACGGCGCGACCGCACAGGCGGTGAGCATACTCTACGGCGGCAGCATGAACGCCGGAAACGCCGCCCAGCTGCTGGGCAAGGAGGACATCGACGGCGGCCTCATCGGCGGCGCGTCCCTCAAGCCGGCTGACTTCTCGAAGATAATCGCCGCGGCGTCGGAGGGCTGAAGATGAGTAAAAAGCCGATAGTCCTGCTGATAATGGACGGCTTCGGTCTGGGCGTGGAGGACAAGGACAACGCCGTGTATATGGCGAAAACGCCTGTGCTGGACGGGCTGTTCGCCTCCTGCGAGCACACCCAGCTCCAGGCCTCGGGCCTGGACGTGGGCCTGCCGGACGGGCAGATCGGAAACAGCGAGGTCGGCCACACCAACATAGGCGCGGGCCGCGTCGTGTTCCAGGACCTGCCGAGGATCTCCCTCGCCATTGAAAACGGAAGCTTCTTTGAAAACGAGCACTACCGCCGCGCCATTAACGCGGCGATCGAGGGCGGGCATTCCCTGCACCTGTGCGGCCTTGTCTCCCCCGGCGGCGTGCACAGCCACAGCACCCACCTTTACGCCCTTCTGAAGATGGCGAAGGACATGGGGCTCGAGAGGGTCTACGTTCACGCCTTCCTCGACGGGCGCGACGTGCCGCCCAGGTCCGGCGCGGAGTATATGCGCGAGCTGGACGCGGAGATCAAGAAAATCGGCGGCGGCAGCGTGGCCACCGTCATGGGCCGCTTCTACGCCATGGACCGCGACAAACGTTGGGAGCGCCTGCAGGAGGCGTACAACGCCATGGTTCGCGGTGTGGGCATCAGGAACCCCGACGCCGCCGACGCGGTGGAGAAAAGCTACGCCGAGGACGTGTCGGACGAGTTCGTAAAGCCCGTCGTCTGCGACGAGAGCGGCATGATCCGCCCCGGGGACAGCGTTATTTTCATCAACTTCCGCCCTGACCGCGCCCGCGAGATCACCTGGGCGCTGACCGGGAACCTCCCGGCGGACTCCACCATGGACACGGACGAGCTGAAGCTCAACTATGTCTGCACCACCCAGTACGACGAAAACCTCACCCTGCCCATCGCTTTCCCGCCCGAGAGCATAGAGCGCACCTTCGGGCAGTATATCAGCTCCCTGGGGCTCAAGCAGCTGCGCATCGCCGAGACGGAGAAGTACGCGCATGTGACCTTCTTCTTCAACGGCGGCGTGGAGCAGCCCGAGGAGGGCGAGGACCGCGTGCTGATAGCCTCGCCCAAGGAGTTCCCGACCTACGACCTCATCCCCGAGATGAGCGCGTACAAGGTCGCCGACGAGTGCGCAAAGCGCATTCGCAGCGGGGAGTACGACGTGGTGATCTGCAACCTGGCCAACTGCGACATGGTCGGCCACACGGGCGTCATGACGGCGGCTGTGAAGGCCGTGGAAACCGTCGACGAGTGCGTGGGCACCATCGGCGCGGCCGTGCGGGACATGGGCGGCATAATGCTCGTCACCGCCGACCACGGCAACGCCGACAGCATGATGCTGCCCTCCGGCAGCCCCAACACCGCGCACACCACCAACCCCGTGCCGCTTATCCTTGTCGGCGCGGACGCGAAGCTGCACCCCGGCCGCCTGGCGGATATCGCGCCGACGATGCTCGAGCTCATGGGTATTGACAAGCCTGAGCAGATGACGGGAAAATCACTTATTGAGCATTAATAATTCCTATATTTTATAAATTTTTTAGGAGGATTCTGACATGAAGCAGAGCTTTGAAATCGTAGACGTAATGGGCCGCGAGATACTGGACAGCCGCGGAAATCCCACGGTTGAGGTCGAGGTCACCCTTGACGACGGCACCGTAGGCCGCGCGGCGGTCCCCTCCGGTGCTTCCACCGGCATACACGAGGCTTGCGAGCTCCGTGACGGCGACAAGGGCCGCTATCTGGGCAAGGGCGTGGAGAAGGCTGTCGAGAACGTGAACAGCGAGATAGCCGAGTGCCTGATCGGCATGAACGTGCTTGACCAGCCCACCATCGACCGCGTGCTCATCGAGCTCGACGGCACCCCCAACAAGACCCGTCTGGGCGCCAACGCCATCCTTGGCGCGTCCCTGGCCTGCGCCAAGGCCGCGGCCGAGGCCACCGGAGTCGGACTGTACAACTACATCGGCGGCGTGAACGCCAAGACCCTGCCCGTGCCGATGATGAACGTTCTCAACGGCGGCGCTCACGCCACCAACAACGTTGAGATCCAGGAGTTCATGATCATGCCCGTGGGCGCGGACAGCTTCCGCGAGGCCCTTCGTATGTGCGCCGAGGTGTTCCACACCCTTAAGAGCGTGCTCAAGGCCAACGGCACCCCCGCCGCCGGCGTGGGCGACGAGGGCGGCTACGCCCCCAACCTCGGCAGCGACGAGGACGCGCTCAAGGCGCTGGTTGAGGCCGTCGAGAAGGCCGGCTACAAGCCCGGCGAGGACTTCATGATCGCCATCGACGCCGCTTCCTCCGAGTGGTGGGACGACGAGAAGAAGTGCTATGTCCAGCCCAAGACCGGCACCGTGATGAGCCGCGAGCAGCTGGTCGAGATGTGGAAGGACTTCGCGGACAAGTACCCGATCATCTCCCTCGAGGACGGCATGGCCGAGGATGACTGGGAGGGCTGGAAGATGCTCACCGACGCTCTGGGCTCCAAGATCCAGCTCGTCGGCGACGACCTGTTCGTCACCAACGTCGCCCGTCTGGCCGACGGCATCAAGCAGGGCGTGGGCAACTCCATTCTCATCAAGGTCAACCAGATCGGCACCCTGACCGAGACTCTCGACGCCATCCAGATGGCCCACCGCGCCGGCTACACTGCCGTTGTGTCTCACCGTTCCGGCGAGACTGAGGACACCACCATTGCCGACATCAGCGTTGCTGTCAACGCCGGACAGATCAAGACCGGCGCTCCCAGCCGCACCGACCGCGTGGCGAAGTACAACCAGCTGCTCCGCATCGAGGAGGAGCTGTACGACGTGCCCGTGTACCCCGGCAAGGACGCTTTCTTCTCCATCAGGAAGTAATGTTTTCCTGAGAATAGCAAAAAATAAAACAGGCTCCGATATCGGAGCCTGTTTTATTTTCAGTCAACAACGTAGGGCAGGAGCGCCACCTGACGGGCTCTCTTGACTGCCTCAGTGAGCTGACGCTGATGCATCGCGCAGGTGCCTGTGGCACGGCGGGGCAGGATCTTGCCGCGCTCGGACAGGTAACGCTTGAGCTTTACGGTGTCCTTGTAATCGACATATGTGCTCTTGTCGACACAGAACTGGCAAACCTTTCTGCGCTTGCGGTTTTTGGTGTTCTTATCAAAAGCCAAGGCTGTATCCTCCTGTTAAAAATTTTTTGCGCCCGCTCGTATCAGAACGGGAGATCGCCGTCCGTGTCGGACAGCTCGGAGAAAACGGGGCTGCCGCCATCGGCGCCGTCAAAGCTGCGGTAGTCATCGTCATAGCTCTGAGGAGCCTGCGGCTCGGAATGAGAGGACGGTCCGGAATAGGAGTCGGAATAGGGACGCTGCGTTCCCGCACCGTCACCGCGGCTGGGCTTGCTGTCGCCAAAGTATACGTTGTCAGCCACAATCTCCGCGCTGCGGCGCTTGTTCCCGTCGCGGTCGGTCCAGTCCCTTATCTGAAGGCGGCCTGACACTACGGCCATCCTGCCCTTGGTAAAGTACTTGGACACAAACTCGCCCGTGCTGCGCCAGGCAACGACGTCGATAAAGTCGGTCTGACGCTCGCCGCCGTCACGGCTGCCAAAGTCCCGGTCCACGGCCAGGGAAAACGAGGCCACGGGTATCTGGCTCTGGGTGTAGCGCAAAACGGGATCACGGGTCAGGCGGCCCATTATTACGATGTGGTTAAGCATCAGCCGCCTCCTTACTCGTAGCGCAGGGTGATCATGCTGCGCATCACGCCGTCGGTAATGCCGAACACACGGTCAAGCTCGGCGGGGAACTCCGGAGCGCTGGTGAACTTGACGAGGACGTAGTACCCCTCGGAAATGAAGTTGATCTCGTAAGCGAGCTTGCGCTTGCCCATCTCCTCCATCTCGTCAAGAGTGCCGTTGGCCTCGACAAGAGCCTTGAACTTCTCTACGAGAGCGGCGGTCTCTTCCTCCGTCAGGTTGGGGTTGAGGATGTACATGCACTCGTACTTCTCAGTAGTTTTTGCCATTTAAGCACCTCCTTCTGGACTTATGGCCCGCGCGGTAAAAGCGCGAACAAGGATAGCCCGTTTCCAGCCTCAAGCCGGACGAGCTCCACTATTATACACCATTTTCCGCGTTTGTCAATCACCGGAACGCTACTTTTTTGACTTGGTTAAAAAATAAACTTTCAGCATATTGAGTTTTGCCTCTTGCAATGGGACACAATATGCTGTATAATCTAAAACTGCCGGCACACAATTTATTGTGCTTTACCCCCTGCAATGGGACACAATATGCTGTATGGTCGAAAATTGCCGGGACACAATATGGTGAGTTTTTTCACGCGGACGAGGAGCATTGAATGAAAATCATAAAGAGAAACGGCTCGGAGGAGCCCTTTGACAGACAGAAAATCAAGAACGCTATATACAGCGCCAACGTCGAGACCAACGGCCAGCCGGAGCTGACCGAAAGGCAGATAGACTACATCTCGCTGGTCATTGAGGACTACTGTGCCGAGGTGGGCCGCGCGCTGGGAGTTGAGGAGATACAGGAGCTGGTGGAGACGCACATAATCCTCCAGGGCGCGCCGGAGACAGCAAAACGCTACATCCGTTACCGCTACAACCACAATTTGGCCCGCGATTCGAACACCACCGACTACCAGATACTCAGCCTCATCGAGTGCAATAACGAGGAGGCCAAGCAGGAGAACGCCAACAAAAACCCCATCATCAACAGCACCCAGCGCGACTACATGGCCGGCGAGGTCAGCCGCGACCTCACGCGCCGCCTGCTGCTGCCCGAGACGATCGTCAAGGCCCATGACGAGGGCGTGATCCACTTCCATGACTCGGACTACTACGCCCAGCACATGCACAACTGCGACCTGGTCAACCTTGAGGACATGCTGCAAAACGGCACGGTCATCACCGGCACGCTCATAGAAAAGCCGCACAGCTTCGCCACGGCCTGCAACATAGCCACGCAGATAGTGGCCCAGGTTGCCAGCAACCAGTACGGCGGGCAGAGCATCTCTCTGGCGCACCTGGCCCCCTTTGTGCAGGTCAGCCGGGAGAAGATACACAACGTCGTGCTCAGCGAGATGGAGATGATCGGCGCAAACCCGCCCGCGGAGAAGATCGGCGAAATAGTCGAGCAGCGCCTGCGCGACGAGATCCGCCGCGGGGTGCAGACCATACAGTACCAGGTCGTCACGCTGCTGACAACGAACGGACAGGCCCCCTTCGTCACGGTGTTCATGTACCTTGGCGAGGCGAAAAACGAGCAGGAGAAGCGGGATCTGGCCCTCATAATCGAGGAAACGCTCACACAGCGCTGCGAGGGCGTGAAAAACGAGAACGGCGTGTGGGTGACGCCGGCGTTCCCGAAGCTGGTCTACGTGCTCGAGGAGCAGAACATAACGCCGGAAGCGCCGTACTGGTATCTGACTGAGCTGGCGGCAAAGTGCACCGCAAAGCGCATGGTGCCCGACTACATCAGCGAGAAGATGATGCTCAAGCTCAAGATAGACAAAAACGGCGAGGGGCATTGCTATACCTGCATGGGCTGCAGGAGCTTCCTGACGCCGTATGTGGACGAAAACGGCGAGCCGAAGTATTATGGACGCTTTAATCAGGGCGTTGTGACCATAAACCTTGTGGATGTTGCGCTGTCCTCCGGCGGGGATAAGGACAGGTTCTGGGGGATTTTCGACGAGCGGCTGGAGCTGTGCCACCAGGCGCTGCTGTGCCGGCACGATCGGCTGAAGGGAACGCTGTCGGATGCCGCGCCCATACTCTGGCAGTACGGCGCGCTGGCGCGTCTGAAAAAGGGCGAGAAGATAGACAAGCTGCTTTTCGGCGGCTACTCCACAATCTCGCTGGGCTACGCGGGGCTTTACGAGTGCGTGCGGTATATGACCGGAAAGAGCCACACCGACCCCGAGGCCACCCCCCTGGCGCTGGATATCATGCAGCGCATGAACGACGCCTGCAGGAAGTGGAAGGCGATGCACAATATAGATTTCTCGCTCTACGGCACGCCGCTGGAGAGCACGACATACAAGTTTGCCAAGTGCCTGCAAAAGCGCTTCGGCATCATTCCCGGCGTGACGGACAAGAGCTATATCACCAACAGCTACCACGTCAACGTCTGCGAGGAAATCGACGCGTTTGAGAAGCTCCGCTTTGAGGCGCAGTTCCAGGCTCTGTCCCCCGGCGGCGCGATAAGCTATGTCGAGGTGCCGGACATGCAGGACAACATCCCCGCGGTTTTGCAGGTCATACGCTTTATCTACGACAACATAATGTACGCCGAGCTCAACACCAAGAGCGACTACTGCCAGGTTTGCGGCTATGACGGGGAGATAAGCATAATCGAGGACGACGGCAAGCTGGTCTGGGAGTGCCCGAAGTGCGGCAACCGGGACCAGAACAGGATGAACGTTGCCAGGCGCACCTGCGGCTATATCGGGACCCAGTTCTGGAACCAGGGCCGGACGCAGGAAATCAAGGACAGGGTGCTGCACTTATAAAAGGATAAAAATTAAGAGGCCGCGCCGCGGCCTCTTATTCTCGGAGGACAAAAGTATTGTACTACGGAAACATAAAAAACTGCGACATTGCCGATGGGCTGGGAGTGCGGGTGACGCTGTTTGTCTCAGGCTGCACGCATCACTGCCCCGGCTGCTTCCAGCCGGAGACCTGGGATTTTAAATATGGCGAGCCATACACGCGCGAGACGGAGGATAAGCTGATAGAAATGCTCGCTCCGGGCTACATCGACGGGCTGACGCTTTTGGGCGGCGAGCCCATGGAGCCGGAGAATCAGCGCGCGCTGCTGCCGCTGCTGCGCCGCGTGCGCGACGAGCGGCCCGGGAAAAATGTCTGGTGCTACACCGGCTACATGCTGGAGAGCGACCTGCTGGACGAAAGCCGCGCCCGATGTGAGGTCACGGACGAGCTGCTGGGCTTGATTGACGTGCTGGTTGACGGCGAGTTTGTGCAGGAGAAGAAGGACATCAGCCTCGCCTTTCGCGGCTCGGAAAACCAGAGAGTCATTGATTTGGGGAAAACGCTCCGGGAGGGGCGGGTAATTCTTTTGGATAATATACGGAGATAACAAAACTGCACGGGTAAAGCCCGTGCAGTTTTGCGGTGTGTTGGCCGGCTCACACTGAGTAGAACAGGGCAAGAACGTCGGCGGTGGTGTCCTCGACGTAGGTGCAGGCGGTGATGACGAACATGTAGGTGCCGGCCTTGACGCAGGCTATGCGCTCGAACATCTCGACCTCGTATCCCTCGACATCCATCGTGCCGGCGATGTAAATGCCGTCGGTGGCCTTGCCGCAGAAGTCGACGCTCTCCTTCTCGCAGGAGGTGACGGACATGCCCATGCTGCCGAGCTGGCCCTCGAGAGACTCGAGCGAGATGTCCACATATTTGCCGGCGTCAAGCGCGGCGCCGTAGAGCAGGCCGAGGTTTTCCACGACCACGTTCACGGTCGAGAGCGTCTCCTCGGACATGGCGACCATGTCGTAGAAGGTGCCCTTGTCGCTGAGCAGCTCGGCAAGCTCGTCGTCGTCCACGGACTCGATCATAACCTCGTTCTGCGCGAGGATCTCCTCCTCGCTGAGGTAGGTCCAGGTCTCGTCGAGCTTGCAGCCGATGCCGGCGAAGTCGTTTTCATAGATGCCGCCGACCATGGAGCCGAGCTCAAGCTCATCCTCCGGTTCGGGGGTGGGTTCCGGGGTGGCCTCCGGGGTGGAGCTGGTGCTGGAGCCGGAGTCGGCGCCGGTCGATACGCTGCCCTTCGGCTCGGAGCCGCAGGCGGTCATCGCCATGAGCATGGCCAGCGCCAGCATGAGCGCGAGCAGCTTTTTCACTTTTTTCATTCAATATTTCCTCCCTTCTATTCGCTGAACTGAAAGCATACAGCGGTAATCGCATTTTACCAGAGCGAAAATAAAAATCAATAGGCAGGATGACCAAAAACCGCGGCCAGGGATTGCCGGCTTAAGGCAAAAAGCCGGGTACATGCAGCGGGAACAAAGCTGAGCTAAAATATTGACAGAGGGGAGGTAAATTTGATAAAATATATACTGCATATTCAGCGTTTGCGGGGAGGCTTTACCTATGTATTACTGCCGCGTTCAGTTTTATTTAATAGGACAGGGGAATCAGGCCTTTGAGCTCATAAAGCAGATGACGCCCCCAGAGCGTTTTGAATACGCCTTCGACGAGAGCAGGTATCCCGAGCCGGAGCCCAGCTCTCGCGCGGACGTTATCTTTGCCTGCGTCGGGCCGGAAAATGAGGAGAACGCCCTGTATGACCTGCTCGACTGCACCCGCGAGGGCGCCCAGCTCATCCTTTTGGCGGATAAGGGCAGCTTTTCCCTGTCTCAGGTGCTGCTTGACGCGGTTTACGACGTGTGGAACACGCCCATGGAGGAAAAGGAGCTGCGCTTCCGCTTCGCGCGCTGGCAGAGGGCCTATAAGGCGCGCTGCGACGCGTGGGAGACCTCTCAGTTTTTGGAGGCGACGATAAACAGCACGCCCAGCCTTATCTGGTACAAGGACAAAGACGGAGTCCACGAGAAGGTCAACGACAGCTTCTGCGAGACCGTGGGCAAGGATAAGTTCGATGTCCAGGGCCAGCGCCACGCCTACATCTGGGATGTGGAGGAGGATGACCCCGCGTGCATCGAGTCCGAGCGGCTGGTGATGGAGCACAGGGAGACCTGCGTGGCGGAGGAGACGATAAGCACGGGCGAGGGTACGCGCCTGCTCACGACCTACAAATCCCCCCTGTACAATCTCGACGGCAGCGTCATGGGAACCGTGGGCGTGGCGATAGACAAGACGCAGGAGCGCGCCTATGAGCAGGAGCTCATGCGCCAGAACCAGGTGATGGAGACTATCTTCACCTCCCTCGACTGCGGCATAATCGTCCACACGCTCGACGGCTCGCGCATCATCCGCGTCAACCGGGCCGCGCTGAAAATACTCGGCTACACCTCGCAGGATGAAATGACAAGCGACGGCTTCTACATGGTCGCCAAGACGGTCCTGGACGAGGACAAGCCGATGATGCGCGAGCGCATAGCCTCCCTGAAAAAGCCGGGGGACAGCGCCAGCGTGGAATACCGCGTGCTGCACCACGACGGGAAGCTCCTGCACGTCATGGGCTCGTTCAAGCTCATTGAGGAAAACGGGGAGGTGCTTTGCCAGCGCTTCCTGCTCGACTGCACGGCGCAGAAGCAGCGCGAGCAGGCCGAGCGCGTGGAGAGCGAGCGCCGCCACGCCGAGCTGCTGCACGCGCTGGCCATGGACTTCAGCCTGGTGTGCGTGTTCGACCTGGCCACCGGGAAGGGGCGCACCTTGCGCCGCGGCAGGTGCAAGCCGGGCGTATTGGAGCGGGTCTTCACGGACGAGCTGGAGCTTCAGGACTGCCTGGCGCAGTACATAGACGGCTGCGTATACGCCGACGACAGGGAGGCCATGCGCGCTCTTTTCCTCGAGGGCGGGCTGGAAAAGATCCTTGAGGACAAGAGCGTGTACAGCATGAATTACAGGAACGTGTGCGCCGGGGAGATGAAGTATTTCCGCGTCAAGGCCGTGCGCACGGGCGGCTGGCCCAAGAGCCGCAGCGTTGTTCTCGGCTTCTCCAACGTGGACGATGAGACGCGCTCGGAGCTGGAGAAAAAGAGCCTGCTCGAGGACGCGCTCATGCAGGCCAACCGCGCCAGCAAGGCCAAGAGCACCTTCCTTTCCAACATGTCCCACGACATACGCACGCCCATGAACGCCATTGTGGGCTTTACCTCGCTGGCGCTGACACGTCTCAATCAGCCTGAGCTGGTGGAGGGGTACCTGAAAAAGATCCTCACCTCCGGGAACCACCTCGTCAGCCTGATAAACGACGTGCTGGACATGAGCCGTATCGAAAGCGGCAAGATGCACCTTGAGGAGGCGCTCTGCCGCCTGCCGGATATTCTCCACGGCCTGCGCAGCATCGTGCAGGGGGACATCGCGGCAAAGCAGCTGGAGCTGTTTATCGACACGGTGGACGTCTACGACGAGGAGATTTACTGCGACAAGCTCCGGCTCAACCAGGTGCTGCTCAATCTGCTGAGCAACGCGATAAAATACACCGGCGCCGGGGGCATCGTCAGCGTCAGGATAATCGAAAAGCCCGGCGCGCCGGAGGGCTACGCCAGCTATGAGTTCAATATCCGCGACACGGGCATAGGCATGAGTCCGGAGTTTGTCGAGCATATTTTCGAGCCCTTTGAGCGCGAGAGGAACTCCACCATCAGCGGCATACAGGGCACGGGGCTTGGTATGTCGATCACCAAGAACATAGTGGAGATGATGAACGGCAGCATTGACGTAAAAAGCGAGCAGGGAGCGGGCACGGAGGTCACGGTGCGCCTCACCTTCCGCCTCGGCTCGGAGCGCAAGGAGCCTGCTGTGATACCCCAGCTCAAGGGCTGCCGCGCGCTGGTGGTGGACGACGATTTCAACACCTGCGACAGCGTGTCCTTCATGCTCGGGCAGCTCGGCCTGCGCGCGGAGTGGACGCTCTCGGGCCGCGAGGCCGTGCTTCGCACGCGCCAGGCGAAGATGCGCGAGGACAACTACACCGTCTACCTCATCGACTGGATGATGCCGGACATGAACGGCGTGGAGGTCGCCAGGCGCGTGCGCAAGGAGATGGGCGAGGACGTGCCGATAATCGTGCTGACCGCCTACGACTGGGCGGATATCGAGGACGAGGCCCGCGAAGCGGGAGTCACGGCCTTTTGCAGCAAGCCGCTGTTCCTCTCGGAGCTGCGCAGCTGCCTGCACAGCGTGGTAGGCCCGGGCGCCGCCGCGGAAAGCGGCGAGGCCGGCAGGAGCGAGAGGGTCCGCGCCGGGCGCATACTGCTGGCCGAGGACAACGAGCTCAACCAGGAGATCGCGGTAGCCATACTCAAGGAGGCGGGCTTTGAACCCGAGGCCGCCGGCAACGGGCGCGAGGCGGTGGATATGCTCAAGGCCGCGGGGCCGGGGTATTACAGCCTCGTGCTCATGGACGTGCAGATGCCCGTGATGGACGGCTACGCCGCGACGAGGGAGATCCGCGCCCTGCCTGACAGGGAGCTGGCGTCGATCCCCATTGTGGCGATGACGGCCAACGCCTTTGAGGAGGACCGCCGCAACGCGCTTATGTGCGGGATGAACGGGCACATAGGAAAGCCGATAGACATCGACAAGCTGCTTGAGCTGCTCGACGAGCTGCTCGGGTAAAAAAGAAAAAACGAAGCCGCCCATCCGGCGGCTTCTGTTTTTAGCTTTTTTATCTTGTGCTCTTGTCGTAGGGGACGCCTTCGGCCTTGGGGGCGCGGGAGCTCTTGGAGGTGAAGGCCAGCACCAGCAGCGTGATTATGTACGGCAGCATGCGGTACAGATGCGGGCTGACGTTAATCTGGGCGAGCATGTACACTCCGTCGCCGTTTATATCGATGCTGGAGTAGGACGCGGCGATGCACTTGAACAGGCCGAACAGTATGGACGCGCCGGCAATATTGAGAGGTTTCCAGTTACCGAAAATCATGACCGCCAGGGCCAGGAAGCCGAAGCCGGCCACGTCGCCCGTGGAGGCGCAGTTAGCGGTGGTCAGCGCGTAGACAAAGCCGCCCATGCCCGCCAGGGCGCCGGAAATGGTTGTGCCGGCATAGCGCATTTTGTAGACGTTGATGCCCAGCGAGTCGGCCGCCTGGGGATTTTCACCGCAGGAGCGCATACGCAGGCCGAAGCGGGTCTTGTACATGATTACCGACAGCACCACGAAGAGTATGATGCACACATAGGTGGCAAGGTAGACCTGGTGCAGGAAGGTGTTGCCCAAAAAGCCCAGGTCGTCGGTGCGCGAGAAGCCGAGCGTGGTCTTTTTGACCATGAACCAGCTCGCCGCGTCGCCGGAGGCCATCTGCAAGGTGTTCTGGTTGGCGATGATGCGGATGAGGAACAGGACCAGGGCGGGGGCCATCAGGTTCAGGGCCGTGCCGCCGATGGTCTGGTCGGCGCGCAGGTTGACCGAGGCGAAGGACAGCAGCAGCGAGAATATCGCGCCGAGCAGTCCCGCCACAAGCATGGTGAGCAGCTCAAGACCCTGCATGGCAAGCCAGTTTTTCGCCTCATAGGCCGCGGAAAACAGCTCCGTGCCCTGCATCGTGCGCACGAACAGCACGCCCACAAAGGCACCGAAAATCATAATGCCTTCGAGCGCGAGGTTGATGATACCGCTGCGCTCGGCAAAGACGCCGGCCAGCGCCACGAGCATGAGCGGCACGGCGTACAGCAAGGTCTGCTGAATAAGAAATGTCATGCCTTCTCGCCTCCTTTCTCAGCTTTGGCCCCGTCGGGCGTTTTGTCCGCCTTCTCCGGGGGCTCCTTCGTGTCCCCGCCGCCGGCGGCGGTGGCGTCAGCGCCCGTCTCCGCGGCCGCGGTCTTTGCCGCCGCGGAGGCCTGAGCTGCCTCAGCCTTGTGCTTTTTGCGCCCGCCAAGCAGCATCTTGATGACCAGCGAGAACGCGCTCAGGTACACGATGGTGGCGATGATAACGTCGGTGATGTACTCGTTGTAGGCTGTCAGGTTGGTCAGCTGGAGGCCCACGATGTCGAGCATGGACATGAATATGCCGGTGAAGATGACGCCTATCGGGTGGTTGACCGCCAGCAGGGCCACGGGGATGCCGTTGAAGCCCGCCGCCGGCAGGGACTGGTAGGTGGACCAGAAAAACTCCGTGTTGCCCGACAGGTAGTACAGCGACGCGGCGGCGCCGGAGAGCCCGCCGGCGATGGCCATGGACAGCACGATGTTGCGCTTGTCGGCAATGCCGGCGTAGCGCGCGCTGTGGCGGTTCGCGCCGCAGGCCTTGAGCTCGTAGCCGAGCGTGGTCTTGGTCATGAAGACGTAGAGCAGCACCGCGATCAAAATGGCTATGATGATGCCGCCGTTGACCTGGGAGTTCGGGAAAAGCTTATCCAAGCCGAGCTTTGCGGTCTGCACGTTGTTGAAGGAGGTCTTGTAGATATAGCCGCTCTTGGTGTTTTCAACCATGTTGCGCCAGTCGCTGCCGTCAAAAATCCAGGTGACGACGTTGGCGGCTATCCAGTTCGTCATGATGCAGGCGAGGACCTCGTTTATGTTCAGGAAAGCCTTGACAAGGCCAGGGATAGCGCCCCAGGCCGCTCCGGCGAGGATGCCGCCCAAAAAGGCGATTATCCAGATTATCACCGGCGGCACACTGGCCGAGGGGATGCTCAGAGCCAGAATCAGCGTCACGGCGGTGCCCATGAGGTACTGCCCCGGCGCGCCGATGTTGAAAAGGCCGGTTTTGAAGGCCACGGCCACGGAAAGTCCCGTGAGTATCAGCGGGGTGGCGCGGAAGAGCATGTTGCCGATGCTCTGGGGGTTGAAGCCCCAGGTCAGCGCGCCGAGGGCGTCGCGTCCCGTGCTGAAAATGCCGAAGAGGACCAGGCGTATGCCCTCCCAGGCGCTGGTCAGGCTCAGGTTACTGCTGGTCATACCGACGATGAGGATCAGCAGGCTGCCGACCAGCAGGCCGATGACGATGGAGATAAGCGAGGCCAGAACCGAGCGGGTGCCCTCTTTATTGAAGAAGCTTTTCATGCCGGCTCACCTCCCTTTGTATTGCGCTTGGCGCCTGCCATATACAGGCCCATTTCCTGAACGGTGGTTGTTTTCGGGTCGAGCTCGCCGACAATCTCGCCCTCGTACATTACGAGTATGCGGTCGGACAGGCTCATGACTTCGTCCAGCTCAAGGGAGACGAGCAAAACCGCCTTTCCCTTGTCGCGCTCGGCGACGAGCTGGGAGTGGATGTACTCAATCGCGCCCACGTCCAGTCCGCGGGTGGGCTGCACGGCCACGATGAGGGCCTTGTCGCGGTCGACCTCGCGGGCGATGATGGCCTTTTGCTGGTTGCCGCCGGACATGCTGCGCGCGACGGTGACGGGCCCCTGGCCGGAGCGCACGTCGTACTGCTCGATGAGCCTTTCCGAGTACTTGCGAACCGCGCCCCGGTTAATGAAGCCGAAGTGCTGGAACTGCCCCTCGCGGTAGCGCTGGAGCACCATGTTCTGCTCAAGGGTGAAGTCGAGCACCATGCCGTGCTTGTGGCGGTCCTCGGGTATGTGGCTCATATCCGTGCCGCGGTGGCGGATCGAGGCGTGGGTGATGTCCCTGCCGCAGAGGGTGATCTTGCCGCCGGAGGATTTTTCAAGGCCGGTCAGGCCGTAGACGAGCTCGGTCTGGCCGTTGCCGTCTATCCCGGCGATGCAGACGATCTCGCCCGCGCGCACGTCAAAGGAGACGTGGCTGACGGCGTCGCGCTTGTGGCCCTTGGAGGGGACGGTGAAATCCTCCACGTGCAGAACCGTCTCGCCCGGCTTGGCGGGGGCCTTGCTCACCTCGAGCTGCACGGGGCGGCCGACCATCATGTTCGACAGCGACTGCTTGTCCGTGTCCCCGGTCTCCACGGTGCCGACGTACTTGCCCTTGCGCAGCACGGTCACCCGGTCGGCCACGGCCATAATCTCGTTGAGCTTGTGGGAGATAAAGAGGATGGACTTGCCCTCCTTGGCGAAGGCGCGCATGGTGGCCATCAGCTCGTCAATCTCCTGCGGGGTCAGCACGGCGGTCGGCTCGTCGAAGATGAGGATCTCGTTGTCGCGGTAGAGCATTTTGAGTATCTCCACGCGCTGCTGCATACCGACGGTGATGTCCTCGACCTTCGCGTCGAGGTCGACCTTCAGGCCGTAGCGCTCGGAGATTTCCTCCACCTTTTTGCGGGCCTCCTTTTTCTGGAGAAAGCCCAGCTTGGTAGTTTCCGCGCCGAGGATGATGTTGTCCAGCACGGTGAACACCTCGATGAGCTTGAAATGCTGGTGCACCATGCCGATGCCGAGGGCGGTCGCGTCGTTGGGGTTGTTGATTTTGACCTCCTGGCCGTTTTTGCGGATGACGCCCGCCTCGGGCTGGTAGAGCCCGAACAGCACGCTCATGAGCGTGGACTTGCCCGCGCCGTTTTCGCCGAGCAGGGCGTGGATTTCCCCGCGGCGAAGCTGTAGTGTGATGTCGTCGTTTGCGATTATGCCGGGGAACTCCTTGGTGATGTGGAGCATCTCAATGATGTTCTCGGATTCCATGATTATCAGCCCCGCTTTCAGAAATAGAGTGTGCGTTTACAATATATTCATATTATATAATGCCCCGGAGTAAAAAGCAAGAAATTTTGTCGGAAATTAAGCGGGAAGAAAATGTAAAAAAATCCATCCCGGGGAAAGCTCCCCGGGATGGCTGGTTTTATTGGGTTTTTACGCGTCCTTCTTCGCGGTGACTGTCTTGATGCCGAACAGCGTGCCGACGGTCAACACCGCGCCGATCAGCAGGCAGACTATCCAGTTCTGGATAAAGCCGGCGAGGATGAAGCTGACAAAGCTCACCGCCGCCACGGTTATGGCGTAGGGCAGCTGGGTCGAGACGTGGCTGATGTGGTCGCACTGGGCCCCGGCGGAGGCCATGATGGTGGTGTCGGAGATGGGCGAGCAGTGGTCGCCGCAGACGGCCCCGGCAAGGCAGGCGGAGATTCCGATGGTCAGCAGGGTTGTGCCCGGCTCAAACACGGAGGCGACGATGGGGATGAGGATACCGAAGGTGCCCCAGCTGGTGCCGGAGGCGAAAGCCAGGAAGCAGGCCACGACGAAGATGACCGCAGGCAGCATGCTGAACAGCCCCTGCGACGCGCCCTCCATAACGCCCTTGACGAATATGCTCAGACCCAGGCCGGAGGACATGTTCTTCAGGCTGACCGCCAGGGTCAGGATGATGATGGGGGCGATCATGGCGTTAAAGCCCTTGGGCACGCAGGCCATGGCATCCTTGAAGGAGATCAGGCGGCGGGCCACCATGTAGATAACGGTGAACACCAGGGCAATCAGCCCGCCCCAGGGCAGGGCAACGGTGGCGTCCGTGTTGGCGAAAGCGGCGACGAAGTCGCCCGCGCAGTCCGTGCCGCCCCAGGCGTCCACGCCGAAGAAGCCGCCGACATAGATCATGCCGATGACGCAGGTGATGATGAGCACGACCACGGGCAGGATAAGGTCAAGGACCCTGCCGTTGGAGTTGCCGGACTCCTCGGACGCGCCGTCCAGCGCGCCGAGCTCGCCGCTCAGCTGTGCGCTCATTTCGTGTATTTTCATCGGGCCGTAGTCAAACTTCATGACACACAGGGCGATGATGAACACGAAGGTCAGCAGGGAGTAGAAGTTGTAGGGTATCGCCCGGACGAACAGCTCCATGCCGTCCCAGCCGAGGCTCAGGTCGTTGTCGGAAATGACCGTGGAGACCGCGGCGGCCCAGGAGGACACGGGCGCTATCATGCACACGGGCGCGGCGGTCGCGTCGATGAGGTAGGCCAGCTTCACGCGGGAGATTTTGTGCCGGTCGGTGAGCGGGCGCATGACGGAGCCGACAGTCAGGCAGTTGAAATAGTCGTCGATGAAGATGAGCACGCCCAGCACGAGGGTGGCGAGCATGGAGCCGACACGGGTCTTGATGTTCTTCTCCGCCCAGCGCCCGAAGGCCGCGGAGCCGCCGGAGGCGTTCACCAGCGCCACGATGGTGCCAAGTATCACCAGGAACAGGAAAATGCCGGCATTGCCCTCAATAGCGGAGATGAAGCCGTCGCTGACGATGGCGTCCATGGTGGCGGCGGGGGCGAAGCCGCAGTTGAACAGCGCGCCGACGAGGATGCCGATGAACAGCGAGGAGTACGCCTCCTTGGTGATGAGGGCCAGCACTATGGCCACAACGGGCGGCACCAGCGCCCAGGCGGTGCCGTACATGCCGGACGCGCCCTCGCCGTCGTCCGCCAGGACGGGGAGCGCCAGCGCGGCGGCGACCACGAGTATAACCGCGAGCGCGCGCCAGAGGTTCTTTGTCTGCTTTCTCATTTTTCTTTCCTCCAAAAAAATTAGTCATGAACTCAGCAGATAAACTGATTCATGACCAAACCGAAGCTATGGCAGCCACTGACAGCTCTCCGCTTCAGAACCTGCATTCACAAGCGCCAACGCCGCCTGGACGGATATTTTTCCACCGGGCTGCGTTAAATTTTCTTGAAATACACAAAGTATTTCTGCGAAAATTTGCCTTGCCCGACGAAAAAATCCCTCGCCCAGACAACGCTTTCGCTTATGAACACAGGTTCTACTGCGACAGTCCGCCGGATATTGTCCGGCGGCCCAGGAAATCCCGCGCCCAGGAAAGAGCGGGACCCTTCGGCGGCTGACCCCTTTCGCCTCCACGGTTCCTGCCGTGTCTCCGGAAGCTACTGATGGTTGCCGCGCCTCTATCATGCCTTGTTCAATTGACGCAATTATTATATTTACTATACGCCCTCTTGTCAACAGGAAAATTAACATTTTATTCATTTTTTCAGCTTTTTATGCGCTTTGCAATATTTTTGCCGCCGGGGCATACCTTATTCTGGATTTTTTGTGGGGGTTGGGAGTATAATAAAACGGAAACTATTGCGGCCCGCGGGCCGCGACCAGAAGCTCTGCCTCTGGACTCCGCAGCCTTTGAAAAGGTTGACGAAACTTTTAATTTTTTCCCAAAAACCGGAGACATTCCTTATGAACGACTTCTTCACTCCCGCGTCTCTCCTCCCACCGGGCGCGGGCTTCCAACTATACGCTCGCGACCACATCTGCTGGCTGGCCATCTGCCTCGCCGCGGGCACGGCGCTGTGCCTTACCTACCGACGTCTGCCCGCGCGCGCCCGCGCGCGTATGCGCCTGGGCGTAGGGCTTGCCGTGCTGCTGTGCGAAATCCTCAAGGACGCCAACCTCATGATACAGGGCGTGTTCAGCGTCTACTACCTCCCCCTGCACCTGTGCGGCCTCGCGGTGTTCTTCACCCTCGCCCACAGCATACGCCCGAACGAAACCCTGGGCGATTTTATATACAGCACATGTATGCCGGGCGCGCTGTTCGCCATACTCTTCCCCGACTGGACCGCCTGCGCGGCCTTCAGCTTCCACAGCATCGTTGGCTTCACTGTGCACCTGCTGATAGTCGTCTACCCGCTCATGCAGACCCTCGGCGGGGACATCCGCCCCAGCGTCGGGCGCCTGCCGCGCTGCCTGCTCATCCTGCTGTGCCTGGCCCTGCCGGTGTATGTATTCGACCGGCGCTTCAGCGCCAATTACATGTTCCTGCTCGCGCCCGCCGCGGGCTCGCCGCTGGAGTGGTTTGCCGCGCTGCTGGGAAACCCCGGCTATCTCCTGGGCTACCTGCCCATGCTCGCGCTGGTGTGGTGCGCGCTGTATTTCCCATTCTGCCGGGAAAAAAGATTGACTTGAGCGGAAAATCATGCTACAATGGGCGCATAGTTAAGCACCTCTAATTTGCCGTCTCTAACCACGGCGGTAAATTTTCGACGGGCGGTTAGAGAACCCTAACCGCGTGAAAGGAGAATTGGCATGAGCGTTGTGATAGTGGGAGGAAACGACCGCATGGTGCGGCAGTATATGGACCTGTGCGAGCAGTACAAATGCCGGGCGAAGGTGTTCACGCAGATGAAAAGCGGGCTGAAAAGCAAGATAGGCAGTCCGGATCTGCTGGTGCTGTTCACGGGCACGATGTCGCACAAGATGCTGCGCTGCGCCCTGAGCGAGACGCGCGGCGGCGGGGCGGTTGTGGTGCGCTCGCACTCCAGCTCCATGGAGGCCCTGCGCGGGATTCTCAACGAGCACACCCGCTGAACAGGCCGCTGCGCTGAAAAACTGCCTGTTTCCCCATGTTTATTTTTTATCTTTTCCGTCCCTTTTACCTTTCGTGTTGATGAAAGAATCCTATGGCAATTTCACCAAAAACCTTGCCAAAAGCAATTTGATATGATAAAGTGAAATGTAAAAAGTGAACAAACCGGAATTTGATTGAAAGAGGATGGTATAGGAATGAAAAAGATATTTTCCATATTTGTGATCGTTGCTTTAGCTTTCTCTCTGTGCTCTTGCTCTCAAGGAAGCATAGAAGATATGACTACTGAAGTTGGCAATGACTATGCAGCTATTGTATGGGGTGATAGAACCTATGTCCCTTATGGTGCTTTATCTGCTTATGGTGACCGTGGAAAACAAATCGGCATTGTAGACGGAAATAAAGATTATAAAGTATATGAATGTAAAGGGTATTCCTCTGCCGAATGGATTGTGACAGCTCTCCCTCATGATGCGGCTATGTTACATAGAGAAGTAGACGTTACGGATATTCCAGACGGCTGGCAGTCAGAATATGAATGGAATCAATAAATTCCATTCAGCGAGCAGTCATCCATATCGGGTAACTGCTCGTTCAGTCATTTCGACGAAAAATTTCCGTTCCAAGCATTTATCAACACAAAAGGTAATTGGGGTTCTTTTCCCGCTCTCTTGACTATTGACCGAATTGATGGTAAATTATTAAATCGTGAACAGATTCGGTATGATATCAGGATCAAACCGGGAGAGGTACATTATCAGATGAGCAATCCATATATGACCAGACAGGGCGGGGCGACGGTCACGGTTTTCGTTCCCTACGACTGCGGCAACCGCTGCCCCTTCTGCATAAACAAGCAGGAATACGAAAACACCGCCGGCTTCAGCGCGGAGAAGATATGCCGGAGCATACGCATCCTTGACGCCATAACGCCGGAGTGCGACTTTGTTTTCACAGGCGGCGAGCCGCTGGCGGATTTGCCGTCCCTGCAAAAGATGCTGGATCTCATCCCCGCCAGACACAGGATCTTTATAAACACTACGCTGCCGGTTATGAAGCAGCACACGGCCGACGAGGTCGTGGACTTCCTCAATGTCAACAGCGGGAAAATCACCTGCGTGAACGTCTCGCGCCACCTGAAAAAATACGTGGTCGAAAGCGGCGACGAGCTTTTTGCACGCCTGCGCGTGCCCGCGCGCATAAACTGTGTGCTGTTCGGAGACTGTGACGAGCATCAGCTGCGCGGCTTCATCGCGCGCTTCCACGGCATCGGATTGCCCATACAGTTCCGCTCGGACTACACCCAAACCACGCCGGAGAACCTCTACGACGAGTCCGGTGACCCCATATTTAAAATGCTCAGCGCCATCGCCCCCTGCTCCACGGCGAGCGGCTGCCGCATCCGCTGCAACTACAGCTTCGGCAGCGAGGGGCCCGAGATATCCTACCACAAGACCCTGCCCTACAGCACCATGCCTGTCAACCGTGACGGGACGGACTACGATGTGCTCTATGATATCGTCGTCAAGCAGAACGGCGACATTCACTCCGACTGGACGGGAGTCATGCTGGACGTGGACAAATACCGCGAAGTGGTCTACGAGCCCTACGATTTGCATGATTTTGTGCCAGGGAAAAACTGAAACGCAAAACCCCGGCGTCTTTCCAGACGCCGGGGTTTTTGTATCAGTTGACAATCTTGAACCCCGCCCTGGTCAGTGCCTGGCGGATTTCCTGGATCTGGTCGAAGCCGCGGGTCTCCATACCGATGTTGAGGAAGCAGCTGGCTATGGCCATGTTCGGGTCGGACGCGCCGTAGTCCACGCTTATGACGTTGCCGCCGCACTCGGATATTATCCGGCTGACGCCCAGCAGCTGTCCGGGCTTGTCCTCAAGGGCTATCTGCAAGCGCGCGTTGCGCCCGCTGGTGATGAGGCCGCGGGTTATCACGCGGGAGAGGATGTTCACGTCGATGTTGCCGCCGGAGATGAGGCAGGCGACCTTTTTCCCGGACAGCGGCAGCTTTCTAAAGAGCGCCGCTGCCACGCTCACCGCGCCCGCACCCTCGGCAATGAGCTTCTGGTTCTCGATAAGCGAGAGTATCGCCGCGGCGATCTCGTCCTCGGTGACGGTGACGACCTCGTCGACGTATTTCTGGCAAATCTCAAAGGTGTTGTCGCCGGGGTGCTTGACCGCGATGCCGTCGGCAAAGGTGTCCACGCTGTCAAGGGTGATCTGCTCTCCGGCCGCGCGGCTGCCGGCCATGCTGGCGGCCTTCTCGGCCTGCACGCCGTAGACCTTCACGTCGGGGCGCAGCATTTTTATCGCCGTGGCCACGCCGGATATAAGCCCGCCGCCGCCCACGGGCACGATGACCGCGTCCACGTCGGGGAGCTGGTCGAGTATCTCCAGACCGATGGTGCCCTGCCCGGCTATGACCTCCTCGTCGTCGAAGGGGTGGATGAAGGTCGCGCCAGTCTCCTGCTGGAGTTTTATGGCGTGTGCGTAGGCATCGTCATAGGCGCCGGGCACGAGGCAGACCTGCGCGCCGAGGCGCTTTGTGGCCTCGACCTTGCTTATGGGAGCGCCGTCGGGCATGCACACGATGCTTTTCGCGCCCATCCTCGTCGCGGCCAGGGCCACGCCCTGGGCGTGGTTCCCGGCGCTGCACGCGATGATGCCCGCGGCTTTCTGCCCGGCGGAGAGCTGGCTTATCTTGTAGTACGCGCCGCGGATCTTGAAGCTTCCGGTGAGCTGGAGGTTTTCGGTTTTCAGGTGCATCTCGCACTCGCCGCTCAGGCGGGGCGCGTAGATAAGGTCGGTTTTGCGTGCTACCTCGCGCAGAACAAAGGCGGCGTGGTAAATTCTGTCAAGTGTGAGCATGGCGTTCATTCCTCCGTGCCGGTATTATCCGACGGTCTGCCCGCCAGATGGCTTATGTATTGCTGAGCCGTTCTGCCCGACACGCCGCCGTGGCGGATCTCCCAGGTGTTGGCCCCGGCGATGAGCTGGGCGTCGTCGATTTCCACGTTAAGCTGCTGCGCGGCGAGGGCGCGGACTATCTCGTGGTAGTGTGCCCTGCCGGGGGTGGAATAGCATATCGCCAGACCGAAGCGCTGCGCGAGGGACAGCTTTTCCTCCACGGTGTCGGAGCGGTGCAGGTCGCCGGAGTGCTCCATGTCGTTTCTGTCCTTCCAGCTCTCGCGGATGAGGTGCCGGCGGTTGGACGTGGCGTAAATGAGCATATTCTCCGGCCGCGTCTCCACGCCGCCCTCGATAACCGCCTTGAGGAACTTGTATTCGATCTCGTGCTCCTCAAAGGACAGGTCGTCGATGAAGATTATAAAGCGGTAGCTGCGGTTTTTGATTCGCGCAATCACGCCGCCGAGGTCGCGGAACTGGTGCTTGTAAATCTCGATCATGCGCAGGCCGCTGTCGAAGTAATCGTTGATAAGGGCCTTGACGCTGGTGGATTTGCCGGTTCCGCTGTCGCCGTAGAGCAGCACGTTGTTCGCGCCGCGCCCGGCGATGAAGGCCTCGGTGTTGGCGATAAGCTCGCGCTTTTGCTCCGCGTAGCCGACGATGCCGCCGAGGGAGACGTTTTCGATGTTGTTTATGGGCACGAGACGCAGGTCGTCCCCGCTGCCGCCCAGACGGAAGGCGCGGCTGAAGGCGAAGTCGCCCACGCCGTGGTCGCGGTAGAAGCCGGTCACCAGCTCGAAAGCCTCGTCCGCGTCCCGCGCGCCGGCCAGCTTCGCGCTCATCTCGCGCACGAGGCGGCCCGCGTTGCGGTTATACATGCTCTCGCGCTTGGGGATGGCGGTGTAGTTTTGTATGAGCGTGAAGCAGTCGATGCCAAGATCCTTCTCGATGGGGCCGAAGTCGTAGCGCATCAGGCGCAGAAAGACATCAAAGTCCTGCCGCGCCAGCTCGTTTACCGTGCCGCCGGGCATCGCGCCGCGGCCCTCGCAGGTCAGGCTGAAGGAGTTTTCGTTGGTGAGAATGACGTACGTCAGGTAATTCAGCCACAGGTTCCCGTCAAAGCCGTAGGCCGTGGCGAGGTCAAGCAGCCGCTTGATTTGCAGGTGTATTTCCCGCCGCAGCTCCAGGGCGTCGCCGTCTCCGGCCTCCCAGCGCCGGAAGATGCCGCCGAGGCGGGAGAGGATCGAGTCCTCTCCCAGCTCCCCGTACAGCAGCAGAGCGGATATTTCTCTGTACATGTCGTCGCAATCTCCATATCCCTCGCTTCCGGCTAAAGCCGAAAGCTCGCTCATTTCGCTGCTCCTCCTTATCCCACGCGAACCCGCTGACGCTGGGCTTCGCGTGGAGGCGCGAACAGCTTTGTCTCAAATAAGTGGCCATAGGCAACTTATTTGACTTCCAGTATTGCTCCTTTGTCCGCGGAGCTTACCATTTTCGCGTAGCGCGCCAGGTACCCCGTCGTCACCTTCGGCGGCGGGCAGGCCCACGCCGCGCGCCGCTTGGCCAGCTCATCGTCTGACACCTTCAGCTCGATTTTGCACTTGGGTATGTCGATGGCGATAAGGTCGCCCCCATGCACCAGCCCGATATTGCCGCCGGAAGCCGCCTCGGGGCTGACGTGGCCGATGGACGCGCCGCGGGTAGCTCCGGAGAAGCGCCCGTCGGTGATGAGCGCCACGCTCTCGCCCAGGCCCATGCCGCAGATCGCGGAGGTGGGGTTGAGCATCTCGCGCATACCGGGGCCGCCCTTCGGGCCCTCGTAGCGGATCACCACCACGTCCCCGGCGACAATCTTCCCGGCGTAGATGGCGGCGATGGCGTCCTCCTCGCTGTCGAACACACGGGCGGGGCCCTCGTGCCGCATCATCTCCGGCGCCACGGCGGACTGCTTTACTACGCAGCCGTCGGGGGCCAGGTTGCCGCGCAGCACGGCGATGCCGCCGTTTTCGGAGTAGGGGTTTTCGATGGGACGGATAATCTCGGTGTCGAGATTTTTAACGTCCGCCAGGTTCTCGGCCACGGTTTTGCCCGTGGCAGTGATGAGGGAGGTGTCCAGCAGGTTTTTCCTCGTCAGCTCCTTCATCACGGCGTAAACGCCGCCGGCGCGGTCGAGGTCCTCCATGAAGGTGTCCCCCGCCGGGGCGAGGTGGCAGAGGTTCGGCGTGCGCGCGCTTATCCCGTTGGCGCGGTCAAGGTCGATGGTCACGCCGGCCTCGTGGGCTATGGCGGGCAGGTGCAGCATGGTGTTGGTCGAGCAGCCAAGGGCCATGTCAACGGTCTCGGCGTTGTGGAAGGCCGCCTCGGTCATGATGTCGCGCGGGCGGATATCCTTTTCAATCAGCTCCATGATCTTCATGCCCGTGCGCTTTGCCAGGCGAATTCTCGCCGAGTAGGGCGCGGGGACGGTGCCGTTGCCGGGCAGGGCCATGCCCAGGGCCTCGGTCAGGCAGTTCATGGAGTTTGCGGTGTACATGCCCGAGCAGGAGCCGCAGCTGGGGCAGGCGTTCTCGGTGTAGTCGTCCACGCCCGCTTCGTCCAGCGTGCCCGCGTGGTACGCGCCCACGGCCTCGAACATGTGGCTGAGGCAGGTGCGCCGCCCGTCCTTGAGGTGCCCCGCCAGCATGGCGCCGCCGGAGCAGAAGATGGTGGGCACGTTCACCCGCGCCGCGGCCATGAGAAGGCCCGGTACGTTCTTGTCGCAGTTGGGGATCATCACAAGACCGACAAACTGGTGGGCGATG
>JAMPGF010000059.1 GCA_023664105.1 Butyricicoccus sp. | reverse complement strand
CGTAGTTTCCTCCGCACTTGGCCTCGCCGGTGCCGCCGCGTACCGCGCGAACATCCTCGGACTCTATCATTATCTTCACAGGGCTCAGCCCGCCGGCATAGTAGCTGCCGCTGGGGGACATGATTATCAGGAACTGGGCGTGCCCGATCGCGTGCACGCCCAGATGCTCGTCGCATCCGATCATGAACGGGCGGATGTACAGCGACGTGCCCTCGCCATGGGGCACCCACTCGGAGTCCAGCTCAACCAGCTGCTTGAGCGCCTTGAGCGCGAGGTCGCCGTCAAAGGTCGGCAGGCCCATGCGTATGGCGGAGTTGTTCATACGCTTGAAGTTCTCCTCCGGGCGGAACATGCAGATGCGCCCGTCTACGGTGCGGTAGGCCTTCAGGCCCTCGAATATCTCCGCGCCGTAGTGCAGTACGGTGGACGCGGGGTGGATCGACAGCCGGGAAAAGGGAACGATGCGCGCGTCGTGCCAGCCGGCGCCACGCTCCCAATCCATGACGAACATGTGGTCGGTGAATATCGCGCCGAAGCCCAGCTTCGTCTCGTCCGCCGGGAGAGAGCCCGGCGCAGCGGTTTTTGTGACCCTGATTTCCATTTATTTCTCCTCCTGTCTTTCGGGTAAAATAAAGCAGTATTTTATCTGTAAAAGTATAATCCCGCACTGCGCCATAAGTCAAGCCCGCCGCGGCAAATGAACAAAAAATTTTCGTCATTTCCGCACAAAAGCGCCACGTGCATTTTGTAAAAATAAATAATTGACAGCGCGTGCGGCAAAGCGTATACTAACTGTACTAACACAATTAGCACAGTTGATACAGTGCGCATGAGGTGAGTGCTTTGGTAACAATTAACAACAGGGACCCAAGGCCCATTTACGAGCAGATAAGCGACAGCTTTAAAAAGCTTATCATCTCGGGAGTATTGGGGCCGGACGAGAAGCTGCCGTCCGTGCGGGAGCTGGCGGGATCGCTGGCGATCAACCCGAACACTATCCAGCGGGCCTACAGGCAGCTTGAGGGCGAGGGCTGGTGCTACTCCGTGCCCGGCAAGGGCAGCTTTGCCGCCAGCGGACACCGGCGGGACAGCGAGAAAATCGAGCGACTTTTCCGCACATTGCGCGAGACGGTCAGCGAGCTTCTTTTTCTCGGTGTGAGCATGGGCGAGATTCAAGCCTGCATTACGGCAGAGGGAGGCGAAGGAAATGATTGAGGTACGGGAGCTGACTAAGACCTTCGAGGGCTTCAAGGCGCTCGACAAGCTGACGATGACGGTGCCGCGCGGCTCGGTTTACGGGCTGGTGGGGCCCAACGGCAGCGGTAAGTCCACGGTGATCCGCCATATCATGGGCATTTACCGCCCCGACAGCGGCGAGGTGGATGTCGACGGCGAGGCCGTTTACGAAAACGCACAGGTTAAAGCGCGCATGGCGTATATCCCTGACGACGTGTTCTACTTCATGCAGGCGTCGGTCAGGGACATGATGAAGTATTACCGGGGGATCTACCCCAATTTCAGCATGGAGCGCTTTGAGAAGCTGCGGGCGGTGTTCTCGCTGGACGAGAAAATGCCCATCCGGCGTATGTCAAAGGGTATGCAGAAGCAGGCGGCGTTCTGGCTGTGCATGGCGACCTGCCCGGACGTTCTGGTGCTCGACGAGCCGGTGGACGGGCTCGACCCCGTGATGCGGCGGCAGATTTGGAGTATCATCATGTCCGATGTCAGCGAGCGGGGCACGACGGTGCTGGTGTCGTCGCACAACCTGCGCGAGCTGGAGGACGTGTGCGACCATGTGGGCATCCTCGACCACGGGAAGATTCTGCTGGAGCGGAGTTTGTCGGAGCTTCAGGAGAACGTCTCGAAGATACAGATCGCCCTGCCTGAAGGGGCGGAGCTGCCTGAGGGGCTGGATATTCTCCACCAGGCCAGCAGCGGGCGGCTGAGCGTGCTCATCGTGCGCGGCGAGCCGAACAAGGTCATGGCTAAGCTTCAGGAGGCACAGCCGCTGTTTGCCGACGCGCTGCCGCTGAGCCTGGAGGAAATTTTCATTTACGAGCTGGGAGGTCACGACTATGCGGTCAAGGACATCTTACTTTAACCGGACGCTTTTTCTGAAAACGGTCACGCGTTTCTGGCCGCTGTGGCTTATCTACTTCGCGGCCTGGTTCGTGGCCATGCCGCTGGCGCTCTCGTCCAATCTTCGCTGGGGTGGGACGGCGCTGACGATGCAGGCGGATATATGCGCCGGGGCGAGCACCGTCGGAATCGTCGCCGCTCTTATCGCTGGCTGCGTGGCGGCGATGGCGGCGTGGAGCTTTATGTACTCCGCGCGCTCGACAAGCGGCATGGCGAGCCTGCCCCTGCGGCGGGAATGCGTGTTTTTCTCCGTCTCCCTGGGCGGGATAGCGCCGCTGCTGGCGGTGAATGTGCTGATTTTCCTGCTCTGCCTCGCCATCCAGGGCTTTTACGGCATGGCCGACGCGGCGCTGCTGGGCCAGTGGCTGGGGGCGGTGACGCTGGAGCTGATATTTTTCTACGGCTTCGCCCTGCTGTGCGCGCAGCTGACGGGCAGCCTCGCCGTGCTGCCGCTGGTGTACCTGGTGCTCAATTTCACCGCGTATGTGGTCATGCAGCTGCTCAGCTCGCTGATGGAGGTGTTCGTCTACGGCGCCGCCGACGGCATCTGGAGCGACGCGTTCCTTCTCCTGACGCCGGTGCTGGGGATGATGACGCGCTTCACCACGGACGCCGGGAGGGTGTACGTGCCCGAGGACGACTATTACCGGGTCGAGCGCTACTACCTCAGCGGCTGGGGCGCGCTGTTTGCCTACGCCGCCGTGGGGCTGGCGCTTGCCGCGCTGGCGCTGTGGCTTTACCGCCGCAGGCGCATGGAGAGCGCGGGCGACGTGGTGGCCGTGAACATACTCAAGCCCGTGTTCAAGTACTGCATGACCTTCGGCTGCGCGCTGTGCCTCGGCTCGCTGCTGTTCGAGATGAGCCGGGGCTACGGCTTCGGCTATGCCGTAAGCGCCGTGCTCGTCGGCGTGAGCAACAGCGCGGGCTACGGGCGGTGGGAGTCCGTGGCGCTTATGACGGCGTACATGCTCATCGGCGCCTTCATCGGCTACTTCGCCTCGGAAATGCTCATCCACAAGAGCTTCCGCGTCTGGCGCGGGCGCTGGGCGGGCGTCGGCGTGTCGGCTGTGCTCATCGCGGCGCTGATGCTGGGCATGGAGCTGGACCTGTTCGGCTACGAGCGGCGCGTGCCGGACCCGGACAGCGTGGCGAGCGTGTATATCTCCACCACGCAGTTTTACCGCGACGGCGCAAGCTACCGCTCCGACGGCGGCGTCACGCTCAGCGAGCCGGAGAACATCGCCGCCGCGGCGCGGCTGCACCGCTCCGTCGTGGAGAGGAAGGCGTGGTACGAGGGCTTCGACCAGTGGGGCGGCCGCGCCGTCAACAGCGGGGAGGACTATATCTACCGCTCGATGATGCTGAGCATAGACTACGAGCTGAAAAACGGCAGGCACGTCACGCGCAGCTATGACGCTCTCGGCTTTTACCTCGACGACGCGTCCACTCAGACGGACGCGCGCGCGGCGCAGGAGCTGCTCAACACGCCCGAGGCGATACTCGCGCGCAAGCACACCGCCTTCGACTACACCGCCGAGACGATAAGAACCGCCGACGCCGAGTGTACCATCCTGCCCGGAGACGCAAGGGATGCCATTGAGGGCGGAGGCGAGGTGTACGACTACAAGGGCTACTCCATCGGCCACGCCGCCGACCCGTCGCTCATCGAGGCGGAGACCGAGGAGGGCCTGCTGTGGTCCGCCGTGTGGAGCTTCACGCCCGAGGAGGCCGAGGAGCTTTACAACGACTGCATCCTCCCCGACATGGCGGACGGTACGATAGGCACCGTCTGGCTCATCACGGACGAGGAGTACGAGAGCACGGTGTACGACATGAGGATAAGCATTGACGCGCGCATGCTGGAAAAGGACGGGCCGGTTTTGTTCGGCGGCCCGCAGCAGTACCGCTACGACAATTTTTACACCGTGCCGACGGTGAACTCCGCGCGCACGAACCGCTGGCTGGCCGAGCACGGCGTGATTATGCGCACCGTCGCGGAGACGGGCTACGCCGACGAGCTTTACGACTAAAGAAAAAGGAAGAACGGCCCGCGGGCCGTTCTTCCTTTTTTAGTTATCTTCGGCAAGGCGCTGCCGGAACAAGAGGGATATGCACCAGATTGCGGCAAGGCCGACGATGGTGTAGATCACGCGGCTGACGGTGGCGGTCTGTCCGCCGAAAAGATAGGCCACAAGGTCAAAGCGGAAAAGCCCGACGCAGCCCCAGTTGAGCCCGCCGATTATGGCGAGGATAAGGGCGATGCGGTCCATGATCATGTTCAACGCTCCTTTTTTTATGGTTTCTCTCTTATGCTGTCCGTTTGCGCGGGGTTTATGCGCTGGAAAAAATAAAAAAATCATCTTTCCGGGAATTGTTGCGAGGGCATGGGGAAAGCTTGCAAATTGAGAAAAAAACAGTATAATAAAGGTATAAAGAAGAAAGAGGGAGGACGCAAGCCATGCAGCAGATCGACCATATACGCCTGAGCGGCGACGGGGAGAGGCTCGTTATTCTTGACCAGAGCCTCCTGCCGGGGACGGTGCGGTACATTGAGCTTTCCACGGCGGCGGAGATGTACGAGGCGATAAAGAGCCTGCGCGTGCGCGGCGCGCCGGCTATCGGGATTTTCGCGGGCTTTGCCATGTACGTGCTCTCGCGCGGTATGACGCGGGACAGTTATTCGGAGTTCGCGCTGGAGTTTTTCAAGACATCGGAATACCTCAATTCCTCGCGGCCTACGGCGGTGAACCTGAGCTGGGCGCTGCGGCGCATGGAGCGGGCTGTGACGGCGGGATCGGAGCTGGGGTTTGAGGCGCTGTTTGCCTCGCTGCTGGCTGAGGCTCAGGCTATTCTGGATGAGGATGTCGGGATGTGCCGGGCGATAAGCGAGCACGGCTTGTCCCTGCTCAAGCCCGGGGACGGGGTGCTCACGCACTGCAACGCCGGGCCTATGGCGACCTCGCGCTACGGTACGGCGATCGGGCCGCTGATTCTCGGCGCGGAGCGCGGCGTTAAGCTGCGCGCCTTCGCCGACGAGACGAGGCCGCTTTTGCAGGGCGCGCGCCTGACCAGCTATGAGCTGCAAAAAGCGGGCGTGGACGTCACGCTCATATGCGATAACATGGCGTCCGTTGTCATGAAAAACGGCTGGGTGCAGTACTGCTTCGTCGGATGCGACCGCGTCGCGGCAAACGGGGATACCGCCAATAAAATCGGCACCTCCGGCGTGGCGATACTGGCGAAGCATTACGGAGTCCCGTTTTATGTGCTCGGCCCCACTTCGACCGTCGACCTGGACTGCCCCAGCGGGGAGCGGATCGAGATCGAGCAGCGTGACGGCGAGGAAATACGCTCGATGTGGTACGCCCGGCCTATGGCGCCGGAGGGCGTGAAATGCTATAACCCCGCGTTCGACGTGACCGACCATGAGCTGATAAGCGGAATTATTACGGAAAAGGGCATCTGCCGCTCGCCTTACACGCAGAGCCTCGCGGCTTTGTTTGAAGATTGAAAGGAGATAAGAAAATGGCTGTAAAAGAATCCCCCTCGGCGTGCATTGCCGCCGACGAGAGCAATATTGCGAAGGTTGTGCTCTTCCCCGGCGACCCGCTCAGGGCCAGGACCGTGGCGGAGACATATCTGGAAAACCCCGTGCTGTTCAACAGCGTGCGCAACATGCTCGGCTACACGGGCACGTACGGGGGCAAGCGCATTTCCGTCATGGGCAGCGGCATGGGCGTACCCTCCGCGACGCTGTACGCGCACGAGCTGTACAGCTTCTACGGCGTGGAGGCCATAATCCGCATCGGCAGCGCCGGAGGCGTGGCCGGGGGCGTGAAGCTGCGCGATGTCGTCGTCGCCATGTCGGCCTCGACCAACTCCAATTTCAGCGCGCAGTACGGCTTCCCCGGCATCCTCGCGCCGCAGGCGGACTACGATATGCTCCGCACCGCCGTCGACGCGGCGGATCGGCTGGGCGTCAGCGCCCGCGTGGGGCAGGTGTTCACCGCGGACATGTTCTACAACGCCAACGAAAAGGCCGGGGAGCTTTACAAAAACTTCGGCATACTCGCGCTGGAGATGGAGACGGCGGGACTTTACTGGGAGGCGATGCACTCGCGCAAGCGGGCGCTGTCGCTGCTGTCGATTTCCGACCTGGTCTTCACCGGCGAGGGCCTGACCGCCGCCGAGCGGCAGGACAGCTTCCGCGAGATGATGGAGGTCGCGCTGGAGACGGCGCGCGAGTTTGCATAAGGGGGACAGGCTATGATCAGATTTTTCAACGGCCGCCTGCTGAGCATGAACGGCGGCGCCGAGATCACAAATGAAGAGGTCTGGGTGGACGGCGACAGGATAAGCTACGTCGGCCCCGCGCGGGAGGATATGCCGGAGTTCGAGCGGCAGATCGACCTTCGCGGCGACCTGCTTATGCCGGGGTTTAAAAACGCGCACACGCATACGGCGATGACCTTCCTGCGCTCCTACGCCGACGGCCTGCCGCTGCAAACCTGGCTTTTCGACAAGGTGTTCCCCATGGAGGGCAAGCTTACGCCGGAGGACATCTACGACTTCACCGCGCTGGGCATACTGGAATACCTCACAAGCGGCATTACCGCCAGCTTTGACATGTACTACATGCGCGCGCCGTATGTCCAGGCCAACCTCGACTGCGGCTTTCGCACCTGCATCTGCGGCGGCAGCGCGGCGTATGAGATAATCTCCGACGAGTACAAAAAATACAACAGCGCCGGGCCGCTCATCCGCTACATTCCGGGCCTGCACTCCGAGTACACCAGCTCCGAGGAGGAGCTTCGCGCCGCCGCCCAGCTTTGCCGGGAGAATAAGGCCCCCTGCTTTGCGCACAACTCCGAGACGGAAAAAGAGGTCGCCGAGTGCCGCGCGCGGCGCGGCGGCATGAGCCCGACTCAGTTTTTTGAGAGCCTCGGCCTTTTCGACTACGGCGGCGGCGGCTTCCACTGCGTCTGGCTGGATGACGAGGACGTGGAAATTTTCAAAAGGCGCGGCCTCTGGGCCGTCAGCTGTCCCGCGTCCAACGCCAAGCTCGCCAGCGGGATAATGCCCCTGCAAAGCTACATGGACGCCGGACTCAACCTCGCGCTCGGCACCGACGGGGCGTCGAGCAACAACGCGCTGGATATGTTCCGGGAGATGTACCTGGCTTGCGTGCTGCAAAAGCTCAAAACCGGGGATGCCTCCGCCGCGCCGGCGGCTGAGATTCTGCGCATGGCCTGCTCCGGCGGCGCGCTGGCGATGGGGCTGACCGACTGCGACTGCATCGCCGAGGGTAAGCAGGCGGACATGACCGTGATCGACCTGTCCCGCCCGAACATGCGGCCGCTCAACGACACGGCGAAAAACCTCGTCTACAGCGGCGGGAAGGAAAACGTACGCCTGACGATGGTTGCCGGGCGCGTGCTGTACGAAAACGGGGAGTTCACCGTCGGCGGCGACATCGGCGCGCTGTACGAGCGCTGCGAAAAGCGCGTTGAGAGGATGGCGAGGCAGTGAGCCTGAAATCGGAAATCATCGAGGCCGGGCAGCGGCTGTATCAGGCCGGGCTCGTGGCCTCCAACGACGGGAACATCAGCGCCCGCTGCCCCGACGGCAGCGTCTGGTGCACCCCCAGCGGTGTGTCGAAGGGTTTCATGAGCGAGGACATGCTCATTCGCACGGATCTGGACGGGAATGTGCTCGAGAGCGGCGATTTGAAACCGTCCTCCGAGATAAAAATGCACCTTGCCATCTACCGCGAAAACCCCGAAATCATGGCGGTGGTCCACGCCCACCCGCCGGCAGCCGCCACTTTCGCCTCGGCGGGCCTGCCGCTGGACAGCGCCATTTTGCAGGAGACGGTTGTGCAGCTCGGCGTGGTGCCGCTGGCGCCCTACGCCCTGCCGGGCAGCGCCGAGCTTGCCGGGAGCGTGGCCCCGTACTGCCGCGGCTACAACGCCGCGCTCATGGAGTACCACGGCGCGACGAGCTGGGGAGATAGCGTGATGCAGGCGCTGCACCGGATGGAGAGCGTTGAGTATTACGCGAAGATCTTGATGAACCTCCGCGTTATGCGCGCCGAGCGCCCCATGACGGCGGAGCAGATCGACGGCCTGCTTTCCCTTCGCCACGGCTGGGGCGTAAAGGGCGGCGGAAGGCCACGGGGAATAAATTAACATTGACAAATTCGCCGAAATAGTTGATACTGAATAATATCCTGCATATTTTATGCGAAAAATGATGCAATGCTGTGCTATAATAGCGCAAAACGTCCCCCAAAGGAGAGATACGATGAAGAAACGAATACTGTGCGCCCTGCTCGTGCTCGCGCTGGCGCTGGGCGCGGGGCCCGCCGCCATGGGCAGATACGAGGCTATGGACGCCAGCACTCGCTGCGTGGAATTTATTGAGTCCATGGAGGGCTTCGCCGAAAAGCCGTACACCGACGGCACCGGCTGGTACATAGGCTACGGCGTCGCCTGCAAGCAGGGCGAGTACGCCGGCGGCATAAGCCGCGACGAGGCCGAAGAGCTTCTCAAGGGTGTGCTGGACGAGTGCGCCGAGGAGGTGAACGCCTATCTGAGAAAATGCGGCGCCCAGCTTAACCAGGGGCAGTTTGACGCGCTGTGCAGCATGACCTATAACTTCGGCGGCAGCTGGCTGGACGAGTCCAACCGCCTGCCACGGTACATATCCCGAGGAATTGAGCACTACAGCGACCGGCAGATCGTCAATGCCTTCGCCGCCTGGTGCCATGTCGGCGGCGAGGTCAACGAAAACCTCCTGCGCCGCCGCATCGCCGAGGCGCGGATGTTCCTTGACGGCGACTACAGCGGCGAGGCCGGCTCATGGTGCGCTCTCGTGCTCGACCCCGGCGAGGGCAGCGTTGAAAGCGACGTTTTTTGCTTTGAAAGCGGCAAGAGCTACGGCGAGCTTCCCGCAGCCGCGCGCGGGGGCTATGACTTCGCCGGCTGGGAGACCGCGGACGGCCGCGTCCTCGACGCTGATGACACGGCGAGGGAAAACCTCCGCGTCAGCGCCGTGTGGGAGCAGCCGGAGCTGTTCCCGGATGTCTCGGAGCGCGACTGGTTCTGCCCCTCCGTCACGCAGCTGGCCCGCCTCGGCGTGGTTGGCGGCTTCAGCGACGGCACATTCCGTCCCGCCGAGAACGTGACAAACGGCCAGGCGCTCAAGCTCATCACCCGCGCCGTGGGCTACAGCGAGAAGGCCGCCCCCGAGGAGGGCCACTGGGCGGAGAATTACCGCAAGTTCGCCGTGTCGAAGAAATTCATCGGCGAGAACGATATGGAAGACCTCGACGCGCCCATCAGCCGCGACGCGATCGCCGACCTGGCCGCCGCCGCGCTGGGGCTCGACACGAAGTCCGCCTCCGGCAGCCCCTTCGCCGACTCCTCCCGCGGCAGCGTTATCGCGCTGGCAAAGGCGGGGATAGTCAACGGCAGCACGGAAAACGGCAGGCCGGTCTATAAGGGCTCGAGCAGCATCACCCGCGCGGAGATAAGCGCCGTTGTCTGCCGCATCAGCGACTACACCGACGGGAAATTTATCGTCTTTTCCGACTACCTCGTGCCCATAAGGCATGAGCTCGCGGCAAGCCCCTATGACAGGGATTTGTTCTACACCGAGGACAGCCGCGTGCGCTACGACGATTTGCGCTATGACGTGCAGTACGGCATCGACGTTTCGTACTACCAGAAGGACATCGACTGGGAGGCTGTCGCCGCCGACGGGATAGACTTCGCGATAATCCGCGTGGGCTACCGCGGCTCCAACGCGGGCACGCTCAACGAGGACGAGCGCTTTTGGGAGTACATTGAGGGCGCCACCGCCGCGGGGCTGGATGTGGGGCTGTACATTTTCTCCCAGGCCGTGAACGCCGAGGAGGCGCGCGAGGAGGCCCGGTATGTGCTCGAGCGCATCGGCGATTACGAGATAACCTACCCCATCGCCTTCGACTGGGAGCCCCTCAACTACAGCGGCTCGCGCTCGCTGAACTTCAATTACAGCGTGCTGACCGACTGCGCGCTGGCCTTCTGCGAGGTTATCGAGGACGCGGGCTACACGCCCATGGTGTACCTCAACCCCAGCTTTGCCTACCTGCGCTATGACATCTCCCGGCTCATGAACGCGGATAAGATCATCTGGCTTGCGCACTACACGAACAGGAGCAATTACCTCTACGACTTCCAGATCTGGCAGTACGGCTCCTCCGGCAGCGTCGACGGTATCGCCGGACGCGTGGATATGGATATCGCGTTCGTAAATTACGGCGCGGGGAAATAAGGCTTAACAAAAACGGCGAAACTTTTTATCTCTTTTGACGCGCTCAAATCCCGCTAAGCCCAACCGGGCTTAACGGGATTTTCTCACGCCTCGTGCTCCTGGGCCTGCTTAACGCGGCGGCGGGGGGTGAAGTTTTCCACCAGCGTGAACTCGTACATCAGCATAAGCGCCGCCTGCATCATAAACATGGCGGTCATCAGGGCCGGGCGCTCGTCCGCGAGAGTGGTCAGGTTCATGAACGCCGCGGCCTGGACGAAAAACAGCGCCGCCGCCGGCTTGGCCCGGTTGTAGTGATAGGCCGCCAGCTCGTACCAGGCCATGAGCGTCGCCGCGATCGTCAGCAGCTCCACCAGATAGGACCAGACAACGGGGTCCTCCGCGTTATTCTTATAGCAGCACACAAGCCACACACAGCCAAACAGCACCGGAATAAGCGACGCGCTCCGGTTTACGGAGGAGGGGAGCCCGGGCCTGACCGTGACGAACATCAGCGACACGCCGCAGAAAATACTTGCCGCGGCAAGAAGCCTCTCTATCGCCGGGTGGCGCTGCTCCGGCGCGGAGAACATCAGCACCACGCCCAGCACGATAAGCACCGCGCCGAAGAGCTTGCACAGCAGGTCCGGGAAAATACTGTGTGTCTGTAATGCCGCCTGTGTCTTGTCGCAGGCAAAGCGCTTCGTCCACACGACCGCAAGCACCGCGAACGCCGCCGCCGCGGCGATGAGGCAGGCTGCCATAACTAACGTCGTCTTCGCGAAGGGGAGCATCAGCCCCGTGTCCGGCTCGAAGGCATTGATATTCTCCAGCCAGCGGAAGAACGCGCCGAACACCCCCGCGACCGCGGTTATAAGCACCATTATCAAAGCGTCTTTTCGCATAATCTCTCAACCGTCCAAATAAAAATATTATAGGTATTCTATACCCGATTTACCTTTACGTCAAGTAAGACAAGTAAAGTGCGGAGGTTGGACAAATGAAACGGATAATGCTCTTTTCGCTGATAATGATAGCGCTGGCCTTTTTGCTGCCGCTGGCCTTCGCCTCGCCGCCGGAGGAGGAGCCGCCGGAGAGCGCGGACGAGCCCGCCGCCTCGCACGGG
>JAMPGF010000058.1 GCA_023664105.1 Butyricicoccus sp. | reverse complement strand
CGGAAAAAGACACGGCTGGCTGCCGCGCCTCTGACCGTAAATTTATTGTAATAGGAGGCGTTTTGTGATATGGCCGGCAAAAACTTTTCCTGTGAGGATTTGAAAATTGATTTGCTCAGCAACGAGGTGGAAACTCGTATCGGAAGCGACCTATACTACAAATATCAGGAAGGCATAAAAAAAGATTTGCAACAATATTTTGCCCGATATGTCAAGGAAAAGGAGGGTGGCAATATTGAGCGCTATCAAAGACATATAGGCAACGATAAGCTGCAAGACGAAATGCTCGATGACTATTTGAGCAAAGGTAAAAGTGATTATAGCGCGCTGGATATAGCGAAACTGGAGTACATCGGGGTCCTTCCGGCTGAATTAAGGTCTACTGACTCACTTGCCGCAAAAGTGCGGGAGGTCATGAATATGCCTGCGTACAGGAAGCAAGTGTATATAAAGCAAGTTCAAGGTGGAAAAGCGGTCCGGTGTATAAACGAAAAGGCTGTCTTTGAAATCTTCAGGTGCAGGGACATACAGGATTTGTTGAGCAAGCAGAGTGCCAAGGCCGCGAAAAAAACATAATGCCTCTCCCGCGTGGAGGCAATATGATTTGGAGCGGGCCGCAATCGAAATAAGCGGGGATAGAGAACAACTTGCGGGGGATACAGGAAGAATCCCGACTCTTTCAAATCTGGATAAAATGTATCTTATGGTGGATGCCATATTTAATGAGATGTTTACAGCATTTGATTTTGACGCTCTCCAAGCTGATATAGAAGAATGTGAAGCGTTGGACTCGGCGCAGGACTACGGGGCGAGGTATCAAGAGCTGTGCAAATTGCTGAACAGCCAAAATTTCAGGTGGAAATATTATCAGAAAAGGTCTGAAACAAATAAACAGTAGCGTGTAACTCTCTCAAAAGGAAGCCTGCGGGCTTCCTTTTTTCCTATAAACAGACGGTCTGGCGATAGATTTTCCCTATAACGGAATAAATATACGGAAAAAAATCATCAGGCAACCATGAGGAAATCCTTTGCTGTATACTATACTCACAACAAGGGCTGAACACAGCTCAAAGAAAGGATTGATGCCCATTGATTGTCTCGCAACAAGCCGCTCGGCTGGCCGACAAAATCTACGCTTTGCTCCTTGCGCCGGTGCCCCTGTCTGGTATGAGGTACGTCGTGCCGCTCGACCCGGACGGAGACCCGATGTGCCTGAGGATCGCGGAAGAATACGCGGGATGGTTTGCCGGTTGGTACAAGCGATATCACGCTCTTTGCGTGCTGCCGCCGCCCGCCATCACGGAGGCACAGCGAGTGCGAGGATTGACGCGATGCTTACACGAACTGCGGCTACATAGGCTCGTGCGAAGCGTCAAGGACATTTTCAAAATTTTCAAATGACGGAGGACAAAAACAATGAACGCCTTATCTCAATTCCAGACTTTTAACTGTGCAGACTTCTTCACGGAGAAAGATTTGACCGTTACTTCGTGTGGCCCGCTCAAGAACTTTAAAACTAAGGCCATTGAAGGCAGCCGTTTGGAAGTTTGCATCACGCGCGACGGGACGCATTATGACCCGCCCGTCAAGAAAGACGGAACTACTATCAGCAACCTTTATGAGAAGCTGACGGTCAAGGTGCCGGGCAAGACATTGACTATGCCCGTCGGAGCTGTTGTTACCCTTGTCAATCCTATCGGCACAATCTGGGGCGATTACCGCAACCAGTTGTCTGTGACCGCCGAGGACGTTCAAGCTGTCACAGCCGCCGGTGCCCCCAAGGGGAAAGATTAAATTATGAAGCGCGACCGCCAGCGTCAGGCGTTCCTTGGGTGGCTGGGGGCTGTGCTTATGTCAGCCGCCGTGGGACTGCTCCTGTTGCTGGCAGTCCCCGGCACGCTGGCACAGTCCACCGTGCCCTACTTCTCACGGCTTGCCCCTGTCTGTATCTATGCGGGTGTGGTTATGATCATAGCCGCCGCCGTGTTGCTGCTTGCGGGGGCTGTGGTCTGGGCCATCCGTCACAAGCTGCATTACGGTATCAGATATGCGCTGCGCCACGCTTGGCTGGTAGCCCATATCCGTAGGGCTCTTTTTGAGACCGAGGGAGCCTATGCCATTCGGCAGGGGTCGGAGCTGGTCACTATCCCGCGCGTCAGGCTGGAGCTAAGCCGTAGAGACCTGCTGCGCGGAAAGGTGGCGCTATCTAATCATATCAAGTTTGACAGCGCACTTTCAAAATTGAACCTGTCCCCGGCCCTTGGTCGGTATGTCACTACAAGGAGCTACCAAAGTCCCACAGGCAACGCTTGGGTGTTTGAATTTGCCGATGCCACCACTGTCTTTGAGCAGATAACATTTGAAACTCCCGATGCGCTTTACTTGTTTGCTGAAAAGGCCCCCGCCTACCACTTGCGGTTGGACGCTCACACCACGGTCCCCCTCACCACCACTGTCATCAGTGGTACGGTGGGGTCGGGCAAGAGTTATTATGTGTTTTACCTGCTGCTTTCTCTGCTGCACTGGGACCCACCGCCCATTATTTACTTCGCTGACAAAAAGCGCTCTGGTTTGAATGTTGCAGGGCGGTATCTCTGCCCCAGCCGGACAGCTAATTCTATCGAGGGAATCATTGCCTTGCTGGAGGAGTTCAGCGAGAAGATGGAAGAACGCAAGGCTGTGATGGCGGGAAAACTGGACGAACGGCTTGACGGCTCATATAGCGATTGGGAGCTTCCGCCCATCATCTTCATGTTCGAGGAGCTTGCGGCGTTCATGGTGGCGCTGGACAAGAAAGAGGCCGAACGGGTCAACCGAGTGCTGCGCGAGGTGGTCTTGGAGGGGCGGCAACTGGGCGTATTCTTGTTCATGGTCATGCAGAAAACCGATTCCACCACTCTGCCTACCGCCATAAGGGACAATACGCCGCTCAAGGTCTGCTTAGGTAATGCGCCGGACACGACTTATGTAACCCTGTTCGAGCATACCAATGTACCGAACTTCGACTATAAAACGGGCCAAGGCGTGTATTCCCTGTTTGAGAGCGTACCAGACGTTTTGGCTGCTCCCACAATGAAATTTGACCCCGGCGTGGAGTTCAAACGACTGGGCCAACTCCACGACACGACGACGAGCGCACCGCCGCCGTGCGAAGCAAAAGGCGGCGGTGCGCCTCTGTGCCAAAATACCTCGGAGCCGTGATGTGGCGCGGCCAGGGGCTTGTTTAGGCCGCGCCACATTCCTGTGCCATTGTGCCAAACGGCCCCCAAAACATTGAAAACACACGATAAGGAGGTGGCACAAATCATGCCTCTCGACGATGATATAGTCCAAGCTGTGCCGGACGACGGAACGCTGACCAAGAAACGGGCACGGTATCGAAACTTAATGCTTGTCCAGCAAGTGCAGCATTTGAAGCCACCCTATGACAGTCTCGACGCTATGGTGGACTTGGTAAAGCGGCAGAAGCCGGAGAGCTACGGGGCGATACTCCACGACAAGGATACGGGCGAAGCTCCCCACATCCACATCTTCATGCACTTTAGTAACCCGCGCGAAATTCAGTCCTTGGCAAAAAAGCTGCACATCGCGCCGCAGTACATCAACAAATGGGACGAAAACGAGGCCAACGGCTACCTCTATCTGTGCCACCGCACAAAGACCGCACAGCAAAAAGGCGATTATCAGTATGACCCCGCCGAGGTCAAGGCCAGCTTCAACTATGTCGATTGGCTCCCCAAGGCCGAGGCGGAGTACAAGCTGGCGCACGAGAAGAAAAGCAAAAGCCCCATTGGCAGCAGTACTATCAACGACCCCAAGTTTTTGCTGGACGCCCTATACGCCGGAGCCATCTCCCGCGAGGAAGTGGAGGCACGATTAACTGGCAGTCAATACGCCAGATACCGCCGCCAAATCGAAGATATATGTGCCAAGAGGCAACGAGATTTGGCCAACAAGTGGCGCAGGGAAATGAGGCTCGATGGCAAGAGCGTGAAAGTTGTCTGGATTTCCGGCCCAGCAGGGACCGGCAAGACCCGATGGGCCAAAGACCAGGCAGCCAAGCTCACGGATGATTTCTTTATCACAGGTAGCAGCCGTGACCCGTTTGCCCGATACAGGGGGCAATCCGTAATCATATATGATGAGGCTCGCCCCGCAGATATGCCCTATGCAGACTTTTTGCGTCTGCTTGACCCCTTTTCAACTGACAGCGCAGCTCCGAGCCGCTACTATGATAAGCCACTCACGGCTGATACCGTTTTTATTACATCCCCCTATTCCCCTATCTACTTTTACACCGCGATTTTCCCGCCTGGGCATCCGCAACGAACCACCGACAAAATAGAGCAGCTTTTGCGGCGCATTACCTTGACCATCGAAATGACCGAGACCAGCATTTTCGCTGTTCAATTCGACTCGAAGCGGGGTTATGTAGAAATTGCCCCTCGCCGCGATAATCCCTACTATAAGCAGCCCACGGCAACATCTTCTGTTGACCCTGCAAATCTCTTTAATTCTTTCTTTGATGATACAAGCCAAACATACGACGAACAAGAGGTAATGAGCAATGATAACGATGATGAACAGTAGAACAAGCGACGGAGATTTTGAAAGTGTATCTTCAACCACAACGAAGAAACCCTTTGTCCCAATTGACCGAAAGCTGACGCTGACCAAGTTTGAAGCCGCTGCATACAGCGGTATCGGTATCAACAAAATTGAGAGTATGCTCCGCTCACCGCGCTGTCCTTTTGTACTCCATATTGGAGACCATAAGAAGTTGGTAAAGCGCAGGGAGTTTGAGGAATATATCAGCGCAAACACCATGATATAAAGGTAATTTCACTCTTGTCTAAATGGGGGCTTCTGTGATACAATAAAAATGTTGCAGGGGACTCCTTTCCCTGTTTTAGAAAGGAGTTCCTACTATGGGCAAAGACCTTAAAGGCAAAAAACTGGGAAAAGGTATCACCCAACGAAAGGATGATGCTACATATCAGGCTCGTTATGTAGATAAGGCAGGGACACGCCATCAGGCTCGATTTAAGACTGCTGTTGAAGCTCGCGACTGGCTGGACAAGCTCCGCTATGAAGATAAATTCGGCGGCGAGATTATGGCGGAAGATATGACTGTAGATGATTGGTTTACAACATGGCACACAGAGATTATCAAAGATTTGGCTCCAAACACCCGCCGCAACTACGCCGAGCGATACCACCGCAACATACAGCCGGTCATTGGCAAGCTAAGGCTCCGCAATGTGAAACCCATACACTGCATCAAGATTCTCAACAGCATGGATGACGATTATGCTGGCTCAACCATTCGCCAGACCTATATCACTCTTGGAACGATGTTTAAGTCTGCGAAGATGAACGGGATGATTGACAAGCACCCCTTGGACGGTGTGCGGTTTTCCAAGCCCGTCCGTGCGGTGGATGACATCAAGTTCCTGACCGTAGACGAGCAGCGGCGATTCCTTGCAGCGGCAGGGCGTTCCCACAATTACTATCAATATGCCCTGTTGCTTGAAACGGGGCTGCGAACAGGGGAAATGATTGGCCTGATATGGGACAACATTGACTGGACACGCAGGACGCTTACTGTAGAAAAGACGTTAGAGTTCCGGCACAAGCAGCATTTCTGGCGGGCCGGGCCTCCGAAGACAATGGCAAGCTATCGCACCATCCCGCTAACAAATCAAGCCTACGAGATTTTGAGAGCCGTTTACGTTGGCAGGGAAACAGGGAAGCAAGCCGGGGAGTTGAACGAAGTCTTGGAATATATGGACAAGCGGACAGGCGAGACAAGGACCCTTGCCCTGCGCGACCTTGTGTTTATCAACTTCAGAACAGGTATGCCGAACAAAAACAGCAGCTACGATACCCACCTCTACAAGATTTGCGGCGAGGCTGGCATTAAACGCTTCTGTATGCACGCGCTCCGACACACCTACGCCACCCGCGCAATCGAAAGCGGGATGCAGCCCAAGACGCTGCAAAAGCTCTTGGGCCATGCAAGCCTTAAAACCACGATGGACAGATACGTCCACGTGACCGATGACAGCTTGGAAGCTGGTGTGCGGCAGTTCGAGCAGGGCCAACGCATAAACGCCCTCTGGGGCAAAAATGAACGCGTCAGCGCTACCTAAAATGGTGCGAAAATGGTGCGAAATTGATTTTGAAAATCCGCAAACCCTTGAAAATAAAGGAGATGTAAAGATATATGAAACTCGGAATTGTAGGACTGCCGAACGTGGGCAAGTCCACGCTGTTCAACGCCATAACTAACGCCGGGGCGGAGAGCGCAAACTACCCCTTCTGCACCATTGAGCCAAACGTGGGCATGGTCACTGTGCCGGATGAGCGGCTGGATTTTCTCGCGGAGCTCTACCAGCCGAAGAAGCACACCCCGGCGGTCATTGAGTTCGTCGACATCGCCGGACTGGTCAAGGGCGCGTCCAAGGGCGAGGGGCTGGGCAACAAGTTTCTGAGCAACATCCGCATGACGGACGCCATTGTCCACGTCGTGCGCTGCTTTGATGACGAGAACGTCATACATGTCGAGGGCGGCGCAGACCCCGCGCGTGACATTGAGATAATCGACCTCGAGCTCATCATGGCTGACCTGGAGATGGTGGATCGCCGCGTTGACAAGGCGCGCAAGGCTGCCAAGGGCGGGGACAAGGGCTTTCTGCATGAGGCTGGGGTTTTTGAGGCGCTTCGCGAGCACCTCAACGCCGGAAAATCCGCGCGCAGCTTCGACTGCTCCGACGAGGACGCGGAGCTCATCGCAGCCAGCGATCTGCTGACCACAAAGCCGGTTATCTATGCCTGCAACATGGACGAGGACGGTTTTGCCGATTGCGAAAACAACGCCTACTACAAGGCCGTGTGTGAGATAGCCTCGAAGGAGGGCGCGCAGGTTCTGCCCATCTGCGCCAAGTTCGAGGAGGAGATGGCGCAGCTGGACGAGGATGACCGCGCCATGTTCATGGAAGAGCTCGGCATGACCGAGGGCGGCCTGGCACGGCTTATCAAGTGCTCGTACAGCCTGCTGGGGCTTATCTCCTTCCTCACCTGCGGCCCCGACGAGTGCAGGGCCTGGACCATCCGCCGCGGCACCAAGGCCCCGCAGGCCGCTGGCAAGATACACAGCGACATCGAGCGCGGCTTCATCCGTGCGGAGATCGTCTCCTTTGAGGATTTGAAGGCCTGCGGCAGCATGAACGCCGCGAAGGAAAAGGGACTGGTGCGTGCCGAGGGCAAGGAATACGTGATGCAGGACGGCGACGTGACTTACTTCCGCTTTAACGTATAGGTGGAGGGACAAGCCGCGCGCGGGCGGGTTGAGCTGCTGGATTTGTGGCGCTCTCTGTGCGTCGTGATAATGGTGGTTTATCACGTCTTTTACGACACGGCGCTGTTCGGGCGGATGGATATTGCGGTATTTGACTCGCTGCCGCTGCTCCTGCTGCGCTATGTTGTGGCGGGCAGCTTCATCCTGATATCCGGCGCGGTGTCGCGCTGGTCGCGCCAGCCGGTTAAGCGGGGGCTTTTCGTGCTGTGCGCGGCATGCCTGGTTGGCGCGGCGACGGCGCTTATGGGTATGCCGGTGAGGTTCGGGGTTTTGCACCTTATCGGCACGTCGATGCTCATTTACGCGGCGCTGGGGGAGAGGCTGCGCGGCGTGTCGGGCGCGCTCATGCCGCTTCTTTGCGCCGCAGCGCATTTTGCCATGCTGGCGCTGTGCTCGTATTTTATGACGGGAGTGAAGTGGCTCTGGCCGCTGGGGTTCAGATATGCCGGGTTTTACTCCGCCGACTACTACCCCTTGCTGCCCTGGCTGCCGGTGTTCCTGCTGGGCGTGTGGCTCGGCGGCGTGATAGAGCGGCATGCGGATGCCCCGGCGCTGAGCCGCCGATTCCCGAGTGCGCTGACCTTCCCCGGGCGGCACAGCCTGGTGATTTACCTCGTGCACCAGCCGGTTTTGTACGTGCTGTGCAGGCTGCTGTTTGGGAGGCTGCGAGTATTTTTGTTGACAAACGGGAATAATGGTGATAAGATTTGAAATCATCAAAAGGCGATGACGGAGACGGCGGCGCGCAATAAGCCGGTAAAGAGACAGCGGCCATAGGCTGAAAGCCGCTGCGGGGCCGCGCGAAGCTTACCACTCCCGAGCCGGCGGCGAGAAACTAAGCCGTCCCGTGTGCGCACGTTACAGCGCAGGCTTTGAGTTAAACGTCAAGGTGGAACCGTGCACAGCACCCTTGATACCCGTGCGGGTATCGGCGGTGCTGTTTTTCATTTATCAAAAATTTTTTGACATAGAGAGGATGCGCAAAATGGACGAGAAGAAATACACCTTTGAAAACCCCGAGTACAGAAAAACCTACTGGCACAGCTGCTCCCACATCATGGCGCAGGCCGTCAAGCGCCTGTGGCCGGAGGTCAGGCTGGCTATCGGCCCGTCGATCGACGAGGGATGGTACTACGACCTGTCCGCGCCATTTGCCTTCACACCCGAGCACCTTGAGAAGATCGAGGGCGAGATGCGCAAAATATGCAAGGAAAAGCTGAAAATCGAGCGCTTTGAGCTGCCCCGGGACGAGGCGCTGGAGCTTATGAAGGATGAGCCCTTCAAGGTCGAGCTGATAAACGACCTGCCGGAGGGCGAGACCATCAGCTTTTACAAGCAGGGCGAGTTCACCGACCTGTGCGCCGGGCCGCACCTGGATTCCACCGGACGCGTCAAGGGCAACGCCCTCAAGCTCACAGCCTGCAACGCCGCCTACTGGCGCGGCGACTCCAGCCGCGAGACGCTCCAGCGTATTTACGGCATCGCCTTCCCCAAGAAGGACGAGCTGGACGAGTATCTGGCGCGCATTGAGGAGGCCAAGAAGCGCGACCACCGCCGTCTCGGCAAGGAACTGGGACTGTTCATGCTCCGCGACGAGGGCCCCGGCTTCCCCTTCTTCCTGCCCAAGGGAATGGTGCTGAAGAACACCCTGCTGGAATACTGGCGCGAGGTACACAAGAAGTACGGCTATGTGGAGATCTCCACACCCATCATGCTCAACCGCCAGCTCTGGGAGCGCTCCGGACACTGGGATCACTACAAAAACAACATGTACACCACCGTCATCGACGACGTGGACTTTGCCGTCAAGCCCATGAACTGCCCCGGCGGTATGCTGGTTTACGCCAGCGAGCCGCACAGCTACCGCGACCTGCCGCTTCGCGTGGGCGAGATCGGCCTTGTCCACCGCCATGAGCTCTCCGGCGCGCTGCATGGCCTGTTCCGCGTGCGCTGCTTCAACCAGGACGACGCCCATGTGTTCATGACGCGCGAGCAGATGCAGGACGTTATTCAGGAGACGGTGCGCCTGTTCGACGAGGTTTACTCCACCTTCGGCCTGAGCTACACCATTGAGCTGTCCACCATGCCCGAGGATCACATCGGCACCGTGGAGGAGTGGGAGCGCAACCAGGATATCCTCAAGGCCGCGATAACCGACATGGGTAAGGACTTTGTTATCAACGAGGGCGACGGCGCGTTCTACGGGCCGAAGCTGGACTTCCACCTTGCCGACTCCCTGGGCCGCACCTGGCAGTGCGGAACCATCCAGCTTGACAGCCAGCTTCCCGAGCGCTTCGAGCTTGAGTACACCGGCGCGGACGGCGAGAAGCACCGCCCCGTGATGATCCACCGCGTTGTCCTCGGCTCCATCGAGCGCTTCATCGGCGTTATTACCGAGCACTTCGCCGGCGCGTTCCCGACCTGGCTTGCCCCAGTGCAGGTGAAGGTGATGAACATCACCGACCGTACCGCCGACTACGCGAGGAGCGTCTGCGCAAGGCTGGACGAGGCCGGCATTCGCGCCGAGTGCGACCTGCGCAACGAGAAGATAGGCTACAAGATCCGCGAGGCCCAGATGCAGAAGATACCCTACATGCTCGTTGCCGGCGACAGGGAAGCCGAGGCCGGAGCCGTGGCCGTGCGCACCCGCGGCGGCGTTGACCTGGGCGCAATGCCGCTGGATGAGTTCGTGGGGAAGATTCTCGCGGAAGTGAAGGAGAAGGCGAGATAACGGGGAATTTCAGGGCAAAGCAGGTTGACAATAATCGACAAGTGGGGTATTATAACTTATTGGAAACTTTACAAAAACAGAGGTAATTCCTGATGAAGCGATATATTTCATTCCTGCTCGCGCTGGTCGTGCTGATGGGGCTTTTTGCATGTACGTCGCGCCCGGAGAAGCCGGAGGGGACTCCGGCGCCGAACGTGACGGTTACGCCGGCCCCCACGCCAAGGCCGACGCCGCCCCCCACGCCGGAGCCGACTCCTTCGCCGGTCGTGGAGACCGAGCCACTCTGCCGCGACTTCTTCACCGGCGAGGGGCTGGACGAGCAGGACTACACCCGCCCCTTCGCGGTGATGATAAACAACATCAACCTCGCCCAGCCCCAGTGCGGCATCGGCGACGCGGATATCATCTATGAGGTGATGGCTGAGGGCGGCGTGACGCGCATGATGGCGATTTTCTCCGACATCAAAAACGCGGGCAGGATCGGCAGCATGAGAAGCATCCGCACCTACTACGTCGACATCGCAATGGCCTACGGCGCCGTAGCCGTCCACGCGGGCTACAGCGAGCAGGCCCATGAGCGAATTCGCTCCTATGGCGTGAACAACATCGACGGCGTGACCGGGTCCTATGCCGACAAGACCTTTTACAGGGATCCCGACCGCATGTACAACGGCATTGAGCACTCCCTGTTCACGAAGGGCGAGAGCCTTTACGACTGCGCCGAGGGCCTGGAGTACACGCTGACTATAGACGAGGACTATGAAAACGGCCTGCGCTTCGTCAAGGACGGTACCCCGGAGGACGGGGAGAGCGCGGAGAAAATTGAGGTGAAATTCAACAGCTTCAAGAGCAGCAAGTTTACCTACCACGAGGACACGGGGCTGTACACCATGGTCCAGCACGGCAGCAGCTATACCGACGGAAACACCAATAAGGACGTGACCTTCACCAATGTGCTTGTGCTCTCGGCTTCGACAAGCGTTATTGACAGCTACGGGCGTCTGGACGTGAAGCTCACCGGCGAGGGCACGGGCTGGTACGCCAACGGCGGCAAGGCGGTAGAGATAAAATGGAGCCGCGAGGGGCTGACCGATCACTTCGAGTACGAGCTGGCCGACGGAACCCCGCTGGAGATCGGCGTGGGCAAGAGCTTCATTGCCATCATCGCCACATCGGGGGCGGACGCGATATTTGAATAATCCAAAACGGAGAAATGACGCCCAAGTGCGTCATTTCTCCGTTTTGATGGGGCGCCCCGCGCTTTGCGCGATGGCTTTGCGCTCCGCTGCGCGCCTTACATTTTTTTCCGCTTGCGGCAAAAAATGACGACGCACGCTCCGCGAGAGGAATTTTTCCGAGGCGAGGGTTTTTGAAAAAATCAAAGATTTTTCCGTAAAAGTGGTTGACAAAAGTGGTTCTTGTTTGTATAATAATCCTTGCTGTTTGGCAGAAATGGCGGCGTAGCTCAGCTGGCTAGAGCACTCGGTTCATACCCGGGGTGTCACCGGTTCAAATCCAGTCGCCG
>JAMPGF010000057.1 GCA_023664105.1 Butyricicoccus sp. | reverse complement strand
GGCGGGTGCGCCGGACACGCCGGCGAGCTCATTTTCCAGAGCGTTCTTTATCTGCCCGGCGACCTCGGCGTCCGGCGCGAGCGAGGAAATAATCGGCGGCACGGGAGCGGAGGACTCGGCAGCTTCTCCCGCGGGCGCGGAATCGGGCTTCTTGCTGAGCAGATTCATCACGCGCGCGGTCTTACTGGTTTTTGACTGGGTATCCTTTGCTGGCATATTTCATATTCTCCTTAAATAAAATCAAGTTTTCATACTAAACTTCATTCAAAAGCAGACAGGGTCTGCTTTTGGTAGCGCCACCTCAAAAGAAAACGTCTGTTTTCTATTGAAGAATATTCTCAAATTCCGGCTTTTATCCGAAAAATCTGGACATGAAGCCGCCCTCTTTCTTCTGGGCGAAGCGCTCGCCGGCGACGGCGTCGACGATCTCCTGGTAATCCAACGCGGGCTTGGACTTGGGCTGGTAGGTCAGCACGCTCTGGCCGTGTGCCGGGGCCATGGCGACGCCGACGCCGCGGTGGATCTTCGTCTCAAACACCTTGCTGCCCAGCTGCTTGGCGACTTCCCCGGCGAGCTCGGAAATGTCGCGCGAGAGCGTCAGCCGCGGGTTGTATTTGTTGAGCAGGATGCCCAGCACCTTCAGGTGCGGGTTGAAGGTCGAGCGCACGGTCTCGATGGTCTCCTGGAGCTGGGTGATGCCCACGAGGCTGAGCACCTCCGCTTCCATGGGGACGATCAGCCCGTCGGACGCCACATAGGCGTTGACGGTGAGGATGTTCAGCGCCGGAGGCGTGTCGATTACGATGAAATCGTACCTCGAGCGCACGGCGGCCAGCTTTTCCGAGAGCATGAACTCCCGGCGCGGCGCGGTGAATTCCACCTCGGCGGCGGAGAGCATGATGTCCGAGGCCAGCACGTCGCCGTACTCGGTGGAGGCGATGGCCTGCTCGATAGAGCATGTCCCCTTCATGACATCGTAAATGGTGCTTGTCGAGCCGATGTCCAGCCCGAGCGTGAAGCCGAGGTTGCCCTGCGGGTCAAGGTCAACGCCGAGCACCTTCGCCCCGCGCTGCTTCAGCCCGCAGACCAGGGCGGCGGTAGTGGTCGTTTTTCCGACGCCCCCCTTTTGATTTGTGACTGTAATTATCTGTGTCAAGGAATATACCCTCCCCTTAACAAAAACTTGGAGAAAACTCTTAAGTTTAATATACTACAGGTCGATAAAAAAGAACAGAGGTAGAATGAAAAAAAGTCCGAATTTTTTTCAAAAACATTCCTGATTATATATTTTTTCCTCCCGGCACCAGGGATTTTTCTGAAAGGAGCGATTACAGTGGCGTCTATTACCAGCATGATCAATGGAAGCAGCAGTTCCCTCAGCAGCATCTACGGCAACCGCAATGTCCTCAGCGGACTGGCCAGCGGCATGGACACCGAGACGATGATCGAAAATGCTGTCTCCGGCATAAAGCTGAAAATTACGAACCTGGCAAGGAAGCGCACGAGGATCGAGTGGCAGCAGGAGGCCTACCGCAGCATTATCGACAAGGCGGTCAACTTCAATACCAAGTATACCTCCTACTCGTCCAAGACAAACCTGATGAGCGCCAGCTTCTTCAACAACGCCGTGACCACCCAGACGCTCGGCACCTATAAGGACAAGGTTACCGCCAGCGGGAAGAGCTCCAGCGAGATAAAGATCAACGCCGTCAAGCAGATGGCCACCGCCGCGACCTACACCGTCTCCGGCGGCGACATCGCGAGCACCGGCAAGATCTCCGGCCAGCCCGTCGGTCTGGGCGATAATATCAAGGTCAGCAATCTCGCCGGCACCATGAGCATCAAGTACGGCGGCACCAACGGCACCAGCTTTGACATCAGCTTCGACGAGCTTGAGGATCTCGACAGCGTCGAGGGCGTGGGCGCCAACGCCAGCAGGGCGGAAAAGCTCGCCAAGGCCATCGAGAACAAGCTGGGTGAAATAACCTACAACTACACCAAAAACGGCTTTTCCGAGTCCACGACCGCCGACAAGGCCATAAAGGTCAATGTGGACAATAGCGGCAAAATCACCTTCAGCGATGCCTTCGGCAGCGGCAACTCCGTCTCCGTCGGCACCGTCACGGGCGACCTCGCCAAGACCCTCGGCGTCAAGTCCGGCGACAGGGAGATAAAAGTAACCTATGATACGCCGGCCTTCTCCAATGAGGTCAAGACCTCGGACTACATCTCCGGCAAGGAGCTGAAGTTCGCCCTCAACGGCGTGAGCAAGAAGATCACCCTCGACAATTACGACGGCAGCACCACCGCCGATGACATCGTCAAGGATATTCAGGGCAAGCTCGACGAGGCCTACGGCAAGGGCAAGATCACCGTCGGCAATATGGGCAAGAACGGCGAGCTGGCGCTTTCCTTCGACGTGAAGGAGCAGGGCTCGACTCTGAGCGTGAGCGGCAGCGCGAGCAAGGCCTTAGGCCTGGGCGAGGACGGCGCGGCAAACTATGTCGACAAGGGCAAGAAGCTCAGCGCCATCTTCGCCGACAGGGCTGACAGCCTTTTCAGCGATGCCAACCGCCTCAAGGGCGAGGGCAAGGTCACCGGAAAGCTCGTCAGCGGCGAGATGCGCTACACCGACGAAAAGGGCAATCGCGTAGACAAGGACGGAAACCGTATTGACAGCGACGGAAATGCGCTGTATGATTTTAAGGTCAACGGCGTGTCCATCGCCGTGGGCAAGGACACCACGCTCGAGAGCCTGATGAACGCCATCAACTCCAACGCCGACGCGGGCGTGAAGGTGAGCTACTCGAATATGACCAACGAGTTCAAGTTCACCGCCACCGAGACCGGAGCCAACAGCAAGGTCGAGTTCGGCGGCCTGGCCAAGGATATCTTTGAGCCTGAAAAAGATGTCGAGGTCAATCATAATTTTGCGGACAACTTCGGCCTTTACCTGGACGACGGCGAGACAAACAATATTACCGTTAAGCTTGGTAAGTTCGACATCAGATTCAACGCCGACAATAAGATGACCATGCAGGATTTTGCCGACGAGATAAGCAGGGGCAGCGGCAAATACCTGACCGCCAACTACAATGAAAAGACGGGCCAGTTTACGGTGACCGACCCCAACGGCAACGAGCAGGAATTTTCCATCAAGGACCAGTACGGCTTCAATTACAGCCGCAAGATTGAGCCCGCTGTCACCGGCAAATATACGGCCGGCAAGGACGCCATAATGGACGTCGAGGTCAACGGCACGCGCTTTGAGAACCTCACGCGCAGCAGCAACAGCTTTGACATTGACGGCATGACCATCAACGTCAAGGGCGCCTTCAATGCGGACGGAGCCAACGCCCCTGACAAGGACGGCAACGACTACGAGCCCGTGACCTTCAACACCACCACCGACGCCGACAAGATAATCGAGGCCGTCCGCAGCTTTGTGGACGACTACAACGAGATGGCCACCGAGATAAAGGGTGCCTACTCCACCATGCCGGCCCAGAAGTCCGACGGCAGCCGCTACGAGCCGCTGACCGCCGAGGAGGAGGAAGGCTACTCCGAGAGCGAGCGCAAGGCCTACGAGGAGAAGGCCAAGCAGGGCATACTGTTCGGCGACTCCAACATGTCGAGGATGTACAGCCAGCTGCTCAGCGCCATAACCCCCGGCGGCACGGACGGACAGACCCTGCGCGAGATAGGCATCGGCACCAGCTACAACAACGGCATGACCACACTCTCGTTTGATGAGGATAAGCTCCGCGCCGCGCTGGAGAGCAATCCGGACAAGGTGCGCGACGCCTTCACCAAGAGCAGGGAGAGCGGTTCGTCCAGCGACGGCCTGATGGCGAATATGCAGAGGACCCTCAACACCTACGTCAAGACTACCGGCGAGCCGAAGGGCGTCCTCATTCAGCACTCGGGCTCAATTAAGGCCTACACCTCGCTGAACAACAACAGCCTGAAGACCCAGATGGACAGCATTGACAACCAGATCGAGCGCTGGCAGGATAAGATGTCCGATCAGATTGACCGTTATACAACGAAGTTCAGCAAGCTTGAGCAGCTTATAGCTCAGATGAACTCACAGTCCTCGGCCCTTGCCGGCCTGATGGGCGGCTACAGCGGATATTGATAAAGGAGTCGAAAATGGATCTCAAGGGCTATCAGAGCTACCAGGGCTATCAGAAGCAGGGGATAAACGACCTGTCCCAGGCCGAGCTACTTCTGCTGCTGTATGACGAGCTTGTCAAGCGCCTTTTCCGCGCGGGGCTGGCCCTGAATAAGAAGGATTACGTCCTGTTTGAGGCCAGCGTGGACAGAAGCTTGGAGATTATCCGTTATCTGGACGACACTCTGGATATGCAGTATCCCATCAGCCGCAATCTCCACCGCCTTTACGACTACTTCAGCTATGAGCTCCAGCGCGTGAAAGCCGGGCGCAATGAAACCGAGCTTGAGCGCGTGAAAAAGATGGCTGGCGAGCTGCGCGACACCTTCCGCGAGGCGCAGAAAAACGTTGTGAGCGGGGCCGCCGCGGCAGGGGAGCAGGGTTAGTATGGACGAAGTGGCCGTAATGGACGAAAAGACCGTGATGGACGCGCTGGTTCAGATGAAGCGCATAGGCAATCTCCTCAACGAGGTGGAGGACCTGACCCGGCAGCTGGCCGAGTCCATCGACAGGAACGACCAGGTGAGCATGTCCATGCTCATCGGTATGCGCGCCGAGCCCCTGCAAAAGCTCCAGGCGGCGGATCACGCCGTGCGCGAGCAGCTTGAGTCCATCAGCGACCCGGACGCGGCAGCGGCCCTGTCGGCAATGCTCAACGGCGGAACTCCCGCCGAGGAGGGCGACCGTATACAGGTCATGCTCTGTGAACAGGTTGCGGCGAACAGGCGCCGGCTCGCTCGCATCATGGAGGTTGACCGCGTGCTCAACCAGCGTCTCGGCCGGGAAAAATCAGCCTACCGCTGAGACCCTTTGAACAATGAAATATCGGCTCGGTTGACACCGGGCCGATATTCCGCGAAATCAAGCAATCAGTTTTAAGCCTCAGAGAGCACCCACAGCGGTGAGCCGTTATCCGTCGCGGGTGAGAGCTCGGAGAGGATTATCTCCGGATCCCACGCCGTCAGGCTGCGTTCGCGGCTGTTCGGGTCGGCGACCAGAATCTCGCCGGAGAGCGTGACACCCCGTAGCAGGATGAAGTGCCCGCCGTCAGTGAAATGTCCGGGGCCCATGAGGGCCACGAGGAGCTTTCCGGAGACGAGCGCGTTGATCAGCGAATCGGCGTCCCTGCCCTCAAAGCCCTCGGAAGCAAGGCCGAAATCGGCAGCGACTATGTTCACGATGCTGTGCCAGGAGCCGTGCCCCTTCGCCCAGCAGCCGAGCTCAAAGGCCCGCTGAGCCATCTGCTCAGGGTCCACCGTCTCGCCCGTCATACTGGAAACGGCCATTGCCAGCGCGGTGGGACCGCAGCCGTAGGGGCCGATGGTGTCGGTGCCGAAGGGCAGCTCGCACCAGCGCTCATCCGCCTGGCAGAAATATGTAACCGGTATAAACCCGCCCGTGAGCGTTTCGCCTTCCCCGGATGTGACAAGACTGGTCACGGCGGGGTCGGAGACGGGTTCGACGTCCGAAATAACGGGCTCGCCGGCAAGCTGGCTTCCGGGCGCGGGCAAGAGCCCCTGGCAGTAAAGGTACGCTCCGCGCGAGGCGGCAAGCTGTGCCAGCGGGGCCGACGGGCTTGTGCCGATCAGGCCGAATTGCGCGAGCACCGCAGAAACGGCGGCGGCGCAGACAAGCACGAGTGCGGTAAGCGGTACGAGCCATAAGCGGCTGCGCCGGCGTGTGGTTTTCTCCAATAAAAAACCTCCCTTCGGGGACAGGACAAAATCTAACTCTATTATACCAAAAACGATTCCGTTTTCAATAGGAAGAATCAAGCGGCATTGGGGAGTTTCGCTATGCCAACGATCGAACTGGAGCATGTCTCCAAATTCTATAAACCGAAAAAGCGAAAACGCCGCTCAGCATACCAGGAAACAGGCGTAGAGGACATTGACCTGAAGATAAAGCAGGGCGAGTTCGTGTTTGTTGTCGGCGGTAGCGGCGCGGGGAAGAGCACACTTCTCCGCCTGATATCCGGCCAGACAAGGCCGAACCGCGGGAAGGTGTACATAGACCAGAAGGACCTCAACTGGATGCTCAAGCTCAGCCAGAACCGCGCGGCGGTGCTTTTCGGCAAGATATGGCAGGACCCCACGCTTATCCGCAAACGGACCGTCGAGGAAAACCTCGCTCTGGCCGCGCGCATAACCCTCGGCAGGGAGAGCGACCAGCTTGTGAATCTGAGGGTGAAAAAGGTGCTTGGCCTTGTGGGGATGAAGGGCTCGGAGAAGCGCTACCCCGTGGAGCTGTCGATCGGCGAGTGCCGGCGCATTGAGCTGGCCCGCGCGATGATCGGCTCGCCGCCCATCCTCATCCTTGACGAGATAACGGCGAACCTCGACGACGACAGCATCTGGGACACGCTGCATCTGCTCAACGACCTCAACAGCAAGGGCACCACGGTGATTATGGCCACGCACAACAGCATGTACGTCAACATTCTGCGCCGCAGGGTCATAACGATGAGCAACGGCCGGATAACCGGCGACGAGCGGAAGGGAAAATACGGCGATGTGCTGGAGAGGGACAGGAAGCCCCTGATCCTCCCCACGCTCAGAACCGATTATATATAAAAAACAATACCTTGCACTACTATTAGAGGAGGAAACAAGTAATGATCAAAAACATGAAGATTAGAAAGAGCTTGATACTGGGCTATGGTGTAACCATCGTGGTATCCGTCATCATCATCATCGTATCATTGGTTTTGATGAACAGCCAGCGCGCGGCCTATGACAACATCCTGAACACCAATATCAAGGCCGTGGACCTGAGCGACGACTGCCGTATCGACAGCAACGTGGCTGCCCGCAACCTGCGCGACGCGGTGCTGCTTTACAACAACACCCCCGTCGACATGACCAGCATAAACAGCTCCCTGAACCTGGCCGAAAGCTATGTCAAAGAGCTGGACGCCAATCTGGATGCGCTCAAGGAGCTCTATCCCCTGAACGACAAAACCGCGCTGAACGACTATGTGACCAAGGTGGAGGCATGGGAGACGGTCGCCAATGACATCCTCAGCCAGGTCCGCGCCGGCAATATCCAGGACGCCGCCGCTGCCCTGACGGGCGAGTGCACCCCCAATCTTGACGCCATGGCTGCCGCAGCTACTACACTGAGCGACGCGCTGGATAACGCGAAGCAGGACAGCCTGGACGATCAGAGCAGGAACACCATGATAGCCATGATCGCCATCATAGCCGCCATGGTCATTGCCTCCTTTATCGTCATCCGCATGGCCCTGATCATCATCAAGAGCATTATTGTCCCCGTAGGCCAGGTGCATGAGGCGCTTGAGGGCTTCAGCCAGGGCAAGCTGGACATCCCTGTGGACTATAAGAGCGGCAGCGAGCTGGGCGAGATGTGCGACGCTTTGCGCACCAGCCAGAACGTCCTCAGCGGGGTCATCGGCGATATCTGCCGCGTGCTGGGCGAGATGGGCAACGGCAACTTCGACATCCAGTCCCAAGCTGCCGGCCTGTATGTGGGCGCGCTGAGCAGCATCAAGGATTCTATGCGCATGATCAACAGCAACCTGAGCGACGCGCTCACCCAGATCAACCAGAGCGCGGAGCAGGTATCCTCCGGCGCGGAGCAGGTATCCACCGGCGCGCAGTCCCTGGCACAGGGCGCCACCGAGCAGGCCAGCGCGGTTCAGGAGCTGTCCGCCACCATCGCGGAGATCTCCAACAACTCCCGCAAGAACGCCCAGAACAGCGAGGAGGCCATGGGACACTCCCAGGATGCCGGCAAGCGCATAGACGAAAGCGCCGAGTACATGAAGCAGATGGTGGAAGCTATGGAGAAGATCTCCGAGTCCTCCGCCGAGATAGGCAAGATCATCGACACCATCGAGAACATAGCCTTCCAGACCAACATCCTGGCCCTGAACGCCGCGGTTGAGGCCGCGCGCGCGGGCAGCGCCGGCAAGGGCTTCGCCGTTGTCGCCGACGAGGTGCGCAACCTCGCCTCCAAGTCCGACCAGGCCGCCAAGGCTACCAAGGAGCTTATTGACCGCTCCATCAACTCTGTCAAGGAGGGCAATGACATCGTCAAGCAGGTGTCCGACTCCCTGGAGGCCACTGTGGAGAGCTCCAGCAAGGTCCTGCTGGCCGTGAAGGAGATCACCAAGGCCGCCGAGGAGGAGTCCGAGGCCATCGCCCAGGTCACCGAGGGCATCGACCAGATCTCCAGCGTCGTGCAGACCAACTCCGCCACCAGCGAGGAGTCCGCCGCCGCCAGCGAGGAGCTGTCCAGCCAGGCCGCTCTGATGAAGGAGCTGCTCAGCCGCTTCAAGCTGAAGCAGGAGGGCTTTTCTCCCAGGGGCGTCCAGCCGAGCTACAGCGCTCCGGCCGCCTCGTCCTATGACGATGACATGAGCATGAGCTCCGGCAGCTCCGGCTCCGCCTCGAGCGTGTTCAGCAAGTATTAAAAATTCCGTTGAGGGGCACAGCCCCCCCCAGCGGGCAAGCGGCGTACCGCCTCTCCCCGCCGCGGGCGGCGGGGAGAGGCGGGGCACGGCGCGCCTTGAACCGGGAGCTGTGTGCGGCTTCCGTATACGGCGCCTTTTTGGAGGCGGCATTTTGTGCCGCCTCCGTTATTGCGTTTCTGAAATGCATGCAATACACATGAGAGGAGCGGCCCTATGGCAGAATTGAAAGCGCAGGACAACGACCTTATCTTCGCCCTCGACATCGGCACGCGCAGCATTGTCGGCGTGGTCGGAAAGGCGGTGGGCGACCGGCTCAGGGTTTTGGACGTGGAGCTGGCCGAGCACGGCAAGCGCGCGATGATGGACGGCCAGATTGACGACATACAGCAGGTCGGCGCGCTGGCGCGCACGGTCACCGCCCGCCTGGAAAGCCGCATTGGAGTGCATCTTGAGCGCGTGTGCGTCGCCGCCGCGGGACGCGCCCTGCGCACGCAGACGGGCAGCTTCACTCTTGAACTGCCTGAGGAGCGCTCCATCGACGCCGAGCTGATAAGCCGGCTTGAAACCGGCGCGGTGTCCGCGGCGGAGGACGCGGTAAAGTCTGACATGGGAGGCCGGAGGCAGCTCTTCCTCGTCGGCTACACCGTGGCCCAGTACCGCCTGGACAACTACCCGCTGGCAAATTTGCAGTACCACAACGGCAAAAAGCTTGAGGCCAACGTTGTGGCAACCTTCCTGCCCGGCGAGGTGGTGGAGAGCCTGTACGCCGCCATGCGCACCGCCGGGCTCCAGGTCGCGAGCATGACGCTCGAGCCGATCGCCGCCATGAACGCCGCGATACCCCACGAGCTGCGCCTGCTCAACCTCGCCATGGTCGACATCGGCGCGGGCACGACGGACATCGCCATCTGCCGCGACGGCAGTGTAGTGGGCTACACCATGGCCACCGTCGCCGGCGACGAGGTGACCGAGGCGCTCATGCGCTCGTATCTCGTGGATTTTAAGACCGCCGAGCAGATAAAGCGGGCCATGGGCGAGACGGACGAGCTCATCCGCTGCCGCAACATTCTCGGCCAGGAGGAGCGTGTTTCCGTGACCGAGGCCGCGCAGGTGATACAGGAGCCGATGAGCAGTCTGGCCCAGGCCATAGCCAAGCAGATAACCGCCGCAAACGGCGGCGCGCCCTCGGCGGTGTTTCTCGCCGGCGGCGGCAGCAAGCTCACTGGCCTTCGCGAGAGAGTCGCCGAAAAGCTGGAGATGGACGAAAAGCGAGTTGCCATCGCCGGCAGCAACTTCTCACTGAGCGCGTATTCCGACGAGCTGGAGCTGGAAAAGCCCGAGTACGCCACGCCGCTTGGCATCGCGATTTCCGCGGCTCTCGGCCTTCTCAACGACAGCTACGTCGTCACGCTCAACGGCCAGCAGGCGAAGCTGTTCAGAAACGGCATACTCACGCTGCGCGACATCCTGCTCATGAACGGCTACAGCTACTCCGATATGGTGGGCAAATCGGGCGAGAGCCTCAGCCTGACCGTGGACGGCAAGCGCACCGTTCTGCGCGGCGAGCCCGCCCTTCCGGCGGTGCTGCGCATCAACGGCGCGGACGCGTCGCTTTCCTCCGTCGTCCACGCGGGTGACCACATCCAGTTTGTCCCCGCCAAACAGGGGGAGAGGGCCGCGAGCACGCTCGCCGAGCTGCTGGGTCCCGACTTTTACGGCCGGGCCACGGTGAATAACGAAAAGGTGCCCATGGACACCCCGCTGCGCCAGGGCGACATCATTCTCACCTCGCGCAAAGCGCCCCCCGCCCTGAAAAAGGGCCGCGCCGCCGCGCCGGAAGCCCCGATGCCCAAGCCCGGGCCGAAGAGCGTGCAGGAGACCCCGGCCCCGGCGGCGGAAGCCTCCGCGGCGTCAGGAGGCGTCAGGCCGCGTGTTCTGCGGGTCGTTTTGAACGACAAGCCGCTGAGCCTCCCCGCGAAGGAGAATGGCCTGCCCTACTATCTCATGGACCTGCTGGAGCAGTCGGGCATCGACTTCGACAACCTCGACCGCCCCGTGCATCTGGATGTGAACGGCGAGGAAAAGAGCTTCCGCTATGAGCTGCGTGACAATGACGTGGTGCATATAAGCGTTATATGAGGTAAACTACAGTGAGAGCAAGAAACGGCAAAAAAATCCTGTCGGCGCTGCTTGCCGCGGCCATACTGCTGAGCATGGCAGCCTGTGGAAAGAAGGACGAGGACGGGGCCGAGGCCGGGACCGAGGCCGGGACCGACGGCGAGGAGGGCGCGGCGGCCTCCCAGCTGATTGAGGAATTCCCCTTCGGCGAACTGACCGTGCCGGGCCTGACGAGCGCATCGTCCAAGGCCGCGGTGACGGTGGAGACCGTCTACACCTACACCGGGCTTTCCTCCTCCGGCGGGGACGTGGGAAGCTACGTTTCGCTCATGACGGGCGATACCAACGGCTTCAAGGTGGTGGACAAGGACTTTGTAATAAGCGACCAGCCCGAGTATGACGACGCGGGCAAAGTGCTCCTGGCAAAGGCCGCCACAGCCGGCGAGGACGACAGCGCGGGAAATCAGCTGATGCTTATCGACATAAGCTGGGCGGAGGACAGCTGCGTGATAGTCACGCGCCAGGCCGAGGGCGTGATAAGCCAGCCCCCCGAGCCGATAACCATGCGCGAGGCGCAGCAGAAACTCGAGAGCATGACCCCGGCTGAGCTGGGCCTTGAGGGCGAGAGCATGGACGAGTACGAGGTGTTTACCTTTGACGGCACCGTCGTAGTCGACGGCCGCGCCTGTGTGCGCATGAATGTGTATAACTTTGAGCAGAGCAACGAGTTCATGGGCTGCTATCTCATGAGCCTTGACGGCCGCCATCTCTACCGGATGGACACCGCCACGCAGGAAATAAGCGAGCTGGACTGAAAAAACGCCCCCGAATGGGGCGTTTTTTGAGCGTGTCGAAAAAGTGGCTTTGCCACTTTTTCGAGAAGGCTTCGCT
>JAMPGF010000056.1 GCA_023664105.1 Butyricicoccus sp. | reverse complement strand
CGCATGACCTGCTTGACTTCCACTGGTAATCTTTGGTTAACTTAATGGCATTGGTATAATAGAGGGGTAAATTCTTATCTATAGGGGTCACTTGCTCATCATGTAGAAGCCCCTGAAGAAAGTCCTCAAGATCACCCCAAGTCATATCAGGTCGAAAACCAGCATTTGAATTAGCTGGAAGGTTTAAGCAAAATGTCGCAAAAACAGTTTCACAGCTTCTGCGAGGAAACATACCCAAATAAGAATCGAAGAAACTATTTGTATAACGATAATGATGTGAATGGATAAAGTGACGCCATTTTTTCATCATATCTTCTTCGCTAATGATGTCGATTACTGAAACTTCTTCAAGTTGCCTTTTTTCGATATCTCCCCACGCTTTTTTTAGTAAAGAAACTGCCGCCTTATCGCTATTTGGTGCGCTGTACCCAAAGATGGTCAGCATATAGGAATTTTCAATAATATACTCTGTTGCATTCCAGCACGCTTTGATATAATCATCATTCTCGTAGTCTTTATCTTTAACAGGATATAAAAGTTTTGTTGGCGGTAAAACTTTACCGCAGATAGGACATTCAGCATCAGTAGTGCCAAATTCCTGGTGTTCACTGCAATACCCAACAGCTACATTTCCATGTAAACAGAATATATGTGGCAAATTATTTGTCAATCGATGGCAACGTACATACGCCTGTATCAATAAAGGATCCCAATTAAACGTTGCAATAACATCTTTGTTCGTTAGACTCAAAACCAAAAAATCATATACTGTAGGTTCATCTGGTAATTCAAGGGATGCAAAGTAATCATATAGTCGTTTTTCTAATTCTCTTATAATGTCATTGCATTCTGGGCGTTTATACAATTCAGAGTATATGTCTTCCAAATTGTCGCTTTTTGTTTGTAATTTAATATTGCATAAAACATCTTCCAGATGGAGCTTTTCAATCAATCCGCTCATGACGGATGATTTCTTTCCATTTTTATCACCATTTGGGATGGCGGCTATTGTTGCTCCTGCTCCCAAAATAACAGTATGTGCTCTCATATATTCCTCCAATTGATACTATGGCTTTTTACTAAAGCGAGTCAAGAGCTCTAACTGATAAACTGTAAAACCAAATAATAGTAAAAAGCTCACGATTACTCATGCAGCTGCCTTGTGGCACAAAGGCCTACCGTTCACTGATAATTATATAATTTGTTAGTCATTTTCGTTCTGATAAAGCAATGAAAGTTCATCTGCGTGGTCTAAAATAAACGTCAATCATTCCAGGTGTTGGATAGATTTCTTTGTCAGGGAAATCCATTGTTGAATACTCTCTGGCACAATATTTTGGTAACCGATCATTCCAATCCATCATTAGACGTAGTTCTTGCTTTTGTACGCTTATTTCCGGATTAGCGGCATTCATGATATGCATCACGCTGCGATTGATAACTTGTAACAATGCAATCCCATGCTTTTTTGCATATTCATATGCTCCACTTTGAAAACCACAAGTTGAAATCATAATTCCTTTATGAGCACCCAGACTTCTGATCTTATCTACTAATACTGCCACTTTCTCACGAGGGACGGCCTTCGAATAGCGCTTGCACTCTGCAATAACTTTAAATTCAACGCCCATAGCAATAAAGCTCGCATAGATATCTATTTGATATGTGCCATCATCTGCGGGGATATGAACATTATGCTGTATTGAGAAATCCACCAAGTTCTCAGCTTCTGCATAGCTTTTCAATATCTCTATGCACAGTGTTTCAAATTCAGTGGGAGATACACTTGCAACGAATTCTCGAAATGGATTGATTGCCATTATAGATGCCCTCCGCTAAAGACCATTTTTTTAATTATAGCACTGTATACTCTCGATTTCCATACAGATTTCAGCATTGCAAATGACAACATCACCCCCCATGGTTAACTCAGAGTTTTTCATAATGAGATCAAAAAGATGATAATTTCTGCCCTAATGGACTGAAATACATGTTTTATTCTTTTGCTACAAAGATAAATTTGGGAAATGGAGTTGGGAAATGTTAAATAAAGCTCTCTGAAATCAACGATTTCAGAGAGCTTTGGTCCGAGTGACTGGAGTCGAACCAGCCTGGGCTTGGTCCCAAACCAAGTGCCTAACCGATAGGCTACACCCGGATATTCAACTTTCTACCATGATACCAGATGAGAAATGAAAAAGCAAGTTTTTTCTCTGTCTGTAGGCGATCCTGTGGTCTGGCGCAGGCTTTCGGACAAATCTGCCAATCACCAAAGCGACCCGCTCGCCCGTGTGTCAAGGCGTTCCGGGATTTCGCAAGCACCGCCGTGGATAGCGCTGTCTGTGCTCCCAAAGCAAGCGCGCTACCAGCTGCGCTACACCCGGTTATCTGGTTTGGCTCCCAATCGCGCCAGCGCGCTGTGAGGGGAGGATGCTGATATCTTACCACATTCCCGGCCAAACTTCAACACATTTTTCGCCCCGTGCCAGCGGCGCATTTTCATTAATGCGCCGCTGGCACAGTTTGGCTCAGTCCAGCGCTTCGCGGTGATAAACCTCTCCTGACAGCGTCATCCACCGGAGTTCGCCACTGTCGAGAAGCATATAGCCGCGCTCGCTTCCGTCCTTTGGAATCGAAACGGAACCCGGATTTAAGTACAGATTGTCATTGCCGCACCTCTCCCACGCGGGAACATGGGTGTGTCCGTGCAGCAGAATATCGCGCGGGCTGAGCGGCGGGAGATTATCCTTGTCAAAGTGGTGCCCGTGCGTGGCGAAGATCATGCGCGCGCCCAGCCAGAGCACGCAGTACTCGGCCATGATGGGGAAGTCCAGAACCATCTGGTCAACCTCTGTGTCGCAGTTTCCGCGCACGCAGAGGATGCGCTCGCGCCTTGCGTTGAGCATGTCCGCGGCCTCCTGGGGGGCGTACTCCTCCGGCAGGGCGTTCCTCGGCCCGTGATAGAGAATGTCGCCCAGCAGCAGGAGCCTGTCGGCCTGCTCGCGGTCAAAGGCCGCAAGCAGCTCGCGGGTAAAGCGCGCCGAGCCGTGTATATCGGATGCAATCATGAGCTTCATGTGCGTTTTCCTCCTTAAAACAGCGAAATCAGTTGAGGAAATCCCTCAGCTTCTTTGAGCGCGAGGGATGGCGCAGCTTGCGCAGGGCCTTAGCCTCGATCTGGCGGATGCGCTCGCGCGTGACGTTAAACTCCTTGCCGACCTCCTCGAGCGTACGGGTGCGCCCGTCCTCGAGGCCGAAGCGCAGGCGAAGGACCTTCTCCTCCCGGGGGGTGAGCGTGGACAGCACGTCCATGAGCTGCTCCTTGAGCAGCGTGAAGGACGCGGCCTCGGCCGGTTCGGAGGCGTCCTCGTCGGGGATGAAGTCGCCGAGGTGGCTGTCCTCCTCCTCGCCGATGGGCGTTTCGAGGGAGACGGGCTCCTGGGCAATCTTGAGTATGTCGCGCACCTTGTCCACTGGCATGTTCATTTCCTCGGCGATCTCCTCCGCGCTGGGGTCATGGCCCAGCTCCTGCAGGAGCTGGCGGGAGACGCGGATGACCTTGTTTATTGTCTCGACCATGTGCACGGGTATGCGTATGGTGCGCGCCTGGTCGGCGATAGCGCGGGTTATGGCCTGGCGTATCCACCATGTGGCGTAGGTGGAGAACTTGTAGCCCTTTGTGTAGTCAAATTTTTCCACAGCCTTGATAAGGCCGAGGTTGCCCTCCTGAATGAGGTCGAGAAACAGCATGCCGCGCCCGACATAGCGCTTGGCTATGGACACGACCAGACGCAGGTTTGCCTCGGCCATTCTGCGCTTGGCGTCCTCGTCGCCCTCTGCCATGCGAACGGCCAGATCAATCTCATCCTCGGGCGAGAGCAGGGCCACCTTGCCGATTTCCTTGAGGTACATGCGCACGGGGTCGTCGGTGGAGAAGGTGTCCACCATGGCGTCAGTGTCGAGAATTTCCTCCTCGGTGACCTCCTGGATCTGCTCGAGCTCGGGCAGCGCGTCCTCGTCAATGGGAGGGAGGAAATCGTCGTTTTCGATTATGGTGTCGATTTCCGCGGACTCAATGGCCTCATAGAAGCGGTTGAGCGTGTCGGCGTCCAGGTTCAGGTCCTCGAGCACCTCGAGCTCCTTATTGGTAAGCTTGCCGGTCTTTTTGCCCTTTTCCAGCAGCTCGCGCAGAATCTCCTCGGAGGGCTTGACGTTCTCGGGCTCGATTTCGGGGCCCTTGGAGGCTTTTTTCGCGTTCTTTTTTTCCTCGGAGCTCTCCGGCGGCAGCTCAATAAGAGTGAAGGGAAGAGTATCCACGGCCTCCGCGCCGTCATCCGCGTGTTCGTCGGCCTCGGCAAGGAGCTTGTCCGCCATTTCCTTGAGCTCGGCCTCTGTCGGCTCGTTTATCTTTTCGTTCTTTTTGCGCTCAGCCATTTTATCCACCATACCTTTTCCTGTTCTTGTTTCTCATCTGCCTCGCCAGGGCGATCAAATCGTCGCCGGCAGAGCCGCCTTGCCTTTCGTCTTTGATTATTTCTATGTAATCCTCCATCGCGCGCCGGCGGTTGGGCTGCGAGTCGGGAACACTGGGGTCGTTTAATATGTTCGTCAGCAGGCTCATTTCCTCGCCGCTGAAGTTCTCCGCGAGCGCGGCCATGGAAAGCTGCGCGTGCTCGTCAGCCTTCGCGCGCAAAACCGAGAAGAAGCGCGCAAGCACATCGGAAGAAAACTCCTCCGGTGCTATCTCCGCCCCGTCAAAAAGCGAGGGGTCGAGGTAGTACAGGCGAATCAGCCCCTCCTCGGCGCGGGCGCTGCGCGGGTTTTCATAACGCGGCGTCCCTGCGGCGGGGCGCGCGGGGCGCGTGCTCTCGCGCTCGAATTGCTTTCTGCTTCGGGAGAGCAGTTTCTTTCTCGTGCGCTCAACCTCGTCGGATACAACGGCGGCGCTGACACCCGTCTGTCCGGCCAGGCGCGCGGAGTAGACCTGACGCTCCACGGGGCTGGGCAGCTCGGCGATTATTTCGGCTGAGCGCTTGAGGCACTCGACCTTCTGCTCGTCCACGCTCAAATCAAACTGCCCGCGCACGCGCTGCAAGCGGTACTCAATGTGGTTGGAGGTGTTTTCCAGCAGGCTTCGGAAGGCTTCGGCACCCTTCAGCTTTATGAACTCGTCAGGGTCCTTTCCCTCGGGCAGCTGCAAAACGCGCACCTTCAAATCCAGCTTTTCCAGTATCCCGATGGCGCGCTGGGAGGCCTTTTGGCCCGCGCCGTCGCTGTCGTAGGCGATTATAACCTCACTTGCATAGCGGGAGATAAGCCTCGCCTGCTCCGGAGTAAGCGAGGTGCCCAGCGAGGCCACGGCGCTGTCGAACCCGGCCTGATGCAGGGCCACAACGTCTATGTTGCCCTCGGACAAAATGATGTATCCGCTTTTCGACTTTTTCGCGAGGTTGAGGGCGAAAAGATTGCGGCTTTTGTTGAACACCAGCGTCTCGGGGCTGTTCATGTATTTCGGCTCGCCGTCGTCAAGAATTCGCCCGGAAAAGCCGATAACATTGCCGCGCACGTCGATGACCGGGAACATGAGGCGGTTGCGGAAGGTGTCATAAACCCCGCGCCCGCTCTTGCCGTGGCGAGCAAGGCCCGCGTCGGTCAGCTCATACTCGGCGTAGCCCTTGGCCTTCATCGCCGAGCACAGCGCGTCCCAGCTGTTTGGAGCAAAGCCGAGGCCGAAGGCCTTTGCCGTGGCGGGGGAGATTTTGCGCCGGAGAATATAGTCCTGAGCCGGCCTGCCGCCGGGAGCGGTGAGCCGGGAGAAGAAAAAGCGCGCCGCGTCGCGGTTGAGCGCGAGCATACGCTCGCGCCGCCGGCGGTTTTCGTCGGGGTGGTCGTCCGGCACCTCCATTCCCGCGCGCCGGGCGAGAAACTCAACTGCATCGGGGAAGCTGAGGCTTTCAATCTCCATGATAAAATTTATCACGCTGCCGCCCTTGCCGCAGCCGAAGCAGTGGTAAATCTGCTTGTCCGCGGAAACGGAGAAGGAGGGCGTCTTTTCGCTGTGGAAGGGGCACAGCCCGAACTGGTTGCTGCCGCTTCGCTTGGTAAGCCTGACGTAGCCGCTGACCACATCCGTTATCTCGTTCCTGTCGGCCAGCTCCTGCAGAAAGCTCTCTGAAAACGGCAATTTCTCTACCTCCCAAAGCCAAAGACCTTGCCGGAGTTTTTGCGGCAAAGCACTCGATAACAAATTCCAACTTATTTTTCCGAGGACATGCGCCTCGGAAAAATTTTTCTCACATAGCGTGCGAGCGAGCGCTATCGCGCGTCAGCGCGGGGCGCCATCGTTCATTTAATCTCTAACTTATGGGGCGAAGGGCCCGCAAGTTAAGAGCTTAACCCGAAATCAGGCGTGTGCAGCTTGCGCGGCAGATATTGTGCCGGGCAAGGCGATTTGGCGCAGGAAGGCTTTGCGCCTTTCAGATCCGCGTCCGCTTTGCGGACACGGATCTGATTATTTCACCGTCCACGCCATCGGTATAAAAATGCTGCTGTAAATCTCCATCGCGTAGCCGTCGGTCATACCGGCGACGTAGTCGCACACCGCGCGTTCAAGCCCCTCGTTTTCGGAGATGAGTTTGAACTCCTTTGGGAGTCTATCCGGATGGTTGACATAATAGTCATAAATCCCGCTTAAAACGCCCTTTACCTTGTTTTCCTCGCCTTTGGCGACCGGATTGTAGTATACGCGCTCATACATGAATTTATGGAAAACGTCAAAGATCTCGCTCATGTCGGGGGACATGCGTATCTCGCCTTCGCCGCTGTGGTCGATAAGGTCGGAGACTATGGAGTTGATGCGCTCGCTGTTGCGCTCGCCAAGGCGCGCGCGTATGTGCGCGGGCACGTCGCGGTCGGTGAGAATTCCGGCGCGGATTGCGTCGTCGAGGTCATGGTTTATGTAGGCGATGCGGTCGGCGTAGCGGACTATGGTAGCCTCAAGGGTGTCATCCTGCGAGCCGAAGGTATGACTCAATATGCCCATGCGCGTCTCATGGGAGAGGTTCAGCCCCTTGCCCTCGCGCTCGAGCACGTCCACAACGCGCAGGCTCTGCTCGTAGTGGCGGAAGCCTGGGGAGTAGATCTCGCACAGGGCGCGCTCGCCGGCGTGGCCGAAGGGTGTGTGGCCCAAGTCGTGGCCCAGGCCTATGGCCTCGGTTAGATCCTCGTTTACCTCCAGCGCCCGTGCGATGGTGCGGGCCAGGCGCGTGACCTCCAGCGTGTGGGTCAGGCGGGTGCGGTAGTGGTCGCCCTCGGGTTGGAGAAAGACCTGGGTCTTGTGCTTGAGACGGCGGAAGGCCTTGCAGTGGGTGATCCGGTCCACGTCGCGCTGGAAGCAGGTGCGCATGGGGCAAGGCTCCTCGGGCACGGGGCGTCCCTTCGACGCGGAAGAGAGCATGCCGTAGCGGCAAATCATCATGCTCTCAAGCCTCTCGCGTTTTTCCCTCGGACAGTCCATAAGCGCACCCCCGTAAAAGCCTGTGTTATCTATATACGACGCAACATGCTGTTTTCCCTTGAAATTCTTAGAAAAAAATTTATTTTCCTCAAATTAAACAAAAACCGCTGCCCTAACACATCTCAAATTGTCAAAAAAGCCTTGATATTAGAAGCAATTACGCGGGGCAATCACCTTATCCTGACCGCCCGGAGGCACTCGCCGTCAAAGCGGCACTCCACGCTGCCTGCGGTAAGCTCGGTCAGCTCCGTGGCAAAGCCCCCGGCAGCATCCTCGCGCACGAGGGCGCGAAAGCTCACGTCAGCGGCGAAATCTGTACTCTCGATAACCGCGCCGTGCTCCTCAAGCAGGCGCCTGACGCGCTCGAACCGCGCGTAGGGGCAGACGATCCCGGCGCTTTTCCAGAGCGAAACCATGCTCACCCCAGCGGCCTCTACCGCCAGCTTCGCCGCGGCGGTGTAGGCGCGCACGAGCCCGCCCGTGCCCAGCAGCGTACCGCCGAAGTAGCGCGTAACGACGCAGCACACGTCCTGAAGCTCCTCGCCGCGCAGCACGCTGAGCGTAGGCTGGCCCGAGGTGCCGGAGGGCTCGCCGTCGTCGGAATAGCGCATGATGCCGTTCTCGCGTATGATGTAGGCGTAGACGTTGTGCGACGCGTCATAGTGCTGCCGGCGCATGTCGGCGAGGTGTCCCAGCGCCTCGGCCTCGTCCGCGACGGGCCAGACGCGCGCTATGAAGCGCGAGCGCTTTTCGGCATATTCCGCCTCTCCGAACCCGGCGGGGATGAGATAGGTCGTCATGGGCTGCCCTCCTCCGTTCTCGCCCGCGAGTCCCAGTCCTCCCGCGAGAGGGAGTAAAAATATGTCACTCTGGTTTCGCTAAGGGCGGGCACGTCGGCTTCCTGTTTAAATTCAAAGCCAAAGCCGCATTTCCTGATGACGGAGCGGGACTTATTGTTGCCCTCGTAATGCGAGACCCACACGCGGCGGCAGCCGCCGGAAAAGGCGTGCCCCAGCAGGTGCAGCGCCGCCTCCGGCGCGTAGCCGCGCCCCCAGAAGGGGACGCCGACCCAGTAGCCCAGCTCAGGCTCGTCCGGATTGCCGAAATGCTTTTCCGAAAAGCCCGCGCTGCCCACGGGAAGGCCGAGCTCCTTCGGCACAATGGCGAAAACGCCGTCGGCGGAGAGCACGCCGCGTATAATCTCGCGGCTTTCCTCCGCGCTTTTGTGGACGGCCCAGCCGGCGGCGGGTCCGACGCGGTCGTCGCTTGCGTATCTGTAAAGCTCCTGCGCGTCCGCCTGCGTCCATGGGCGCAGCAGCAGGCGCTCTGTCTCAAGAATCATATTCGTCCTCCGCGTACTGCTTTATCCTGCCCCAGAGCTCGGGCTTGACGACCGCCTCGATGCGCGCGCCGCTTTCCACATACTCCACGCTGAGCACCGCGGCCTCGGCGTGGAGCTGCTCGACCAGCGCGCCCTGGGCGTAGGGGATGAGGAATACCGCCCGCCTGCGTCCGCGTCCGAGGGTATCCGAGAGCATTTTCAAAAGCGTGTCCGCGCCTTCGCCTGTGCGCGCGGAGATGCACACGCTATCATTGCCGCGCGGCAGCTCGTCGAGGTAGAGATCACACTTGTTGTAAACGCGGATGCAGGGCGTCTGCGCCGCGCCGAGCTGGTTTATCAGCTCATCGACAATCTCCGCCTGGGTGCGCCACTCGGGATTGGACAGGTCAATGACGTGCAGCAGCACGTCGGCGTAGGCGAGTTCCTCCAGCGTGGCCTTGAACGACTCGATAAGGTGTGTCGGCAGTTTGCGGATAAAGCCGACGGTGTCGGAGACGAGCACCTGCTGTACCTCGTCAAGCTTCATCAGCCGCGTCGTGGTGTACAGTGTGTCAAAGAGGCGGTCGTTGGCGGGAATATCGCTGCCGGTCAGGCGGTTTAGCAGGGTGGATTTTCCGGCGTTGGTGTAGCCGACGAGGGCCACGACGGGCACCTCGTTCTTCTCGCGCCGGCGGCGCTGCACGCCGCGAACCTTGCGCGCCTCCTCAAGCTCGGCCTGGAGCTTTTGTATCTTGCGCCGGATATGCCGGCGGTCGGTTTCAAGCTGCGTCTCGCCGGGGCCGCGGGTGCCGATGGGGGAGGACCCGCCCGAGGCGGTCTGGCGCACAAGGTGCGTCCACATGCCCGTCAGGCGCGGCAGAAGGTATTTGTATTGCGCCAGCTCGACCTGAAGCTGTCCCTCCCGCGTCCTCGCCCGCTGGGCGAAGATATCAAGAATAAGCCCCGAGCGGTCGAGTACCTTCACGCCCAGCTCCTCGCCCAATACGCGCATCTGCGACGGGCTCAGCTCGTTGTCGAAAACGGCGAGATTGCACTCGTTATCCTCGATAAGCTGCCTCAGCTCGGCGACCTTGCCGTCGCCGATGAAGCTGCGCGGGTCGGGGGCGGGACGGTTCTGGATCAGCCAGGCCACGGCCTCGCCCCCGGCGGTCTCCACCAGCGCGGCCAGCTCGGCCATGCTCACCTCGGTGGAGTGCTCGCCCTCGTCAAAGCAGGCGGCGGACAGCCCGGCCAGCACTGCCCGCTCGCGTTTTGTCTCAATTTCGTTCATAGCAGTTCCTTTGCGGATAATAGAATTTAACCGGAAAACGTCCGGCACAGGTGCCGCACACAGCAGCTCTCACACTTGGGATTGCGCGCCGAGCACACCGCGCGCCCGTGTATCACCAGGCGGTGGCAGAAGTCGGAGCTCTTCTCCGGCGGTAGTATTTTGCGCAGCTCGCGCTCGATTTTTACGGGCTCCTTCAAATTATCCACAAGCCCCATGCGGTTGGAAAGCCGGATGCAGTGGGTGTCCACGACCGTGGCGCCCGGCTCGTTGAAGATGTCGCCCAGAATAAGGTTCGCCGTCTTGCGCCCCACGCCGGGCAGGGCGACCAGCTCCTCCATGGTTCCCGGCACCTTCCCGCCGTGGCGCTCAATAAGCGCTTGGGCGCACAGAACAATGTCCCGCGCCTTGGCGCGGAAAAAGCCGCAGGAGTGTATGTACGGCTCAACGTCCTCCGGCGCGGCGGCGGCGAAGGCCTCCAGCGTCGGGAAGCGCTCAAACAGCGCGGGGGTTATCATGTTCACGCGCTCGTCGGTGCACTGCGCGGCAAGGCGCACGGAGAAAAGCAGCTCGTAATCCTTGCGGTATTCCAGCGTGCAGTCGGCCAGCGGGTATTCCTTTTCAAGGCCCTCGACAATGCCGAGAACCTGCTCCTGAGTTCTCATATGCTTACCTCACAAAAAGCCAAAGTGGGGGATTTGTACCTGTTTTTTACCTTATGTTCACGATTTTGCAGAAAGCCATGCCGTTTTCGATGGTAATCTTCCCGTAAGTGGGGCCCGGTCCCGCTGCGCAGGAGCCGGGGTTGAAAAGCTGCACGTTGCCGAAGGAGCGGCAAGTGGCGCGGTGGGTGTGCCCGAACAGCCCCAGCGCGGAGCCGGAGCAGCAGGTGGAGTTGAGGAACGAATCAAGGGAGATTTTTACTCCGTGGCGGTGTCCGTGGGCGAGGAAGATACGCACGCCGCCCAGTTCAATAAGCTGTGACTCCGGCGCGGCGGAGAAAAAGTCGCAGTTGCCGCGCACGCTGTACATGGGCAGACTCGGGTACTGCTGGGCGATAAAGTCCGCGTCGGGGGCTACGTCGCCCAGGTGGATGATACAGTCGGGCTTGTAGTCCTCGATAGCCGTTATCATATTGTCCGTGTTCCCGTGGGAGTCGGAGAAAACCGCAAGCTTCAAATGCGCACCTTCTTTCATTTCACGAATATAATGGAGTGAGGAAACTTTATTCCCAAAAAGGAGTTTTGTCTATGAATAATTTTTCCGAGCTGGAAAAGCAGCTTCGCGGGAATCCGAACGCCGAGCGGCTGATGAAGGCCGCCGACTGCGCCGAGGGGCGGCGCCTTGCCCAGTCCCTCGACCAGGCCGCGGTTGAACGCGCCGCGAAAAGCGGCGACACCGCCGCGCTGCAAAGCATACTCGCGCAGGTCATGTCCACCCCCGACGGAAAGGCGCTGGCGCAAAAGCTCCAGCAGGCCATGAAGGGAAAGTAAAAAACTGATGGAAGGGAGGCGCGCCCGTGAGCGAGTTTGAAGACAGGATAAATTCCATTCTCGGCGATCCCGAGGAGATGGAGAAGATAATAAATCTGGCCTCACAGTTCATGGGCGGGGCCGACAAAAAGGAGGAGCCGGGCACGGAGAGGAGCGGACAGAATAATAACGCTTCGGGTCAAAGCTCCGACGCCGGAGCGGGCCTTGGTGCTCTGGGATCCCTGGGCGGCTTTGATATGGAAATGTTCTCAAAGATGAGCCGCCTCATGTCCCAGGTGAAGGGCGGCAGCGAGAAAACCGAGCTGCTGCGCGCCATGGGCCCCTATCTCAAGCAGGAGCGGCGCGAAAAACTGGAAAAGGCCGTACGCTTTGCGCGCATTGCCAAGGTCGCCGGCGCGGCGCTTCGCGAGTACGGGGGTGGCGGTGATGTATAACCACTACCAGGGCAACACAGGCCGCGTGCGCCGCGTAAACGACAGTGAAGCGCCCGCGCCGCGCTCAAATCCCCCGGCGGGACAATCCCCGGCGCGGGAACACAGCCAGACGCAGAACCGCCAGAGCGCTCCGCGGCATGGCGGCCAGGGCGGGCAGAGCCAC